>JAJRTO010000515.1 GCA_024278235.1 Candidatus Poribacteria bacterium
GTTTCCCCTTCGACTATCCCCATGGACGACAGGAGATAGCCTATGAACCGGGGATCTGTCCCGTTGCAGAGGATGTGCTCAATCGTCTGGTGATTATCGGTATTACGGAGCGATACTCAGAAAAAGACGTGAGATACGTGGCAGCAGAGGTCCATAAAGCGATCCATCAGCTTTCCAGGCGCGCGCATCATCCCGGCTGGGCCACCACGGAGCAGGCTAAATATAGGGCCGGTATTATTGGTTGCGGTGCGATTGCTCGTGATCATGCGGCTGCCTATCAGGCTCAATCAGATGTCGAACTGGCTGCTGTGGCTGATATTAGCCCGGATGCGGCGAAAACTATCGCAAGTGAGTTTACTGTCTCGCGTTGCTATCGAGATTTTGAGGATATGCTCGCCAACGAATCACTCGATATAGTGAGCATCAGTACCTGGCCCGGTCTGCATGCAGAGATGACCCGCATTGCCGCTGAGCATGGTGTGAAGGCGATCCTGTGTGAGAAACCGATGGCCACCAATCTCGGCGACGCAGATCAGATGATCCGAGTCTGCGAACAGAACAATATCAAGCTGATCATCGCCCACCAATTCAGGTTTAATCCGTATATCGACAAAGCCAGGCAACTGATCGCATCCGGTGCCATCGGTGAACCTGAGCTTATATGGGGGCACTGGGATTCTTCATTGCTGAACCGGGGAACTCACGTTGTGGATGCGATGCGCTATATCCTCAGAGACCCCAAGACAGAATGGGTTCTAGGGCAGACGGAGCGGAAGAAGGATAGCTACAATCGTGGACATCGTGTGGAAGAGATTGCCCAGGCGCTGATCCAGTTCTCGAATGGTACGCGAGGGCTGCTGGAAAGCGGCGATCTCGCCAAGAGCGACTTTAGCCTCCATGCTTATGGGAGTGAAGGACAACTGACTGTGACACTCGATAGTCTCTTGCTTCACGGCGGCGGTCGTAAAGGATGGCAGCCGATGCATCTATCTCCCACCAAAGAACACACAGCGGTTGTCACCGAACTGGTTTCCCTCCTGAATGATGAAACGAAAAGCCACCGGGGGAATGCCCATCAGGCAAGAATGGCACTTGAAATCCTCATGGCGATCTTTGAATCTGCTAGAATACGTGGCGTCATACGTCCTCCACTCACGGTGAAAGAGTCCCCCCTCGATATGATGGTGGAAACAGAATAGAACGGTGCACCTTCAATCCAAGGAGCCAGTCATGAAGGACAATAACCCCAAACCCATCACGGCTCATTTCCTTAAAGCATATCTCGATCTATCGGATACGTTCATTTATCAGTATCTCAGAAACCTACGGTTGTTTCGGCCAATTCTCATCGTCGAGGAGACCGATAATCTGGAGCTTTTCCCGCTGGAAGCGAATATCCACTGTCTCATGGATGTCTGGGAACGCTGGAGTTGGTCGTGGTTTCGCGGTAAATACGACAGATTTCTCGCGAGACGAGACCCCGTGGAAGCGTTGGCAGGAAGGATTCTTGCCAAAGAAAAGCCGAAACTGCTGCACGCTCACTTTGGGCCACAAGGTGTGTGGACACTGACACTGAAGCGACAATACCGTTTACCACTCATCACCACGTTTTACGGGGTGGATATGTCCAAACTGCCGAGGCAGGATGAATGGTACGATGCTTATCAGCAGCTTTTCGCTGAAGGGGATCTGTTCCTTGTCGAAGGCAATCACATGCGCAGCCGTCTTATCGAATTAGGATCTCCTCCTGAAAAGACCAGAATCCAGCACATTGCCATCGACGTAAACCAAATCAGATTTGCCCCCCGACAATTCCCGGAAGATGGCATCATCAAGCTGCTGCTTTGCGGCCGATTTACCGAGAAGAAGGGGATTGAATACGCGATACGCGCTGCGGATCTGGTACGGAACAGATACCAGAATATAGAATTACGGATTATCGGCGACGGGGAATTGAGACCTCAGATTGAGCAACTCATTTCGGATCTCCATCTAGATGAGCATGTTACATTGCTTGGATATCGGTCACACCCTGAATTCACTGAGGAACTGAGGAAAACGCACATATTTCTTGCGCCAAGCATAACGGCTGCGGATGGTGATAGCGAAGGAGGGGCTCCGACTGTTCTGATCGAGGCTCAGGCTTCAGGGCTTCCGATAGTCTCCACTTACCATGCGGACATCCCGGAGGTTGTCCCGGACGGGGAGAGTGGTTTTCTGGTGCCGGAGCGGGATACAGAAGCCCTGGCGGAGCGGATAGTACACCTCATCAAGCACCCCGATATCTGGTCTGAAATAGGGATCGCCGGAAGAAAGCATGTGGAGTGGAACCACAACATCTATCTTGAAACTCAGAAACTCGAGAGTCTCTACACTGACCTGGTAGAAGGCGCGGATCCCCCTGTTAACAAGGAAGTTCATGATGAACTGTTTGCCTCAGAAGCCCATTAGTATCCTATATGTGACACCATACAATGGTCCTAGCGGCGCGAACTTCAGTCTTTTGCGACTGCTCGAGAACCTCCATCCCGAGAAGTTTAGGCCTCTTATCGTTTGCCCTCAACCCGCCGGGGGGATGCTCATAGAAAAGGCAGAAGCACTTGGAGTCCCGGTGATCGCTCTTTACATGGAGGAATGGGGTGACATGGGCGGGAAGGCCGGTGGGCTCCGGAGGATGCTTGCCTGGCCGAAACGGATGATGTTGCGCGCTTCTACGATTCTCAATCTGTTGCGGCTGATCAAACGGTATCCTATCCCGATTGTCCACACCAATTCGGTACTTGCGATTGAGGGAGCCGTCGCTGCTAAGCTGGCAAATGTTCCCCATGTATGGCACATACGGGATAGGATTGGCCCAGGGGGAAGTGTTCAGTTTCATTTTGGCACGGAGAAAGCAGTGCGACTGATCGACCGACTGTCCCACACGGTCATTGCCATCTCGGACTATGTCAGAGAACCTTTCGATTATCATGGAGCCGCCGATAAAACGGTCACAATATATAACAGTGTGGATCTACAGGATTTTCTCTCGGTTGATAAGCACACTCCTAAGGTGAGAGAGGAGTTCCATATCTCAACTGACGTGTCGATCATTGCCACCGTAGGGCATATTACCCCGGAAAAGCGACACGAGGACTTCATACGAGCCGCCATCAGAATCCACTCCGATTTTCCTGATACGCGGTTCATGCTTGTCGGTAAAATACTCGAGTATCACCAGGACTACTATGCACACTTGAAATCGCTCATAAGCTCCCTGGGGCTTGACGAGGCGGTCATCTTTACGGATCTCAGACAGGATATCCCCAACATACTATCCGAGATCGATATCCTGGTCCACCCACGGAGCAACGAGGGATTCGGTAGGGTACTTATCGAAGCGATGGCCGCTGGCAAACCGGTCGTAACGGTGAATTAGGGTGGTCCACCAGAGATCGTCGTGGATAAGAAAACCGGTATTCTGGTGTCACCTGAGAATCCAGAAGAACTGGCAGACGCTGTCGTTGAACTACTGAAGCATCCGAAGTGGGCATATCAAATGGGACAGGCAGGACGAAAGCGAGTTGAAGAGAACTTCACGGACGAAACTTACGTAGGGAATATCGAGATGGTATACAATGAAATACTAAAGAAGAAAGCTCGTCGTAACTTTAGCTCACTTTAGTCACTTGTTCAATCCGGAGGACATCTGATGCCTATCGTCAGTGTGATCATCCCGACGTTCAATACGGAGCAGTACATCGCTGAGGCCATCGAATCGGTTCTCAACCAGTCTTATCAGGATTACGAGGTCATTGTGGTCGATGACGGATCCACGGATGATACTCCAAGCGTGTTAGACGCCTACCTCGATCGTATACGCTATTTCTACAAGCAGAACGGTGGCCCTGCGAGTGCGAGGAACCTGGGTATCCGGCACGCCCAGGGTGAATACATCGCTTTCCTGGATGCGGATGATCTTTGGTTCCCCCACAAACTCGAGACGCAACTGAAAGTCTTCGAGGACTCCCCGGGCATCGGACTCGTACACTCCAGCAGGATATACTTCGATGACAGGAACAGAGAGCCGGAACGTATTCGTGCGAGAGCCGAGCAATATAATTCCGAAGATGCATTCCCTTACTTGTTTCTGCGGAACTTCATAGGGAATTCTACTGTCATTGTACGGAAAACATGTTTCGAGGAAGTAGGGCTCTTTGACGAATCTCCAGAATTTCTCGGAACAGAGGATTATGATATGTGGCTGCGTATTTCATACAGGTATCCTATTGGATATGTCTCAACGCCTCTGTCAAAGTATCGGGTCCGTGAAGGTCAGCTAAGCAAGAACATCGAAAAAGCATGCTTAAACGAAAGAAACGTCATCGAGAAAGCGATCCGGATCTTTCCTGACATAGAAAGAAAGATCAGCATCTCCGTCGCGGACAGATTTGCCAGGCTGACCTGTGAATACGGCTGCGACTATCTTGCAGTTGGCGAGCTGACAAGGGCCAGAGAGAAGTTTCTGGAATCTCTGAGGTATCAGTGCACCCTCAAGAATCTCATCTATTACTCTTTGACCTTTTTCGGTAATCCCCTGACGGCTCTAAAGCGGCTACGTGGAAGCTTACCAGTGAAGATTCTCAAGATGAATGGGCGCTAATCCAACGGTTTGGCCGCGAGTTAATCTGAGAGCCACATCTGGTTTTTGAGGAAAGAGAAAACGATATGTTCACGGTGAAGAAGATCACTCATAAAGAAAACTTCAGAGCGATAAGAGATCAGTGGAATACCTTGTTGAATGGGAGCAAGAGTAATAATATCTCCCTCACATGGGAGTGGATGTATACATGGTGGGAAGTCTTCAATGAAGGGCGGGAACTGTGTATTCTCACCGTCTGGAATGAAGAAGAACTGATCGCGATAGCACCATTGTTAAAGCGACGGATATGGCATTACAAGGTGATTCCCTTTTGGCGGCTGGAGTTCTTAGCATCCGGTGAGAATATGGAAGATGAAGTATGTTCGGATTATCTGGATTTTATCATCAAATCCGGCATGGAATCAGAAGCTATGAGGGTGCTTGCAGATTATCTGATGCACCAAATACGTGGTGAGTGGGATGAGATGGTATTGGCTGATATTGCTGAAGATTCAGAAAACTTGAGACATCTGGAAGAACTCTTGAAGGAAAGGGACCTGCAATGGGAGGTTGTTGACAGAATTTCCTGTTTCTACATCAAGTTACCGGAAACATGGGATGAGTATCTAGAAAGCCTCAGCAGCGGTATGCGATACAAGATCCGTAGGGGCAGGCGAGAGCTAACGAAGCAATCGGCGCAGTACAGGATCGCAAAAGATAGAGATGAACTGGAAAAGGCTCTGGAGATCCTCATAAAACTGCACCAGGATCGCTGGACGGATAAGGGCAAACCCGGGGTTTTCTCAAGTCAGAAATTCATGACTTTCCACCGAAGATTGATGCCCTTAAGCTTCCAAAATGACTGGCTTAAACTTCATTCCCTCTTGCTACGTGGGGAGTCTATCGCTGCACACTATAACTTCAGATACAATCATAAGATCTACTTCTACCAATCGGGAATGAGTCTCACCGATAACAAACATATCCGTCCAGGTATTCTCCTCCATAGTTACTGTATTGAGGAGGCCATTGACGCCGGGTTAGCTGAGTATGATTTCTTGAAGGGGGATTCTGACTATAAACGTGCCTTGTCGACAGATTCGAGGGCTATTGTCATCGTCCGAGTGAGTCGGAACTGCATCAAAGAGAGGCGATACCGTGCAATAAAGAGAGGTATTTCATATCTAGGAAAAGTACGGATGAATAGTGGCAATGGATCATGACAAGGTGAGTGGGGATCCTTACAGAGGGATGAGCAAACATCGTATCACCATAGAAATGCTGAATAAGTGTAAAGCAACGCTGATATGTCCGAGGATTACGCGTCTCATCGGGAGAAATCTGACGATTCTGGTGTATCATCGTGTCAGTGAATATAAACAGAGTTGCCCATTTGACCATAACCTGATATCTGCGTCCCCTGAAGCATTCGAAGAACAGGTAAAATACCTCAAAGCGAACTATGATTGCATGGATTTTGGAACACTCTCAGAAATCCTGAAAGGAGATCTGAAGTTCCGTGGTAACGCGCTCATCATAACATTCGACGACGGGTACAGGGATAACTACGACAATGCATATCCAATTCTCAAGGCGCATGGCATTCCGGCGACGATATTCATAGCGACCCAGTTCATCGACAAACGAAGTCTATTTTGGTGGGACAGGGTTGCATACACAGTGAAGCAATTTCGAGGAGATTCCTTTAATATCAATGGTTATAGGTTCGAACTTGGACTAAGCTCGCGGGAAGACATTATCAATGAGATTTTGGTGATATTGAAGAACCTCGATGATTGCGAGCGGCAAAATATGATAGAACAGTTGGAACAGAAACTAGATGTCAGTATTCCACAGCGAATGGCTGAAACATTGCTCCTGACATGGAGACAGATCTGCGAGATGAGCGAGCATGGGATTGAGATTGGCGCACATACAGTATCCCATCCCGTGCTGCATAAAGTCTCCCAGGAACAGTTGATCTATGAACTTCGAGAATCTAAGCGGAGAATTGAGGAAGAGATCGGCAAAAAAGTCATCGCTTTCTCATATCCGGTAAACAGCCATGGTGGGAAAGATCAGGTAAAAAAGGCCGTTAGGGATTCGGGATATTCATTCGCCACCACTCTTACACACGGGACGAATAAATTAGGGGCTATGAATCCCCATTCGTTGAGACGCCTGACGGTCGAGTTATCTCATGATTTGGACGGCTTTAGGGCAAAATTATCGTTTCCACAGATAATCAAATACTGAGAAGCAACCATGAAAACGAACAGAATCTACGTACGTACCGCCTGAATTGCCAGCCCACCGGCTCCTAGAATACCCGCCTTATCCGCCCCCAAACCCGTTGCGCGAATGACAGGAAAATGTTCGAGGAGTGGATCCTGTCGCACGTATTCTTCGATACTTGGCAGCATCAAATCGAAGGATCGGGATATGTTCCCGGACACCACCACAGCATCCGGAAGGCATACACGTCGGATATTCCAGATCAATCGTCCGAGATACTTGCCAGCCTGAGCGTATGTCTCCTGGGCTCCCTGATCGCCCGCTCGGGCCAGTTCTGCGATTGGCAGAGGATCCAGTGCATCTACGGGGATCGTGTGTAGCTTCGTGTCCGGATCCTTTGCCATGATACGTTGCGCGAGTCTGCAGATGCCCCCTTTGGAGACATAGGCTTCGGTGCAACCGTAACATCCGCATCCACACTGGAGTGCATCCTCACCGTAGTCCACAATGACGTGACCAAGTTCAGCAGGGCGTATCATGCGACCATTGATGATGATGTAGCCACCCAAACCTGTGCCGAGTGTAAATCCCAGCAGTGTATTCACCTCCTTCTCTTGACCGATGCCATAGAACCAGTCGGCCCAACCCGCAGCGTTGGCATCGTTTTCCATGAGAAAACGAACACCAGGCCATTGCTTATTGAACGCGTGTCGGAAAGAAAATCCATTGAGTTGCGGGATGTTTGGCGAGATAAGGATGTGGTCGATTTCAGACGGTTCTTGTGCGCTTTCAGGACCTAACGTGCCAGCCGTCGCCAGACATGCACTGGCTATCTGTGAAACACTGTGCCCTGTGGAACGGACAAGTGCTTCTGTCGTGCGACATATCCCGTCAAAGACCTGTTGTGCTGACAAAGATGGTATGATCTTGCTGGTGGCCGTGCTCAAAAGCTCACCACTGTTTGCCTCAAAGACACCCGTTTTACACCCCTGTCCCCCCAAGTCATATCCAATGGCAATTTTGGGGTTTGATGCCATAAGCAAGCCTCCATTGAGAGAGTTTACTATCTGACTACGAAACCAAAAAGCTTGTCATCAATGTATCACAGGACACCTGGATGGTCAAGACCCAAAGCAGCAGTATTTGGATATTTCTGATCAAGAAACGCTATGTTGACGGAGCAAACGGACTATGATAAAATGAACATATCAGCTATTCACATAGCAGAACTCACCGAACGGAGGGTACAAACCATGGAAAAGATGGAAGTTGGTCTCATGCTAGGTGTGGGAGATGATCCCAGGGAGAGTATTGCCAAACTTCAACAGGTCGGCGTCAATAATGCCCAGATGGGGGTTCCGCCCGATGATTATCTTGTGGGCGATGCCTATCTCTAACTCAAGAATCAACTCGCAGAGGCAGGGATTGTGATCACAACTGTCTTTTGTGGGTTTGCAGGAGAGAGTTACGCAGATATCCCCACAGTGCAACGGACGGTTGGCTATGTACCTGCTGACACGCGAGAGGAACGTATTGAGAAGAGCCTCAAGATCGCCGATTTCGCAAAGGCACTGGGCGCACCGCGCATCGCAGCCCACATCGGATTTATCCCTGAGGATAAATCGTCGCCACTTCATACAGAAATGGTAGAGGTGGTGCAACGAATCGCGGATTACTGTCAGGAACTTGGTCTCGGATTTTCTCTGGAGACAGGACAGGAGAGCGCGGACGCGCTGCTCCAATTCCTGCAAGATGTCGATCGTCCCAATGTTGGCGTCAACTTTGATCCTGCCAACATGATTCTGTATGGATCCGGGGAACCGATTGCCGCGCTCAAACTGCTCAAGGACTATGTGGTGAGTGTTCACTGCAAAGATGGCAAATGGCCCACGGAGGAAGGGAAGCTCGGGACGGAAGTGCCGCTCGGTGAAGGCGACGTGGGGATGGCTCAATTCATCGCAACGCTGAAAGAGATCGGCTATGAAGGTCCGCTTACGATTGAGCGCGAAATCAGTGGCGAAAAGCAAGTTCAGGATATGATCGAGGCCAAGAAACTCCTGGAGTCCCTCCGAGATCAGGAATAGCTCTCTATCAGAGAATGAGATCCATGTCCGAGACCCTGGCAGATATTGGCGAATTCGATCTGATCCACCGAATTCACAGGGTGATCCAACAAGAAGGAGTTTCATCTCCCGACGTTGTGCTAGGTATTGGAGATGATGCGGCTTCGTTACGGCCTCGTGTCGGATACGAGCTGCTCATCACCTGTGACAGCATGCTGGAAGGTCGCCATTACTTGCCTCAGCATATCTCTTCTCTGGATTTAGGTCGCCGGGCGATGGCTGTCAACATAAGCGATATTGGGGCGATGGGCGGTCATCCACGAGCAGCTCTCGTGTCTCTCGGTTTGAGAGCCGATGCTCTGGTTGCTGATATCGAGGCGATGTATCGTGGATTTGCCGCGGAACTCAATCCATTTCAAGCCTCGATCATTGGTGGCAACCTGACCAAAACAGGCGATGCGATGTTCATTGACATCACGCTCATCGGTGAGGTGGAACCGGCCAAACTGGTGAGACGCTCCACAGCCCGGGTGGGAGATGCGATCCTGGTCACCGGATACCCGGGGCAGGCGGCTGCCGGGCTGCAATTATTGTTGCAGTCGCAGCCGAGTGAGGATTTGCATGAGCATCCGCTCGTCCGTGCCTATCACACTCCGATCCCACGTGCCCGGGAAGGGCGGACCATTGCGTGTGCCGGATATGTGACAGCAATGATCGACACCAGTGATGGCTTCCTGGGGGATCTTGGACACATCTGCCAGAACAGCATGGTGGGAGCCGTGCTGTTTCAAGAGCAGTTCCCCCTGAGCGCAGAACTGCAGATCGCTGCCGGGGTGCTGGCTCGAAATCCCTATGATCTGTTCCTCCGGGACAGCGATGATTATGAGCTGATCATCACCTGCGCTCCGGAACATATCAAGCTGGCACAATCGGTCATTGCGAATGTGAGTGATGTCCCCGTCACAGAAGTAGGTAAGATCACGAAACCCTCGGAAGGGATTCAACTGGTATTGCCTGATGGAACACAACGCCCACTCACTCCTACTGGTTGGGATCACTTTGCATGAGGAACCAGACGCCTTTGTCCGAAAATCTGTCAATCCTCTCTGTTCAAATCTGTATCGGCGTTCGAGTTCACCCGCTCGTTCTTCTTGCTCTCCGGTGCTCCCTATGGTATGCTATCCGTAGTCTAAATCGACGATAGAGTCGAATCATAATGGAGGATTCTATGGTTCATATCATCATCAGTGGCGCATGCGGACGGATGGGACGGATGATTATTCAGGGGGTGACGAACTCTCCGAATCTTGAACTGGTGGGTGCAATAGACGCAACGGAACACCCTTTGTTGGGGCAGGATGCGGGTGAAATGGCGGGTGTCGGGCACATCGATGTGTCTGTTCAGGACGATAGCGAATTATCGCAGTTGCTCACGCCATCCTCCGTGTTGATCGAGTTTTCCACTCCCGAGGCGACTCTGGAACATTTGCGCATGGCTGTGGAAAAAGACGCTCCGATGGTTATTGCAACGACCGGATACTCAGACGAGCAGTTACAGGAATTTCTCCAATTAACCGAACGGATTCGTTGTGTCGTTGCGCCTAATATGAGCATCGGGGTGAATGTGCTTCTCCGACTGGTTCACCAGGCGGCTATCGCGCTGGGGGATGCCTATGATGTGGAGGTCATCGAGGCTCATCACAATCAAAAAACAGATTCACCGAGCGGAACAGCGATCCGCATCGCCGAGGTGCTCGCAGATGCTCTGGAGCGTGATCTCGACGAGGTGGGCGTCTACGGCAGAAAGGGTGTCGTCGGGAAACGTACCAGGCAGGAAATCGGTATCCACGCTGTTCGAGGCGGCGATATTGTTGGCGATCACACCATCCTCTTTGCGGGTACGGGAGAACGGATCGAAATTATACACCGCGCGCATAGCCGCGAGACGTTTGCTCAGGGAGCACTCAGGGCAGCCCAATGGGTTGTTTCCGCTTCCACAGGCCGCCACGACATTGCAGAGGTGCTATTCGGATAGATCAGACGGTTCCACAGAGGGTGCAGAGCACACGGAACAGGTTGCTTGCCGCTATCCCATCAACTGCCGGGAACCGAACCTGCAGTCGATCAACGCGTTCCACGGTGGGGATATATGAGCACAGTTGTGCCGCTTCCGGAGTATGCGCTGTATATTCGACTTCGATGGGATGCGGATGGTACGGGGAGGGGAACGATTCCTGTGACAACGCCTGGTAGACTCCATCCTCAATTTCCTGACGCGTCTGTTGTATCGACTTCATCGTGGCCCCTTTGCGCGACAAGGAATTTTTCACGGTTATGGTCTGCACGCCCGGTATGAGCGCGCTTATCTCCGCCGTCAGCGCGGCATCTCCACTGGCGAATACGAGAGGGACTTCGCAGGCTCCGGCGTAAAGTGCGGCAATCCCACTTTCTCCCATCGGTTGTCCGTTGATCGCAACTCCCTTTACGTGCCCGCGCATCGTGTGGGAAAGCGAACCGGTCTCTGTGAGTGCCATCGCATGATACCCCACCAAGATCAGTGCGTCGAAGGATTCATCCAGACCTTCCACCATACTATGGTTCATTCCCCAACCCGATATCAACTGCGCATGGCTATCCAGTTCATCCAGCAGGATATTCGTTCCCGAACCGTGGCTGTCTTTGACGACGATCTCATTTGCCCCAGCTCTGGCAGCGCCTCGGATGGCTGCGTTTGCTTCCTCTGTCATCCATCGGCGTGCTCGATCATATCCGTCGCCACTGGACCCACACTGACTGCTCGCTATCACACCGTTGACACCCTCAATATCACAACTGATATAGACTTTCATCAGGATCTCCTGTAGTTGGACAAAATCATCCGGTTCATCCGGCTTGAATGTGGTCATGGACATTCGAGAGCCGTCAGTTATTGGACACGAGTTCCGTAGAGCGTGCAGCTTGTTCGTTTCGGTACGAAGCCATCCTGGCCAACAAGCTGGCGAGAACAAGCTGGCAGCATGCTCTACTCTACTTCCACCGTAAGTGAAAAACTCGTATATTGGAAGCTTTCAACCATCAGCGATAAGCTGACGGCTGAAAGCGATGCTCAGGGAGTCCACTTCCAGAGCAAGCCCCATTCACCTACGGCCCAGGCGTTGTCGGCATCCACCGCACAGACTCCCAGTAGATTCGTGGAGTCCCCTGTTTTCTGGAGCTGCCAGGTTTGTCCCCCATCTGTCGTATGGAGGATTTTTCCAAATTCCCCCACAGCCCATCCCGTTTTTGAGTCGATGAAGCACATGCCCATAAGTGATTCAGAGGTCTTTTCCAACCCGCTCTTCTGTGGGGTCCATGTTTCCCCACCGTCGTTTGTGTGAAGGATGATCCCCTCTTGACCAACGATCCAACCGTTGAGTTTATCCGTGAAGGATATACCGAAGAAATTGTTGTCGATATTGGGTAATCGGAGCAATTCCCAGGATTCTCCACCATCCTTGCTCACCAGGATCGTTCCAAAGGATCCCACGATGAACCCTTTCTCCGGCGTCGAGAAGGCGATGGCTTCAAAGTTCTGACGAGTTTCTCCCACGCGTACTCTCTCGCCGCTTTTCACCTCCCATGTTTCTCCGCCATCTTGCGTGATGAGGATACTGCTGTTTTGCCCAATCACCACGGCACGCTCGGGCGTCACAAAGCAAATATCCATCAGTCGATTCCGCGTTCCTGAATCTCGCTGTTCCCAGGTTTGTCCCCCGTCTGCGGTATACCATATGGTTCCTCGACTACCGACCACCCAGGCCGATTTTGCATCGATGCACCGGATACCCCAAAATTCACGTCCTTCCTCCTGATGCTGAATCTTCCAGCTCGTACCGCCATCGTCGGTGCGGAGAATGAGGCCGCCCATGCCAACGGCCCATCCATGCAGTTTATCCCCAAAAGCAACGGCTTTGAGATCACCTTCCACGCCATCATTGCGTATGAAATCATCTGGCCGAGCAATGTTCCAGCCTGCATACCCCACAGAAACACAGGATAAGACGAACAATAAACACAGCACAAATCCTCTCATGACACTCTCCTCCGTACAGATTGGGATGCACTTTGGAGGCATTATATTACAGATCACCGGTTAAAGCAAGAGCTAGAAGAATAGAACCATTTTGCCAGTCTATTCGTGCCATTGTCTCAATGTGCGCATCAATTACTTGACACCCCATAGAACCGTATGCTACATTATCTCAATTCGCAAGGAGGAAATATTTATGATCTCTATTCGGGGACAGAATGTAGCACCATCAGCAACGCTGGCGATCACGGCAAAGGCCAAGGCGATGAAAGCAGAAGGTATCGATGTCATCGGCTTTGGGGCCGGCGAGCCCGATTTCGACACGCCAGAGCACATCAAGGAAGCCGCAATGGCGGCCATTCAGGAAGGTTTTACTAAGTATACACCCACGGCAGGAATTCCTGAATTACGTGATGCTGTGGCCGAGAAATTTGCGCAGGATAACGGCGTCCGGTACACCCATTCACAGATACTCATCTCGTGTGGAGCGAAACACTCAATCTACAACCTGATGCAGGTGCTGTGTGACCCAGGCGATGAGGTGATCATCCCAGCACCCTACTGGGTGAGTTATCCAGAAATGGCCAAGCTCGCTGGCGGGCAACCCGTTGTCATCAATACCACTGCAGAGGACAACTTCTGCGTCACACCAGAGGCACTTGAGCGGGCGATCACTCCGAGAACCAAAGCGTTCATCCTGAGCAGCCCTAGCAATCCCACAGGAACTCTCTATTCACTCGATCAACTGAAACCGCTCGCCGAGATATTAGTTGCTCACCAGGTCTATATCATTGCTGATGAGATCTACGATAAACTTGTATATGATGGCATCCGTTACGAAAGCATCACCCGATTAGGGGAGGCCGTTCAGGAATGGACGATTCTTGTCAACGGTGTATCCAAGACCTATGCGATGACAGGCTGGCGGATCGGATATGCGGCAGGCCCCGAGGAGATAATAAAGGCGGCAACGAATCTTCAGAGTCACAGCACCTCTGGTGCCACTTCGATTTCACAGAAAGCGGCCCTGGCAGCACTGACAGGACCACAAGAATGTGTCGAAGAGATGCGTCAGCAATTCGAGTTACGCCGTGATTACATTGCGGGTCGCTTCGATGATCTCGCTATCGCTTCTTATGTGAAGCCGCAGGGAGCTTTCTACATCTTTCCGGATGTGTCCGCATGTTACCATCAGAAGGGGCGCAACATCACGAACTCGTTTGATCTGGCGACGTATCTGCTTGAGAAAGCCGAGGTAGCCGTGGTTCCGGGGGCCCCCTTCGGTGAAGACCGTGCCATACGCCTTTCTTTTGCGACCTCGCTCGAACAGATTGAGGAGGGACTGAACCGCATTCAAGAGGCACTGGAGTAAGCGATGGAACGAACCCTGTTGATTGTCAAACCAGACGGGATACAACGTGGGCTGATAGGGGAGATCCTGGGCAGACTTGAAAGCAAAGGACTCAAGCTGGTTGGCTTGAAATTGATTCAGTTGTCCAAGACCCAGGCGCAAGAACTGTACAGCCCCCACATTGGCAGAGATTTTTATGAACCCCTTATCCGATATATGACTTCTGATCCTATCGTGGTATCAGCCTGGGAGGGCCGTAGCGCTATCCAAATCGTCCGAACGATGATCGGCGCAACCCGATACACGGAAGCCCAACCGGGAAGCATCCGAGGCGATTTCTCAATGGATACCCGTCATAACCTCGTGCATGCATCGGATACCCCCGAAAATGCTGAACGTGAACTAGGAATTGTATTTACAGAACCGGAGTTGCTCAGCTATCATCGAATCGACGCCGCGACCCTCTACTCGAATTGACAGCAAGCGGTTCAGGCATCAGACCTCAGTTTTCAGGCTTCAGTAGCTGGCTGATTCGCGGCTGAAGCCTGAAAACTGAGGTCTACTAGCCGACCACGATAGTCAAAGGCGGGAACCCTCTTCCACAGGGTTGCTATTCAAACTCCCCCGGATGTCGGCGTTTCAGTTCTGGAATTGCGTCACCACGCCCTGTTTCGGCGAGTCGTTCACAGTAGGCGGGCAGATGCCCTCTCGCATGGAACGGTCCACCTTCCTTGATAACTGTCCAGAGCGGATCGACATCATAAGGCATCGACTTCATCATATCATCGTGCCACTGATTGAGTCGATAGACCGCTTCCCTGCATATCTATGGATGTTCTCCAGCGACATCGTTTTGCTCATACGGATCCTCGACCAGATTGAACAGCATCTCATCCGGGAACAGGTGGTATCCATCGTGGTAGGTCCGCATATAGAGCCAGGGCCCCATACGCACACTACGCTGGCATACATGGGCACACTGACTGATGACGAGGTACTCTTGACCGCAGTCTGAACCCTCCATGACAGTCTGTGCATAGCTTGCCCCATCCCAGGTTGGCATCGGGCGTCTGTCAAAAAGCTCGGCCAATGTGGGCCCTAAATCCAGATTATAGTGCAATCCGTCATCGACATGCCCCTGTTTGCCGCCCGGCCAACGCATGATCATCGAGATTCGACAGGTCGGATGATCCGCGGTTGCATGCTCTCCGTAAATCCCCAGCTCCCCCATGTTTTCACCGTGATCCCCACTGATAATGATCGCGAGATCATCCATGACGCCCTGTTTTTCAAATGCGTCAAAAAGCTGACCGATGTGCTCGTCCATATAGCGGATACCACAGTCGTAGCCATCGAACATCTGACGTAGATCCTGCATATCCTTGATTTCTCCCGGATGTCGCGGAAATCTCGGATTGGTGTGGTTGGTGTACATGGCAATCTCTTGAGCTTTATGGGGCCCCACCATCTTGCGGTGTTCCTCGAGTATCTCCTCGGTGATCCAGCCCGGTAGCGGATCCTTCTCGAACGGATTGCCAAACTCCAGCGGGGCACGATAAGGGGTGTGTGGATCCCAGTAGTTTATCTGGAGAAACCAGTTGTCCTCCTTCGCATTCCTTTCAATCCACTTGAGGATGGTCGGCGTCACTTCCTCAGCGGATTCCATACCGCCCTTGCCTGTGTTGTGCATCTCTGAGAATCCCGCATAGAAGCTCCAGGAACTATGCCGTTCAGCAAATGGACTGATCGAAACCGTCTTGAAACCTACCGAGCGTAAGAACGCCGGAAGACTCTCACGTGCCAACCGATCACGAAAGCCACGTGACTCCCCCTCCAATCGAACGTCCGCTGCGGTCCCTCCATGTCCCACAACACCATTATGAATCCCAAAACGCCCCGTCATGAGCGCGGTGCGTGATGGCAAACAAGGTGCATCAGAACAGTAATAGTTGTTAAATCGCACTCCCTGCTCGGCAATGCTATCGATATTCGGCGATGTGTTCCTATGATAGCCATAGCACCCAAGATGATCAGGTCGCAATGTATCCAGATCGAGATAGAGAATTCGCATGTAAAACAACCTCCCTGGTTTGACTGACTTGTTGAATCTAAACAATATTCAGAAATGGATGTCAGGTTTCAAATGCCAAGAACCCAGCAACCACAGTGCTTTTCTAATGTTCAACGTTGAACGTGAAACTTGCACCCATTGCAACTTCGTTGCCCCACAGACAAAAGTATATCAGAACCCGTATTGCCCATCAACGATAAATCCCGGCTGTTTGGGAAAATATGTCGTATGCCTGGCCTGACTGTGGTATACTTGCCTGAATGAGGAGATGGGGATGAACAGTAGTTAGGCCGCCCAGCTTTGTAACACTCATTTTTCAAAGGTTGCGCGAGCATGCGAGGGGCATACAACAAGCAACGAATCTACAGATTGATGATTTTCGATGCAGGTTTATGATTCTTGGCGGTATTGAAAGTGACTTGGTGGTACCTGTAGAGGCCGAGTTGATTAGAAGATATAGACCGCTTTGGAATTCCATTGGTGATGGGTTTGGGGGTAAGTATAGGGGCTTTTCATAACACGTGCGCGTTATTGAGCTTGGGTCGGATTGCAGTGGACATGAATCCTACATCCGCTAGAGAGTTGCATCGAGAAAGTATTATCGTTGACGCCCATTGTGATACGTTGATGTCTGTGCTTGCGGGAACCAGAGATATAGGCAAGCGAAATGCTGAGGGGCACATCGACTTGCCTCGGCTGAAGCAGGGAGGTGTGACCGCACAGACGTTTGCGATATTTCACTACTGGAGACAACTCCGCCATCGATCCACGGCTGAAACGCTCCGATCCGTCGATGCTTTTTACCGGATGCTGGAAGATAACACCGATACATTGATCCACGCGACCGTTGCATCCGACATTGAACGGGCAAAACAGGATGACAAGATCGCCTGTATTCTGAGCATTGAAGGCGCCGAACCTCTTGCAGGAGATCCCGGTGTCCTGAGGATGTTCCACAGGCTTGGTGTGCGGATGATCTCCCTGACCTGGAACTACAGAAACATGATTGCAGATGGTATCGGGATCACGCGAGGACAACGTGGGTTGAGCAAAGTAGGTGTTGATCTGGTGAAGGAGATGAACCGACTGGGAATCCTGGTGGATATCGCTCATCTTGCTCCTCCAGGCGCGGATGAGGTGTTGCACATAACGGACGCGCCCATTGTCGCCTCGCATGTGGCAGCGGGGGCACTGTGCGACCACCGACGCAATCTGACGGATGCCCAACTGGAGGATATCGCACGCACTGGAGGCGTTGCCTGTATCACGCTCGTACCCACTTTTCTGAGCAGCGACGGTTCCGCGAGTCTTGAGCAATTCATCGATCACATGGAGTACTTCATCCACATCGCAGGAATCGATCATGTCGGCCTAGGATCCGATTATGACGGATATGGAGGCGTTACCATCGGGATGGAAGATGCGAGTTGCTGGCCAGCGGTCACAGACGTGCTCCTTACCCGTGGATACTCAGCCGAGGACATTCAGAAGATCCTGGGGAAGAATCTGCTCCGGGTGTTTCGTGAAGTTGCGGGTTGAAACAAGGGGCGGAATCGGCTTATGTGTCCTCGACGTCATTCGCCGCGATAAAGAGTGCCTCTACAAACTCCGCTGCGTCGAAATCACGCAGATCCTCGATCTGCTCTCCGATCCCGATCAACTTCACAGGAATGCCGACTTCCTCTCTCACGGCGATCACAATGCCACCTTTGGCGGTACCATCAAGCTTCGTGAGCGCGATCCCGGTGACATGGGCGATCTCGTTGAACTGTTTTGCCTGTTGGATCGCATTCTGTCCTGTGGTGGCATCGAGAACGAGCAGCACCTCGTGAGGCGCGCCTTCGAGTTCGCGCCCCATCACACGCCCGATCTTTTCCAGTTCAGCCATGAGATTTTTCTTGGTATGCAGTCGTCCCGCTGTATCAACGATAAGCACGTCCGCTTTCCTTGCACGCGCAGCATGGATGGAATCGAAGACGACGGCCGCAGCGTCGGCTCCTTGACTTCCCTTGATCAGATCTGCTCCGGCGCGTTGACACCAGATGTCCAGTTGATCGGTCGCTGCTGCACGGAATGTATCCCCGGCGGCGACAAGCACACTGTGTCCCTCCTGACGAAGGCGAGCGGCAAGCTTACCGATGGTCGTCGTTTTACCAACACCGTTGACACCGAGAACCATGATCGCGTAGGGACGTTCAGGCCCCACATGCAGACGGCTCTCTGAACCATCGAGGATCGTCAAAATCTCGTCTTGCAGGATGCCTTCCAGTTGGGATGAATCATCAAATCCGCGTTCCTTGACCACCTCACGAATGCGATCCAGCAACTTGAGTGTCGTCTGAACTCCTACATCAGCCTGGAGTAGGATCATTTCGAGTTCCTCGAGCAGCTCCTCATCTATTTTCCGGTTACTTGCAATCAGTGCGCTGATCTGGCTGACCAGATTGGCCCGCGTCTTGCTGAGCCCTCCAACCAATCGCCGAAACCAACCGCGTTTGCCATCCGATTCCGGAGCAGGAGGCTGAGATTCAGCCACTTCTACCGTCTCAGGGTCCGCCTGGTGTTCTTTTATGTCAGGTTCTTGCTCTGAGGTTCGATGTTGTTCTGGAGTTTCCTCGATTTCTTCTTTTTTGCCACGTCTAAACAGGTTTCTCAGCATTTATACTCCTCGCAGTGGTATCTTGAGACATAATAATAGCACACGAATGAACACAGATACAACGGATTCTGCGTTGCGTGTCATCCGTGTGCTATGGTTTGCTTCTTCGTTCCCTCTCAGGCTGCGAACTTCACCGAGACGAGTTTAGAGACCCCTGCCTGCTCCATCGTGACACCGTACATCACATCGGCGATCTCCATCGTACGTTTATTGTGGGTGATGATGATGAACTGGGTGTCTTTGGCAAACTCTTTGATCAGGCGAGTGAATCGCATCACGTTGGCCTCATCCAGTGCAGCATCGACCTCATCGAGCACACAGAACGGACTCGGCTTGATCTTGAACACTGCGAAAAGTAATGCTATCGCAACCAATGAGCGTTCCCCTCCGGAGAGCATCGTGATGCTCTGAGGTCGCTTGCCAGGAGGACGCGCGATGATCTCGATGCCCGACTCCAGGACATCCTCAGGGTCCGTTAGGAGCAATTCCGTCTCACCACCATCAAAGAGTTGGACAAAGACTTCCTGGAAGTTTTTCTGGATCCGTTCAAAGGATTCCATGAAACGTTCGCGAGACGTCTGGTTGATCTTCTCGATCGCACGGTAGGTGTCCTGGAGTGAACGTTCCAGATCATCCCGCTGAGATGTCAGGAAGATATGTCGCTCCTGGTGCTGTTTATACTCCTCAATCGCCAACAGATTCACGGAGCCCATGCCATCGATTCGCACCTTGAGTTCGTCAATCAGCAGTTGCAGTTGAGTTTCATCAGCCGTGTTCTCTGGATCGGGACACGCATCCTCGATAGACACGCGGTACTTCTCCTGAACGCGTGCGCTGATCGCGTTCAACTGCATCTGGAACTGGGTGGCATTGACATCATGTTCATGCTTCGTCTGTTTCTCCCGTTCAAGACGACGCCTTTGAGCACGGAGTTCTTTTTCCAGAGCAGCGACATGTTGGACGAGTTCTTCCCGCTCATGTTCAAGGCTTGCAGCCGCTTCCGCTGCCTCAGATTTCGTCTGTTCAAGCATTAGGAACTTGCGTTGCTCCTCGTCGATCTGAACGCTGAGTTCCTCACGAGTCTTTTCTTCGGACGCAATCGTCTCGTGTTGGCTTTCGATAGAACGTTCAAGTTGAACTTGATTGTCCGCAAGGTTTTGTAGGGTCAACCTCAGGCTCTGAACACGTTCCCTGCATCCTGCCAGTTCGATTTTCATATCCGTGCACTCTTTGGCGATGCCTTCATGCCTGGCACTCTCGGTATGCGTCTGTTCCGTCAGGCGTTCAATACGACGCTCCAGAACCCGCTGCTGTTTCTCCAACGTCTCGTGTTGTTCCTGGATCTGCTCACGTTCAATCCGGATCGATTCCGTTTCTTGCTTGACCTGTTCTTCCTCTGTGGCGGATATGCTGAGTTCGCGTTCGAGATGTTCGTGACGTTGCTGATGTTGCTGCAAGTCCTTCGCAAGCTCAGCGCGCTCGATCTGCTTCTGCTGACGTTCCGCCAGGATCTGCTGGCGTCTGGGCTGAAGCTCTCCGATTTCCTGAACGGTTTCCTTGCGTTGACGTTCTTTCTGATTGAGCTGTTCGCTGAGTTTCTGAACCTTCTGTTGAAGCTCCTCGATCTCCCGCCCGCGCTGGAGTAAACCACTGGAAGCCTGTTTGGATGACCCACCCGTGATAGCCCCGGAGGCGTTGATGAGTTCACCGTCAAGACTCACAAACCGGACATTGGGTCGAAGCGAACGTGTAATCTCGATTGCTGTTTCCAGGTCCTCCACAACCACCGTGCCGCCAAGCAGATAATCAATCGCCACCTGGTATTTTGCGTCGTAATCCACCAGTTTGGAGGCGAGTCCGATGACGCCGGGTTGATCGAGAACTCGGTGATCACGGAAGTGCCGTGCCCGTAAAATATCCAGCGGCAGGAAGGTCACTCGTCCCACACGAGTGCGTTTCAGGAAGGCAACGCCCTCACGCGCATCTTCCGCTGTCTCAGTAATCACATTCTGGAGGCCACTACCGAGTGCAACCTCGACGGCGGTCTCATATTCAGGTTCTGTTCGTATCAGTTCTGCAACGACACCACAGACACCCGCGAAGGTCTCCGGCTCGACTTCCCGGGCCTTCAGGATGGCACGGACACCTGTATAATAGCCCTCATAAGACTCCTGAAGATCTCGGAGTGATTTCAATCGGGAGACGTTCATACCGAGCGATTGCTGTATCCCTTTGAGTTCCGCCTCAAACTTGCGGAGATCCCGTTGCCGCGATTCGATCCCCTGTTCCAACTCCTGCTGTTCTGCATCCATACTCATGAGATCCGCATCGATCGCGTTCAGGTGTCGTTGGGATTCTTCCAACCTGGTCTGAACCTGTTCAAGCTCGGCTTGTGCCTGGTTGGAGGTCTTCGAGAGGCGTTCGAGACGCAATGAGGTGTATTCGAGCTTGTTGTCGAGAGACGAGATCTGATTCTGGACCCGCGAACTTTGGCTCAGCACATCGATCAGTTTCGTTTTGTCTTCCTCGATGCTCTGTTCTGCTGCCTTGATCCGATCCCCAAACTGCTTGAGCACACGTTGTCGAGCGAGTAGTTTGTTTTCTTTGAGTTTGATGTCGTTTTCCAGTCCTTCCCGCTCTTGCTCATACTTGATGCGTTGCTTATTGAGTTCCTCGATCTGTGTCTCCAGAGAGCCTATCTCATCCAGAGCGCGTTGCCGCTGCTGATGCAATGACAACTGGCGTTCCTTATAGATAGCAATGCTGCTCTCTGTCCGTTCAATTTCACTTTCAAACTTGCGCACCCGCAGATGGGCATCGCTGATTGCGGCGTCCAGCTCAGACCGCTGCTGTGCAGTCAACTCAATTTGAGTTTCACTCTTTTCAATCGTTGCACTCAGCTCATGGATGACTTGCCGGGAATCTGCTGTTTTCTGGTGAGCTTCTTTCAATTCCTGTCGAAAGCGGATGTATTGTCGTGCATTGATCTCGATCTCCAGTTTCCGTAGTTCCGCCAGTCGTTGCTGGTACGTCTCCGCCTTCTCTGCCTGACGCTGAAGGGATTCTGTCTCATGCTCTAGCTCATGAATCACATCATTGATACGTACGAGGTTCCGTTCTGTTTCCGCCAATTTTTTCATGGCAGCACGTTTACGATGTTTGTACTTGTTGATCCCGGCAACTTCGTCGAATAGGAACCGTCTCTCCTGAGGCTGTGTGTTCAAGAGCACATCGATGTTGCTCTGTTCCATCAGGGAATAGGCCGTCATGCCAACACCGGTATCCATGAACAATTCAGAAATATCGCGAAGCAAACACTGACTTTGATTGATGAAGTATCCACTCTCGCCAGAGCGATGCAACTGACGCATGATCTCCACAGCAGGTGTTTCGAGGGGAAGGATGCTGTCTTCATTGTCGAGGCGTAAAGTTACCGCAGAGAGATTCTTCGGCTTGAGTTCTACCCCGCCATTGAAGATCACGTCCTCCATCTTGCGACAGCGAAGTGAACGCGAACTCTGTTCCCCGAGAACCCAACGGATGGCATCGGACACGTTGCTCTTTCCACAACCATTTGGGCCGACAATCGCCGTGATCCCTGGCTCAAAGACAAGTTCCACCTCATCAGCAAAGCTCTTGAACCCTTTGATGATCAGTTTGTCGAGATGCAAGCGATTCCTCCTAATTCAGTCAGTACTGTACTTTTATGAGACACAAACCACACGCCGGTGCGGATGGCCCTGCAGAGGCGCGATCCCGAGCGGCAAGTATCGATCGCATCCATTCCTCTGCATTTTCATCATGTTGCCATCGAAGACAACTTCCAACGATTGCCCGTACCATACCACGCAGGAAAGAATCGGCAGTGATCCTGAAGTAGACGGTGTCGCTTTCCCGCCACCAACGCACCTCATAGGTGGTACAAACAGGATTCTGGCGATCGCTTCCCTTTTTCTGAAAGGATGAAAAATCGTGTGTTCCCATCAGTATTGTGCACATCTGATTCATGCGTTCAACATGCAGATTGGCGGGCCGATGCAACACACAATGTCGCTGGAACACAGATCGAATGCTTCGGTTCAGGATCGTATAACAGTAAGTACGGCGAATTGCATCATAGCGCGCGTGGAATATGGGATCGACTTCAATGGTCTCCAGAACGGCAATATCTGGAGGCAAGAGCGCGTTGAGGGCTCTCTGAAATGTCTGGATAGACAGTCTGGATATCGTGTGGAAGTGAGCCACCTGACCTCTAGCGTGAACTCCTGCATCCGTCCGACCTGCCCCGATCACCCGAATATCTTCTCTTGTAATGTGCCGGAGCACTTCTTCTATGCTGCCCTGAACCGTTGGTAGTCCTGGCTGAATCTGCCAGCCGTGATAGGCTGTCCCGTCGTATTCGAGCGTGAGCTTGATATTTCTATGGGAACTCATAGAAACTGCTATCAAGAGAGTGCGCCCAACGATTTACGTGACTTAACGTATATCAAGGCATCCACGTTTCAGAAAAGTGGAACGAGATTCTGTTGGCCATCAAACGCAATATCTTTCGGATGGCCCAGGATCTCGATATTCTCACGATCACTCAGCTCCGGTAACAGTGATTCAGAGACTTCCATCTCGATCAGATGCAGGGTACTATGAATACGGATGACGCGGCATTCATGAGGTGGAGTCAGGCCAACCGTTTCCAGGGCGTTTGTTATCGCCTCCTGATCCGTATCATAATAGACGGGAATACGGGCTTTTTGGGGGCCAAGTGCCGTGATGCAATTCATGTAGGTGGCGTGGCGATCATATTTTTCAACGAGTCGTTTGGTGGCGAAATCAGCAAGCCCAATCCCCACAGAATTTCCGCCGCTATCGGGAGTCAAATCACACACCAGGATCCGGAGGATGCGGGGAGATTCCGGTTCCGGCTCGAAGTTCTGCATCATCCGGCCGATGATATTGGTGTCCATCCCGGTGCCGCTGATGTCCTTGCCCATCCAATCCACAATCAGCAGTTCAAGATTCTCGACAGGTAGTTTGGCCGCGATCTGTTTCGATTCAACGAGCAGTTTTTCCTCAGTTTTCTCAAGTTCTTCCGGAAGCATGGCACAGACTTTAGCCGTCTCTTCATAGGCGTTTTCGACAAGTCCGACACCACACAGAACAGGTGCATGGGTGAGTACATAGTTCCCCACACTGGTGATCACACGCTCGAAGCCATAGCGAAAAAACGCCCGGTGATATTGATTTGCGCCACGCTGTTTTCCGAGTCCAATGGCCATCATCTTCATGAGGCCGCTTTCGATACGTCCGCCAAAATCAGTATGCGATTTGATGCGATTGAGGAGCAGGATGTGATCCGCTTCAGCCGCGTTGTGATCCAGGTACACGGAGAGGCCATCTGATGTCTCCCCCAGTTTCTTTACGTCCATTGTGGCTCGTACCGGCACACCTGTCGTCTCTTCTGTGATGCCATAGTGCTCCAGAATCCCAAGCTGGCCCTCTGTCGTTGCCCCTCCGTGACTACCCATTGCAGGAACCACGAAAGGACGTGCCCCTAATTCAAGCATCGCCTCAGCGGCTGCACGCACCGCCGCTGCGATATTGGCAACGCCTCGGCTGCCGGCAGTGATCGCCACCGTATCTCCGGGCTTCACCTTGTGGTTCAGTTCTAATCTATGAATCTCACCTTTGACCGTCTGGCCCACATCCTGGACCACAGGTCGCGGAAAATGTTGCCTGATACGAACCATACGTGGTAATGCCACCATCTTACCTCCTTCTCCAGAATCTGCCTGATGATACCAGATCAGTCCGGGAAATGCAAGAGGAATGTTGACCTCACTGGTATCTTATGCAATACTGAAAAACCAACGGCTGAAGACCATTCCCAGCGAAGAAAGGAAACTGTATGACACCAGCCATCCCCATTATTGAACTCTACAGCATTGGCACTGAACTCGTCTACGGCAGAATTCAGGACACCAACTCGTTCTGGATGTCTCAGCAGATCATCAACCTCGGTGGCAAGGTACGCCGGATCACTCAACTGACCGACGATCTGGAAGACATCGTCGCTGCATTTCATGCATCTATTGAGCGAGGTGCCGATCTCGTTATTTCTTCCGGTGGACTCGGCCCAACACCCGATGATCTGACAACCACCGCAATTTCGAGGATCACCGGATCGCCTATGGTTCCCCGTGAAAATGTCATCGCCGATTATATGGAGCGACGTAACATCCCATCGCGAGAGGATGTGTCGCCCAACCTGATCCGTATGGCGACAGTTCCTGCCTGTGCCCGGGTCATGTTGAATCCGGTTGGCTGGGCTCCCTGTACTTGTGTGGAGGTGGATGAGACAACGTTCCTGGCATTGCCCGGGCCTCCACGTGAAATGGAGGCGGTTTTCGCTCGGCATGTCATCCCGTTTATCTCCGAACATTATGAAGTAAAGACGGCAACTCAGCGGGTATTGGTCAACACCTATGAATCGGATGTCGCTCCTCTATTGCAGCAGTTGATGGAGCAATACCCGGGTTCATACCTGAAGGGCTTCATCGCTTTAAGCGAGCGGCGGGGCTGGCTTCCAGTGGAGATCATGGTCACTGGCGAACATGCCCGGGATGCACAGCAGATGCTTCAACAGATCATCAGCTCGTTTCGCAAGATGCTCCTTGAGAAAGGACAGACGCTGACTGTCTATCCAGATGCAGTCGAAGCGGAATCGTAGGCATGTTCCAGACGCTCCCACCAATCTTACCTTTCCACGCTTCGTATGATACAATAATGAGCATGAACGACAGGGAACAAAGAGGGGGGACGCGCCTTTGGGATCCGGGTGTCCATCAGCTTCTGGAACGGTTGCGCGTTGGAACACAGCGTAGCTTCCAGGGACGCTGGTCCGGGGATCGACGGAGCCGCTCACGGGGCGTCGGTTTGGAGTTTGCCGACTACCGTCCTTATCAGTTGGGAGATGACTTTCGGTATGTGGACTGGAATCTGTATGCCAGGCTTGGCAGGCTCTACCTCAAGATCTTCTCGCAGGAGCAAAACCTGCCTATCACGTTTCTGCTGGACGTCAGTGGCTCCATGAAGATAGGAGAACCGTCCAAACTCGATTATGCCAGAGATCTTGTAACGCTACTTGGATATGTGGCGTTATCCCATTCAGACACAGTCCAACTCGTCGGGATCGCAGATCGTATCCGCTACTGGTCCCCTGTCTTGCATGGCAAGTCGCAACTACCGGCTCTGGAGAACTATCTCTCGCAGTTGTCTCCCGAAGGCCACACAGATTTTGAACGCTGTGTCTCCCATTATCTACGGCGCACCGTGCAGACGGGGGTTGTGATCGTGGTTTCAGATGTTTTCACCCGGATCCCTTGCGACTCGGCGCTCAGGAAACTCAGCGCAGGGGGACATGAACCGCACTTGATCCATGTCCTGGCTCACGAAGAAGTAGCACCGCCGGTACGTGGTGAGTTCCGTCTCACGGATGTGGAGACCGGCAGTACGCGCGACGTGAGTTTCAACGAGACGACACTGACCGCATATAACGTGCGTCTGGAAGCCTTTTATCAGGAGTTGCGCGATCTCTGTCTTGTGAACGGCATCACCTATACACGCTGTGTGACAGACCAACCGATGGAGGAAGCCATCCTCGCATTACGCCGAAATGGGGTATTGCAGGGATAGGGATGCGGGGTCGCCATCGTTTCTTCCAGGCCGAGCAGGCTTGACGACCCTTTGGTCGCACTGCTATAATGCCCACTGTGGAAACAATCCAATTTGAATCAATCCGAGTGAAGTCAGAGTGAAGTCAGAGTGACACTATGATGATTCATAACCAATCGCTCTTTTCAGAAATCTTCCTCCAACAGATCCGACGTCAAGCAGATGGCCCAGACAGTCTGCGGGCGACGTTGGATACCACTCGTGGTACGTGGCAATACCATCTGCCTCCGCCAGCCGATTGTGATAGTCCTGACTGGATGCCATCCAGTCCCATTCCACTGGACAGCGCAGTCGAATTACGTACCAACATCATTGAACAAATACTTTCCTATCTGGAACTGAGCTATGACTCCTGCCCCAGCGACGAACGTGTTCTCCTTTTCTACTCCGATTGGGACAGACAGGAAAAGATAGGCCTGTGCCTGGTATTGCCGTATCTTGAGGATATTGAAGGTCGGCATCCGCAGACTCACATCATCCCAAAGGGCCGCAACTATGCCCAACAACTGATCCGCCTGTTGCATCAACATGAGCTGGAGTGGGGCGTGTTGACCAATGGACGGCACTGGCGACTATTCCATCGGAGCGAACTCTCCCCCACCGGCACTTACTTTCACGTAGACCTGGAGCGGCTCGTCCTGCTGGATGCCATTGAGGACTATGCGCTCTTCCACCATTTTTTCAGCCGCTCTGCCTTCGTTCCCCCGTCCGAAGCGCAACCGGGGATCAGGCAAGCCCTCGACCTCTACAAGACGCAGTCGGATGAGATGACCAAACTCATCGAGGATCATCTCTCAGCACAGGTGGAGGAGATCGCCCGCCAACTGTGCCAGGGGCTCGTGGAAAGTTGCCGTGCCGCTGGCGAAGATGTCACGCAAGTTGAGGTACGGCAGGAAATCTACAAGAATTCCCTCTTTCTGATCTACCGCCTGCTCTTTGTGCTCTACGCCGAAGCGCGGGAACTGATGCCATTGGACATACCCCGCTATCGGAAAGCGTGTCTGCGTGACCTGCTGACAGAGGTGCGCAATAATCACAAGCTCGGGATGCGCTACGACGATGAATATGCTCTATGGACCCGACTACAGAAACTCTTTGCCTTGATAGATCAGGGGGGCCCGGGAGCGGGAGTCCCCGCGTACAATGGGGGGTTGTTTGATCCCGGACGACGCCCTTTCCTGACCCAACATCGGATCCGCAACGACTTTCTGCAAGCGGCACTGATCCGTCTGAGCACGATCCCCGCGAAAAGGAAGAACTACGATCAGGATCGGGAACCCCAGCCGATTGACTACCGCGATCTCTCCGTGCGTCATCTGGGGAGCCTCTACGAAGGGCTTCTGGAATACAATCTGTTCCTGGTCGAGGATGAACCGCACGTGGTACGTGCCACCAAGAAGAAGACCCAGTACGTCCCCTACTCTCAGGCGGGGAAAGTGCGCGCCAGCGAAACGTTGCTCGAAGTGGGCGATGTGTATTTCTCCGAGACGGCGGGGGAACGCAAGGCCACCGGCTCTTATTACACCCCAGAGGATGTGGTGGATTACATCGTGCACCACACCGTCGGGACGAAGCTGGCCGAACTCAAGGAGGAGTTCTACAAGGAGCACCGGCTCGAGCGTCAGTTGGCGGATCTGGCCGACACGCCGCCGGGCATCCCGGCCCACCGGCAGATTCAGCGAACCCTGGACGATCAGTTCCTGCGTTGCGTGCGCGAGAAGGTGTTGAACCTGAAAATCCTGGATCCGGCGATGGGGTCGGGCCATTTCCTGGTCAACGCGACGCATGCGGCGGCCAACTTCATCGTCGAACTGCTCAACGAGACGCCCTGGGAGAACCCGGAGATAGATACCGACATCGCTGCCTGGAAGCGACAGGTGGCAGAACGTTGCATCTTTGGGGTGGATCTGAACGAACTCGCCGTGGAACTCGCCAAGCTCTGCCTCTGGATGACCACCGTAGCGAGGGGTAAGCCGCTCACCTTCCTGGATCACCACCTGCGCTGGGGCAATAGCCTGATCGGTGTCCGCCTCAAGGATGTAGGCGTGTATCCGCTGGCGAAGAAAGAAAGCAAACAGGTGTTTACGTTGCCGCTGGGCAGCTTCCGGGTGGATTTGGACAAGGTGCTCGCGGGCTACCGGGAACTGTACGCCAAGGACAGCGACGATGTGGACGAGGTGCGAGAGAAGGCGCGCCTCTTCGACGAGGAGATCTACCCCGCACTGCAACCTTACCGCGAACTGCTCGACCTGCACACGGGCGTGTACTTCGGCAACGGCCTGGACGAGACGACGTATGCGGAACTGGGGAAGGCCATCCATGATCCGACCGCCTGGGCGCGACTGAAGGCGCAGAAACTGGATGATTTGTTAGTGCAAACGGACAAATGGCACCTCTTCCATTGGGAACTAGAGTTCCCAGAAGTCTTTCTTACTAACGCAGATAAGAAATGGGAGCAAGATGGCTTTGATGCCGTCATTAGCAATCCGCCCTACCTACGCATGGAGCGTATTAAACCTCTTACCCCTGTTCTGAAACAGCAATATCGATTGGCAACATCTCGGGCTGATGTATTCATCTACTTCTTCGAGCGGGGGGTTGACATCTTGCGTACAGGAGGCGGACTCGGGTATATTTCATCCAGCACCTACACGCGTACCCAGGCGGGAGTTCCACTACGTGATTACCTACGCGATCACACCACACTACACATTTTTGTGGATTTCGGTGATCTACAGGTTTTTGAAGGAGTCACAACATACCCAGCCATTCTGGTGTTGACAAAAGCGGAAGCTCCCGTCGGACATACTGTACGCGGCATCCGAGCCGAGACGTTGGGAACAGATGATTTGACAGAGATATTGTGCTCGAAAGGTATTCTTGTTCCGCAACGGGATTTGGAGAGTGCTGTCTGGCGCTTCGAGGACAAACGCATCACCGCACTACGCCATAAGATCGCTGCTGCTGGTGTGCCGCTGAAAGAGTATTGCAGCGGGCAGATTAACATGGGGATCAAGACCGGCCTGAACGAGGCGTTTGTGATTGACCAACGCACGCGCGACTTACTCGTGTCGCTGGATTCCGCCAGCACCGA
>JAJRTO010000516.1 GCA_024278235.1 Candidatus Poribacteria bacterium
CACGTCTGGCTTTTTCACACCGACGAATGTCCCCACAAAACCCTCTGTCACCCACATACCAAGACAAGCTACCTCCTTGAAGTAGGATTTCAAGGAGATAGGATAATACACTCGCACGCAAAATGGCAGGAAAAATGACAGGAAAAATGCGACTTTCTCACACAGATACCCTCAAGAATACCAAGACGACTCAACTCAGAAAAAACCGGGGGTAAATCAGGATCTGAACTTCTTGACAACCAGATCCGCCACTGATATACTCAACAGGAGAACAGATTGTGCGACTCCTCACATAGCAAGGGAGGATTCAATGCTAAAAGTATCTGCCATTGGTTCCGGCCGATGGGGGAAGATTTTGTTGAGTAAGTTTCATGTGCTCTCTGGATTACACCTCGTGTATGGTCATCAGAATAGGGAGTCACTCCTGGCAGACTATGGTCTCCAATTTACAGAGAGCATCGAACAATTAATCTCTGAGAGCGATGCAGTGGTGGTTGCCACTCCTCCGGCAACACATTTCGAGTTGATTCAGCAAGCGTTGGAGGCGGGTAAGGATGTGTTCGTGGAGAAGCCGATCACCTTGTCCTCCAAAGAAGCTATTGAACTGGCAACCCTTGCGGATGAATCAGAGCGCGTCTTGATGGTCGGACATATTCTCTGTTACTCGGCAGCATACACGAAATTCAGGGAACTGCCTGGAGAACCCGTCTCCGCATCTGCCGAGTTCATGAAGACTTCCACAGCGGAAAAGCAACTCAACGCTTACTGGAATTTTGGCATCCACATGATGGCGCTCGCGCTGTCGCTCGATGTCCGATTGCACCAGCTTACGCTTCGGGCTTCAGATACCGCAGAAGCAGACCGACGGGTCTTCACGCTCACAACACAGACAACAGAGGGAGCCAATCATGCGTTGAGTTGGGATTTTCTTGCCCCGGAAAATAAGGAAGACATGCTGATGACTGAATGTGCCCACTTCCTCGAGTGTGTGCACAACCGACGGAAACCGTTGACAGATGGTTGGCATGGTGTGGAGGTCCTCCAGGCGATGGAGGAGATCCGTCCACAGTATTGGAAGTAACTTGTTACCGGAATGGCACCTGCCCGGTGAGGGCAGACTTTGAAAAAGGGAGGAAAACAATGCTAGAGTATAGTTTCACAGGTGGACGTCCTGATCCGGCTTCTTTCCCCATCGAAGGATTGGTAGAAGCGGCGGCTGAAGTCCTGCCAAAGATGGGACAGGAACTGACGCTCTACCCCGGAGATCTTGGCTATCTCCCACTGCGAGAGGTGGCCTCTCAACGATTTCAGCACAGGGAGGGCCGGCCGCTTCCTGTGGATCAGCTCGGTATCACTTCCGGTTCGATGCAGTCGATCGATCTGGTGGCCAGTGCATTCATCAGCCCTGGTGATATTGTCCTCACAGAGGAACTCACTTATTCAGGAACTCTTGGATGCTTACGTCATCATCAAGCTGAGATCGTTGGTATTCCCCTTGATGAGCTTGATGGTATGGACATGGATGCTCTCGAAGAAACCTTGGAAGATCTCCATGCCAAAGATATCAAACCACGCTTCCTTTATACCACGGCCACCCACCAGAATCCAACCGGTGCCATTATGACGGAGGAACGGCGGAATCGCTTACTGGAACTCGCTCAAGCATACGATCTCCTGATCATCGAAGATGACTGTTATGGAGATATTGATTTCGAGCCAGGGATCGTTCCACCCGCGTTGTATTCCCTGGATGACACCGACCGGGTCATCTTCATTGCATCGTTCTCCAAGATTCTGGGACCGGGAGTCCGTCTGGGATACTTCTGTGCGCCGGAGCCCTATCTCTCGGCGATCCGGGACCATCGTTGGGATGCGGGTACCAGCGCGCTTTCATCTTGTCTTGTCGCTGAGTTTTTCAAGCACAATCTGTGGACACATGTGGCCAAGACGACTGCGATTGTCAAAGCCAAACGAGATGCGATGCTCGAAACACTGGCGTGTCATCTGGGAGAGGTTGCGACATGGACACAACCACGTGGTGGTTTGTTCATCTGGGTTCATCTCCCGGAGCAAGTGGACATGCACCAACTGCAGCAGCTTGCAACGGAACAAGGGATCGGATACAGTGAGGGGCGGGCGTTCCACGTACACAGCGAGGTCATTTCATGCATCCGACTTTCCTACGGTTACTCATCTCTGGAGAGTATCCGGAAAGGCACGGAACTCCTTTGTGAGTGCATCCATAAATCCCTGTGATACTCTCTTGACTTTGAGGGATCAACATGATAAAATGGCAACGTCTTTCATAGTGGTTTAAGCAGTGCTCATCTTGGATCACAGAGCAGGAGGTATCGGTTTGGCAAACGATTCGCAAAGCGGCATTCGGCGGCAAATCCAACTGCCGCTCAGTGAAGCAGTACGAATCAGTTTTCAGAGCTTAAAGATTCGTTTCTGGCGTTCACTAATCACCACAGCAGGTATACTCTTAGGTATCGCGTTCCTTGTAGCTGTCGTTGCAGGCGCGGAGATCAGTCGAAGCCTGAAAGAAGTCAAGGGAACAGCGGAGATCCAGACCTTCATGGATGAAGAGGAAGATACAGAAGGTGTTTCTGCTCAGCAGATATGGCTCGTTGTCATGTCTCTCATCGTTTGTGTGGTCGGGATCGCCAATTCGATGCTAATGGCTGTCACAGAACGTTTCCGCGAGATCGGGACCATGAAATGTCTGGGAGCGTTGGATCGATTTGTCGTGGAACTCTTCTTGCTGGAATCTGGCTTTCAAGGGTTGGCTGGTGCGTTGGCTGGGGCGTTGATTGGGCTAATCGCTACCGTGCTCCTCAATCTAAAGGATTACGGTCTGGACTTGTTCTGGAACTTTCCCCTGCTGCGCGTTTTGATCGTGTTGTTCTTTGCATGCCTGATCGGAATGATTCTTGCTGTATTAGGGGCAGCCGGACCCGCTTACCGGGCCGCTAAACTGCCACCGGCCGAAGCAATGAGAGTCGAAGTATAGGAGAAATAGTGCATGGCATCGGATATTGTGATAAAGACGGAAGGTGTTGTCAAAGAATACCGTATGGGGAATAATATCCTCCAGGCTCTCAAAGGGATCGACCTGGAAATTGGCCGAGGTGAATACATTTCCATCATGGGTCCCTCTGGTTCCGGTAAATCTACCATCTTCAACATGATTGGGGCGTTAGATCGGCCAACACGAGGTACGATCCTGATCGATGGTCAGGATATGGCCAAACTCGATACATTTGAGGTCGCGTGGTTGCGCTGCAACAAGATCGGATACATCTTTCAGAGTTTCAACCTGATCACTGTCATGACAGCCCTCGAAAATGTAACGTTGCCAATGATCTTCGCAGGGCTCAGTGAAAAAGATCGCAACAAAAAGGGCACCGAATTGCTAGAGCGGGTTGGCCTCGGAGGGCGTATTGACCACAAGCCTGATGAGCTTTCTGGTGGGCAAATGCAGCGCGTTGCCATTGCACGCGCTTTTGCCAACGATCCCAGTATCATCCTGGCGGATGAGCCCACAGCCAATCTGGATCTTGTGACAGGACGCGAGATCATCGGGTTGCTCAAGGTGTTGAATGAACAGCAGAATGTAACGGTGATCTCAGCAACGCACGATCTCAAAATGCTCGATGTTTCGGATCGTGTCGTGTACATACGGGACGGCCTGGTAGAACGGATCCGCAATCGCGACGAAATCGAGATCGAGATAGGAACGGTCGGAGGGCATTAGGCTAGAGATTGACAAGATACGTTATTTTTGCCAGAATCGTCCATACCGTGTATCCAATCCATCCGAGGTATCCCATGCCTGGTCATATACCAGGTAGAAATCGCTCCCCGGCCGATAAATGTAACGGACCAGAAAGTTTGCACTGATGCGATCCCGTGCATCGTTCCACTGAGCAAACAATTTCGTGAAGAGCGGTTAAGCCATCTCCTCCCGCCGGATAATCTCATCTTGCGCCTGCTTACTCATGTCAACAAATGCTGCGCTATAGCCCGTGATACGCACCATCAGGTCACGGTAGGTCTCTGGATGGGCCTGGGCATCTCTGAGCTGTGCCGTGTCAGCAATCGAGAGCTGGACTTGCAGTCCGCCCAGATCGAAATAAGTGCGAAGCAATGTGGCCAGACATGTCAGTCCCTCATCCTCTTCTACCAGACGAGGTTGGAGCCTCACATTGAGCGCGCCTGAGTTGATGCGGTTCAACGGTAGCTTGGCGACAGAACAGAGCATTGCTGTCAGCCCGTGAATACAAGAACCGGGGGATGGTGAAGTGTTTTCGCTCGTTGGCTGGCCTGCGCGTCGTCCATCCGGCGTCGCCCCCGTTTCTGCCCCGATGTGACGATGCCGCATATCCGTTTCAAGACACCGAAACACACCCACTTCATCTTCCGTTCCTACCTGGCTCGCTCTGTCGATCTCATCAAGGACGATATTTAACACGCGGATAGCATGCTGATCGGCTCGGTCATCATTCTGTCCAAATTTTGGTGCGTGCACACACGCCTGCCGTAGCGGTTCATAGCCAGCGAAATCTTCCCGCAGTGCTTTTCGTAAAGTGTCTAGCGAAAAACTTCTTGAAGTGAACACCAATGCATCCAGTGCGGCGAAGCAATCGGCTGCTGTGGCGAGAGAACTGATAGCACAGATCATATTGGTATACCGCGCGCTTCCAAGATGCCAGGAACGCGCCTGTGCAATGGAGCCCTCCAGGAAACAGTCATCGACCTGAAGGATACCTGGACTCTGTGCTTGCCATGTTTGCCGCCTGGCACGAAAGTGCTCACACTGCTGCTCGATCTCATGACGGACTGCCATGGTAAAGCGTTCGTATACATCATCGATCTGTTCGATCTCAGGTTCCTCACCATCGGATCCCAGGAGTGCCTCCAGGAAGTAGCGTGGCAGCAATGCCTGGTAATTGACCACAGTACGTTGACTCCCCGGAATATCCGGCCAGTTGCAACCATGCATCGTATAGGTAATGGCATCTTCTTCATCGATCCCACAGTGGGTCATCGCAGGCACGATGTTATGGTCGTTATAGACGAGCATACTTGAATTGGCACGCATCTTATCGCAGGCGAGTCGCCATATATCCTCAGGCAAATCGGAAGTATAACGCAACACGACCACGGGGTTTTCGAAACGCGGCACCATTCGTTCAAGGAAGAGTTCTGTCAATTCGTTCGCCACCGGAGAACCATCCTGTCGCCATCCGCCAAGCACGATGTATTGCGGTGCATCATAGGTCAGATTACGATGCCAACCCGTTGCTTTTTCAGAACCGCCGCTCATCTGGTGTTCACCACGTCCCAGGATGAGGTTGTTTTTGCAGTAGAAGTCCTCGATCAGAGCCCCTGTTTCCTCTCTTGTGAGCCGACCAGCGACGAGATCTTCCCAATAGAACTCCAATAGTAGTTCGTCCACCCGGCCGAATGTCAAGGTCGGATTTTGAGAGAGCATAGTACAATAGACATGCCCCACCAGCCATAGAAGTTGGAGGGCTTCAGCGAATGTCTCAGGGGGACGTTCAGCAACGGCTGCGCAGTTCATCGCTGGAACACCCAATCCTGCTTCCTTTGCCGCGGATGCATAGCGACGAGCATAATGACGGAATGCTTGATAGACTCGTATAGCACCGCGTAAGAAATCGAGATGTTCCTCCCTTTCGCCCGCTTCCCTTCGTCTCTGTAACTCCATCTGCGCGAACTCTTCCAACCCGGACAGCCCTGACTCCAACAGTCGATCCCACGCAAAGCACTCATGTCCCCCATCCCTCATCCAGGGCGGGATAGCCCTTCTCCCCCATGCTTCGAGCGTTTTCTGGAAGAATGCTTCTCCCTCTCTATCGGGTATCTCTTCGAGAATCCGTCCGAGGATCAGATCCTCTGGAGCAACGGGTACTGCAATCTGATCGAGCAGGTAATATAGCCCTTCTCCCAGTTGAAGTGGCTGGGGCAACCCCTGAACGCGTCGATCCGCCTCCCAGGTCACACGCATGCGTTCCAGGGTTGTGCTTTTCACATCTTTCTCACGAAGGATTTCAATGGCCTCCTTTACGCGGCGTCTGGAAGCTTCACCGGTCGTGCGGGCGACCGTCATTTGCATCTGTATGGATGGTGTCGCTTGCATCGTATGCCTCCTCGAGCAATTGTCGATGGATGATTTGCAGACCCAGTAGATCACAATTCTATGGTAGGAGTGGCCTCCCGGCCACGATGATCGCGTCCAGGAAGACGCTCTTACGGCGAAAATGTGAGGTACTGAGACTGACTCCTGTCTTGAGGGTTTATGATACCACAAGGAAGGTCAAGCGTCATCATTTTTCAAATGTGATGTCTATGACTGCGGCTGAATCCCTGGCCGTAGCACGTGCGGCTGCCGATTCAGGAAAATACTCACGTCCACATCTGGGAGATTGCCCCACCCAAATATCCGATTGGCCCGACCGCTCCGAGTTAGATACGGTTGGCCGACGCTGGAACAAGGGCTACGTCTCATTCAGGAGGGTTTGCCGTTTCTAACGGACGACGAACGCGACCGAATTCTGGGTGGGACAGCGGCTGAAATCTGGTAAAGACATAAGAATCTCCTTCCAAACAGATATTATTCCCCTATCCGTTCACTCGCCTTACGCAGTGTCGGTCTGGGCTGTGTCTTCCAGGTTTCCACATCATTCAGGAGTACCTCAATCGCTTTATCAAGCTGTGCATCTTCACCTTGTGGTATCTGCCCCGGCCGATTCCAGACGATGAAATCGGGGATCGCACCGTTGAGTTCCATATCCTCACCTGTGGGCAGAACAAACCAGCCTCGAAACGGGACACGCAGGTAGCCGACATCCATGATTCGTTTCCGCCCAGTGGAGATGACGCCGCCTGCTGTGGGTACGCCAATCAGGTGTCCCCGCTTCAGCGTCTTGATCGCATGACTGAAGATCTCGGCGTTGCTGAAGCTGTTCTGATTGCAGAGCACAGCGATCGGTTTGTTCCAGGTGGCATACACCCGCCGATCTTGAGGATAACCGGGGCCTCCATCGCGTGGGACAGTGATCGCATGGGTGGGCTGCGTCAGGATTGTCAACAGGTGGTCGGCTGTGAAGCCTCCGCCGTTTTCACGGACGTCAATGATCAGACCATCTTTCCCTGCACCCACAGCGTAAAGTTCCTGCTCGAACTTCCGGAAGCTGGGCCAACTCATGCCCCGGATATGCACGTAACCGAGGGAGCCATCGGAAGCCTTATCGATCTTCTGCCGATTGTCACGTAGCCATTTTTCATAGAGCAATCCTCTTGCGGCACCATATGAAATCGGGCGCAGGTTTACCTCCCGGGTTTCATCCCCCGCGCCCTGGATACGCAAGGATATGTCACGATCAAGAACGCCATTGAGCACCTGGGATGGATCCATCGCGGGATCCACGTTCACGCCATCCACACTGAGAATGACCTCCCCAGGTCTGATGGCGTTCTTCTCCTTGTCCGCAGGCCCGCGCGGAAGTATCTCCTTGATTTTCCACCCGGGCCCCTTGTAATCAGGCTCAAACCTGACTCCCAGGTGCGCTGTGGCGATGTTCCATCCCTGAGCCGGTGGTCGATATGAACGCTGAGATGGACTGAACCCCAGGTGCGACCCATTCAGTTCACCCAGCATCAGATTGAGGAGCATCCCGAAGCTTTCGGGATCAACTGCTTCGGCAGCCATATCCGCATACTTGCGCCGGATGGCGTCCCAATTGCGGTTCCCCAGTCGCTCATCGTAGTACCGATCCCGCATGGTTCGCCAGGCCAGATCAAACGCGGCCGCATAGCGGGCTTTGCGATCCACCTCTTGCTTCACGTTGAACGGATACTTGGTTTCTTTTCCGCCAGACGATACACTTGCCGGCACCCCACCCGACAACCAGATGATCTGATTCCCCTCCTTGAGCCAGATTGGATAGGATCCCACCGTGGTCGTCAGTAGCTTTGGCTTCAACTCATCCGGGATCTCAACAGTGTAGATACCTCGTTTCCCGTCGATGGTTGCTGTGAAAGCGAGTTTCCTGGAATCATGCGACCAAAAGAGTTGACCTTCTGTTGAGTCAGGGATGGCAATACGCCGGATCCGCTCATGGATCCGCTCAAAATCGATGATCACCTCCGGAAGGTTTTTCTCTTCTTTCTTTTCCTCACTATCTTTCTCTTCGTTCGTTTTGCATTTCTCCTCATCTTTCTCCTCTTCTTCTTTATTTTCTTTTTTGCTTTCCTTTTCAACCCGCTTTCTCGCCTTGTTCATCTTCTCAAGAGCTTTCTCGAGCGTTCGTTCCCGTTTGGTCTGTTCGTCATCTTTCTCCTGGAGCCAGACATAGAAAATATCCCGATCGCGATCTAGTCGTTCCCCAATGAAGGCGATAAGCTTCCCATTGGGCGACCAGACAGGGCCAAACTCATTGTAGGGGTGGCGAGAGATATTTACGGGCGGCGCAGAACCATCCGTTGGCAGAACCCAGATGTCCCGATTAAAGTCATTGTCATACACCTGATACACGATCCACTTGCCATCCGGAGACCAGTCATAATCGGGGTGGTTGTTGGACTCCAAAATCCGTCTTGCATCCTTGCCGTCAGGTTTCATAACCCAGAGATCTCCCAGACCTTTGACGAAAGCAAACTGGGTCCCATCAGGGCTAAATCGGATGTGAGTATCCACTTCCACATCTTGAGTGAGTTGCTTGAACTCGAAAGTCTCGTTCAGCCACCAGTAGAGTTCCGGATCAGAACGCTCCACGCGCCAGATGTCGCTCTGTCCCCCCTGATCGCTCACGAAGTAGATGGCATCTCCATCCGGTGAGAAAGCAGGATCCTCTTCTTCCTCGGGCGTGCTGGTGATCTGTTGAGGCTCCCGGAGTTCAGTATCCATGACCCAGAGGTCACCGCCTGCGATGAATGCGATTTCCAACCCATCTTCCGATACGGTAAAATCGGTCGCTTTGTCGAACTTGCGGCGTTCCATCGGAGGTGTCAGGCTATCCCCTGCATTCCATATCTCGATGCGTTTCGGTGTTTCATCCTTGCCCGGCTGGAACCGATAGAAATCGAAGAGATAACGGAAGACAAGGGTAGAGCCATCCCGGGAGATGCAAGGAAACACGACCGAATCATCCTGGAAATAGGTCCACTGACGTTCTTCCCCTGTCTCCAGATTGTGCTCCCATAGATTAAAAGAACCGCTCTGTGCCCCGACGTAGTAGAACCCAGTCTTGTCAGGTTTCCAGAGTGGCCAACGAGATCCGGTGTCTCGGTGGATCAGCTTCCTGAATTCTTGTGTCTCAAAATCGTAGAGCCAGATCTGACTTGCCCTGGACCCACGATACCCCTTGCGCCACCACGAAATTCCTTCGCGAGTAAACAGCAGATACCTCTCATCGGGGGAAAGCGTTCCGTTGCGTCCATAGGCATCGAACAGCAGCTTCTCTGCGACACGTTCACGACGCGCAACCTGGAAGAACCGTTGCGCATGACGCCAGAAATGATCTCGGCTGCCACTTGCGAGGAAGGCATCCCCGGAAGGGAACCATTCTTCGAGCGTGTATCCTTCGGTGTGAAACGTGCGCTGTTGTGGAACACCTCCTCCGACAGGCATTACGTATACCTGCCAGCCAGCTTCTCGATTGCTTGTAAACGCGATTTCAGAACCGTCCGGAGAAAATGTAGGTTGACGGTCACTTGCAGGATGCTGTGTGAGCTGTCGGGCAATCCCACCATTTGTGGGAACCAACCAGATATCACCCCGCCACGTAAACGCCAGCGTTTTACCATCTGGGGAGAGAGCAGGATCGGATGCAAGCTGGATGGGTTCATAGGAAACAGTCTGTGCAAGCGACGTCGTTGCCAGGATACATCCCAGCAGAAGAAGCTGAACACATTGCCAGACATGACTCGGTGAATCCGGATGTTTCATATAGGCTCCCATCGTTGATGGTCGATAGATCATCATCGTGAAATTGGGCTCATTATACACATGAGGGGATACCGGGTCAATGTGAAATGTTTCTCCTGCGATCTTATTTGTTGAACAGGCAGCGAAAATCGGGTAGAATGCTTTGCGAGTCGTTTCAGAAAGACCGAATGGATACTGGATATCAAACATGGAGATGAGTCCGATATGGCCCGAAGAAAACAATCGCGAGGAGACTGAGTCCATATTGCGCGGCAGCTCGTGGAACAACAATACAAGCAACTTGCGCCGGATGCATGGGTGTGGTAGGATGCGCTTTACCTGGACAGTTGCTCACTACGAGAAATAGCTACCAGGAGTGAGCCAATGGACGCTGTCATCATCGATATCGATAGAACATAACTTGCCTGAGATGGCAAGGCTAACGGAGAGAATGCTATGCTCAAATCGGCTTTTCTGGGATGCGGTGGACGCTCCCGTGGACACTATAACGCATACCAATACGTCAAGAAC
>JAJRTO010000517.1 GCA_024278235.1 Candidatus Poribacteria bacterium
CCAGGACTTTTTTGGGCACCCCTTTCTATAACTTCCCTCCGCACTGCTGTTCCCTTACATGGCCAGCGATGACCTAACGAAAAGGGACTGAAAGAAGAAGTATGCCATACCTTGCCTTTGCCCGCAAATGGCGGCCAACAGTCTTTCAGGAGGTCGTGGGACAACAGCATGTAATCACTACTCTGCAAAATACCATCGCCGTCCAGCGCATCGGGCACGCGTATCTTTTCAGTGGTCCCCGAGGTATCGGCAAAACAACGGTCGCCCGAATCCTTGCCAAAGCAGTCAATTGTCTCCAAATCTCCCCGGATGAAACACATCCAGAACCCTGCAATGAATGTAATACATGCGTCCAGATCAATAGCGGTAAGTCGTTTGATGTGATCGAAATCGATGCGGCATCGAACCGGGGAATCGACGAAATTCGAGAATTGCGAGAGAATGTCCGGCTCGCCCCTGCATTATGCCGCTACAAGGTCTACATTATCGATGAAGTGCACATGCTCACCCAGGAAGCGTTCAACGCCCTGCTCAAGACACTCGAAGAGCCGCCATCCCATGTGATTTTCATCCTCGCTACAACGGAACGGCACAAAATACCGTTGACCATTCTTTCGCGTTGCCAGCCGTTCGATTTTACTTTCATCTCTCAACCCCTGCTCGTCGAACGCCTACGTGCAGTCTGTAGTGCAGAGGAAATCGAAGTTGATGACGAGAGCTTGAATCTTATCGCCGAGCAGTCAGAAGGCTGTCTGCGGGATGCTCAGAATCTCCTGGAACAGCTAACGGCGTCTGCTGGCAGCAAGATTGACAGCGATGAAGTCTACACCTGGCTGGGTCTGGGGGCTCAACATCTATTGGATGGGCTCATCCAGGCTATTTTGAGATCGGATCTTCAGGGGGGCCTGAAGTCTTTGATGCAGTTGGCAGATCAGGGAGCCGATCTGAGCCAATGTCTTCGGAAGCTGATCTCCTATCTCGCGGATCTCCGCCGTCTGAAGATCGACAGCTCTCTTGAATCACTGCTCAATGTTTCTGTGTCCAAACTTGACAAAATGCGCCATCAACTCTCCCTCTGTTCTCATGAACAACTCACTCGCAGTGTGCATGTGCTTATCAAGGCATCGAATGACATTCGCCAGTATGGTTTTGAGCAGCTCCAACTGGAGTCAGCTCTGATCACTATCTGCCGCGAATCAACGGGCATTCCTGTGCATGACGTCCTACAGAAACTCACGGAACTTGAGGGCCGGCTGGAGAATTCCTGTTCCGAGAAGAGTGAAAATCTGCCGTTGCCTGCGACGATAGGTAGACACACATCGGAAGTTCGAGAAACATCACCGCAACAGATGCCATCCCCGGATGCTCCCATACCATCCGTTGTTGCATCCGAGAAGAGTTCAGAGCTTTCACTACCGGACGATGAGATCGTGATCTACGAGGAGATGCCAGAGACAACTCCACGTCCTGAACTCGCTGAACCGCCGGAGGCGAGCAGCCATCCTCGATTGACAGATGTGGACCCTAACAATCCTCAGCAGATCTGGCAGGCACTTCTCAACGAACTGGAAACCAGGCAGCAAACTGTGATAACATTCTATCTACGCACGGCTCAACCTGGTGCCTTGCGAAATGGAGTTCTGGAAATCCGTTTCGACCGTCTGGCTGTTCGGAATATGATGAGCGAAGCGGATCAGGCGGTGGTTGAGGAATACTTGAGCACCATCACCCAGAAACCGATGAAAGTCGAACTGAAGGTTGTCTCGTCAGAGACGGAAGAACCTAATTCCCGTACAAAGAACACAACACATTGGGCTCGGATCTCCGAAGCAGAGCGTGATGATACAGTGCGTATGGTGATGGAGGCCTTCGACGGCCAGGTGATTGATGTTCAAGCGTCTGCGTAAGCAACTGGATGCACAGGTATCCAAAACTGACTCTACTCTACTGACTCTACTCTATGGAGGTAAACCAAGATGGGAAAGGGTGGGATGAATCTCATCAAGCAGGCTCAGAAAATGCAGAAGCGCATGATGGAGATCCAGGAGGAACTTGCCATGCGCGAAGTGGAAGCTACAGTCGGTGGAGGTGTTGTTACTGCCATAATGAATGGGCAACAGGAGCTGATCGCTCTTTCAATATCTCCCGAAGTCGTGGATCCGGATGATGTCGAAATGCTTGAGGATCTCGTGGTCGCCGCAGTGAATGAAGCACGTCGAAAAGCACAGGAACTCATGTCTGAGGAAATGAGTAAGCTAACGGGTGGACTTAATATCCCGGGCTTGTTCTAGCATAATGCAGCAATACCCAGAACCGCTCGACCGGTTGATCCAACAACTACGCAAACTGCCGGGCATTGGAATTAAGACAGCACAGAGATTGGCATTCCACATGCTCAAGCGGTCTGAGGAAGATGCAAGGCAGTTGAGTGAAGCCATCGTTGCTATCAAGACACAATTGATCTATTGTGAGATCTGCGGTAACATCACCGATGTGAGCCCCTGTCATATCTGTCAGGATCCGGACCGAGATGGAACGACCATCTGTGTTGTCGAGGAACCCGATGACCTGCTGGCATTTGAACGCACTCGAGAGTACAACGGTCTCTATCATGTGTTGATGGGAGTACTATCTCCTCTGGAAGGGGTGAACCCGGAGGATCTCAGGATGGCCGAATTATTCGCGCGGATCAACAATAACGATATCCACGAGTTGATTTTGGCCACGAATCATACGGTCGAAGGTGAGGCGACAGCCAACTATCTGGCGCGCCGACTCGAGGGCCTGGGAATCATTCTCTCACGAATAGCCTATGGCATCCCGGTAGGTGGGGATCTGGAGTACATCGATGTCGTCACGCTTGGCAAGGCTCTTACGGGTAGGAGAACACTTTCTCAGGAGTGACAGGGGGGGGGCATTTCCATCTTCGTGTCTCATACTTCTCCTGATTTCATTTGCGTGTGTGTTTCCGTTAGGATGCACGGCAGATCCGGTACAAGCTGGCGAATTCGATGGCCATTCGGCATTTGAAATACTAGAAAAACAGTGTTCATTTGGCCCACGTGTGCCAGGCACAAATGAGCATCGAATGTGCAGGGAGTACTTGGTCGGCATATTGAAACAGTACGCCGATCGGGTCGAGGTGCAATCCTTCGAGGTGATGATTCGCGGAGAGTTGCTCCCTTTGAGTAACATCATCGCCTATTTCGGTTCTGAAGAGCAACCGGAGTGGCTCTTGTCCGCCCACTGGGACTCCCGCCCAACAGCCGACCGTGATCCTGATCCTGCAAAACGTAGCCAGCCCATCCTGGGAGCAAACGATGGTGCTTCCGGTGTCGCAGTGCTGCTGGAACTTGCCCGAATATTTCACGAAGTCCCCCCGAATAGGAGCTTGATTATTGTGCTCTTTGATGGCGAAGACTACGGTCCAAAGAGCGATGCCATGTTCCTCGGCGCGAAGTATTTTGCCCGGCATCTGGACGAAAACAAGGCCAAGTATGGCATCCTACTCGATATGGTGGGAGATAAACAATTGACTTTGCCAATAGAGCAGAATTCCTACAAGGCTGCGCCAGCCCTCGTGGATTACATCTGGGATACGGCACAAAAGTTTCGTTTTACCGCATTCGAGAGACGTGTCGGCTACAGTATCAGTGACGATCATCTACCACTGATTCAAGCCGGGATCCCTACGGTGGATATTATTGACTTCGACTACCCGTACTGGCACACCTCGGCGGATACTCCCGATAAATGTAGCGCGACGAGTCTCTATGTCGTGGGGCAGGTCGTGCTATCAGTGGTTTATGGACGATAGCGAACGGTGAATACTCATCGAAAACCTTATGATGTGATTGTCGTGGGAGCAGGCCACGCTGGCTGCGAAGCAGCACTTGCTACTGCGCGCATGGGCTGTCATACCCTCCTGCTCACGTTGCGACAGGATACCATCGCCAAGATGTCCTGTAATCCTGCAATCGGCGGACTGGCGAAAGGACATCTTGTCAAAGAGATCGATGCCCTCGGAGGCGAGATGGCGAAGGTGATCGACCGGACGGGGATCCAGTTTCGTCGACTCAATACCAAGAAGGGGCCTGCTGTCCGTGCGTCGCGTGCACAGGCTGATAAGAAACGATATTCCCTTGAGATGCAGCGCGTGATAGATGCACAGGCTCTGCTGGAAGTCCATGAGGGACTGGTTGAATCTTTGACCGTTGAGGAGGGGAAAGTCACCGGAGTGGTGATGAGTACTGGTGTCGCTTACCAGAGCCGCGCTGTCATCCTCGCGGCGGGGACGTTTCTCAACGGGACGATTCATATTGGTGATCGCTCCTACCGTGCGGGACGCGCTGATGAGACGGCTTCAGAAAAACTGTCCGAGTGCTTACTTGGGATTGGCTTTGAAATCGGTCGGCTGAAGACAGGAACGCCACCGCGTTTGCACGCTGAGAGCATCGATTTTGACAGACTTGAACCACAGTATGGCGATGCCGATCCCATCCCGTTCTCATTTTCGACCGAGAAGATCACCCAGGCACAGGTTCCTTGCCACATCACCTATACCAATCCACGGACTCATCAGTTGATCCGGGACAATCTGCATCGCTCGGCGATGTATAGTGGACGCATCGTTGGCACTGGTCCCCGCTATTGTCCCTCTGTCGAAGTAAAGGTGGTGCGTTTCGCGGACAAATCGAGGCATCAATTGTTTGTTGAGCCTGAAGGACTGGAGACACCGGAGATCTACCTCAATGGTCTGTCGATGAGTCTACCAGAGGATCTTCAGCTCGACATCATCCATAGCATCGACGGGCTTGAGCAGGCGGAGATGCTTCGCCCCGCCTATGCTGTGGAATATGACTATATGCCAGCGACGCAACTATCACCCACGCTGGAAACCAAGCTCGTTGCCGGTCTTTATCTCGCAGGCCAGGTCAACGGCACATCCGGTTATGAGGAAGCTGCGGCGCAGGGGCTCATGGCGGGGATCAATGCGGCCTTGAAACTTCAGAACAGGGAACCTCTGATCCTTGATCGATCTCGGGCCTATATTGGGGTGCTGATCGACGATCTGGTAACAGAGGACATCCGTGAACCCTACCGCATGTTCACCTCGCGTGCCGAATATCGCCTCGTGCTGCGCGAGGATAATGCGGATCTCAGGCTGACGGAAACAGGTCACCGGATCGGGCTGATCGACGATGAACGTTACGGGCTGTTCCGCCGAAAGTGCAATCAGATCGAGCAGGAATTGGCCCGGCTGGAACAGATACAGATGGTACCCGACGCTATAACACAGGAGAAACTCCGGAGGTATGGCACGGCAGAACTCAACAAGCCACTCTCCCTGGCCAAGTTGCTGAGCCGTCCTGAGGTCGACTACTCGCTGATATGGAAACTCTCCCTTCCGCCGGAACGTCTGCCCGTGGCCGTCGAAGAACAGGTAGAGTTACAGATCAAGTATGCGGGTTACATACGGCGACAGCAAGCCCAGATCGAACAGTTCCGCCGTTTGGAACATATGCGTCTTCCCGATGATTTTGACTATGCGACCGCATCGGGTTTACGTCTGGAAGCGCGTGAAAAACTCCAGAAGATTCGACCCGTTTCATTGGGGCAAGCGTCTCGAATCGCTGGTGTCTCACCCGCTGATATTTCCGTGCTGATGGTGCTTCTGGAACAGCGTCACCGTCAGAACTGCCTCTCAAATGCGCAAGATCAGCAGAAACGGATGGACGAATAGACAGATGGACGAAGCAGGCTTCGCAGACTCGTGGACTTGCCGATTCGCTGATCTGTTGCAGAAACACTTTGAGCAAGCCGGGCTATCACTCACGGCGAACCAGATCCAACAGTTTACTAAGTATGCAGTCGAACTCAAAAAGTGGAATCACAAGTTTAACCTAACACGTATTATTGATGACGAAGCCATTATCACGCAACACTTCCTCGATTCGTTGTGTGTTCTGCCGTGGTTGCCTCTAGCGGATAATGGATCGGGAATTGCATTGGAGGAGAGCTTAGAACCAAAGTGGCATGTACGGGAACCAGGAGCTGTACGAGTTCTGGATGTCGGCACCGGGGCAGGTTTCCCCGGAATTCCATTGGGCATCTACCGTCCTGATCTGCGATATACCGTGTTGGAATCCATCGGCAAGCAGGTAAGGTTTCTGCATCACCTGGTCCTTGCACTGGAACTATCGTCTGTAGAGGTGCTTCACGGGCGCGCTGAGGAGATACATCGGCAGGAAGATCACTGTGGAACTTACGATGTTGTGTTGACACGCTACGTGGCTTCTCTCAAGAAGTCGGCACGATATTGCCTGGCATTTGTCAAGTCACGTGGCTATTTCATCGCATATAAGGGAAGTGACATAAGTTCTGAAGTGCAGGGTGCTGAACAAACCATCCGAAAATATGGTGGCAAAGTTCATGACGTACATCAGGTCCGCCCTGATCGCACGCTGGTACTGATTCAAAAGGAGTAGTCTATGAAACTTGAAACGACCACCGTCAACAACGTTCCGATCCTTCGTATCGATGGCAAAATCATCGGAGACGCCGTGTTGCAGCTCCAGCAGGAGATGCAACAGCAACTTGAACATTCTGGTGGATTTCTTGTGCTTGATATTGCCGAAGTACCTCTCATGGATAGTTCGGCGTTGGGTACGATCGTTGCCACTCTGCAGAGCGTCAAGCAGAACAATGGCAAGATTGTGCTACTAAACCCACAAAAATCGGTCAAGAATGTGCTCAGTATTACCCGTCTGGACACCGTGTTTGAGGTGTTCACGGATGAGGGTGAGGCTGTTGGAGCTTTTGTCTGAGTCCAGAAACAATTCACCTGAAGCTCCCCATTCAGGTTGTTTTGGTTAGGCATTCGCAGGGAAAAAATGTCCCACCTTGCGTATTGCGCCGTGTCTGGGGGAACCTGGCACGGATACGCGGATGCAAATGATGTGGCGATCACTTAGGCAGGTTCGCACAGGGCTCCAAGCACAGCTTGTGTCTTTGCTCTTGATGGTTTCACTCATCCCTTTGTTGTGGGTTGCTCTGTTGGCTTACAATACCGGACGAAGCGCTCTGCAGGAGAGCGTTGGGCTGAATCTATCTGAATTGGCCGCTGAAAAAATGAAACAGGCCGATAAGATCGTATTACATAGAATCCAGCGCATCCGGGCACAGGCGGCTGATAACCGAACCCGCCTTCGATTCAGAGCTGCCAGTCGATTATCCCGTAGGGAGATGTACGAGGCATGGAGGAGTGAGGGCGCGGGATATCCAGGAGCCAAGCGGTCGGCCGAGCGGATTGCCTCCGCAGCAGGTGAATCGAGTCAAGTCATTTTTGTAGATGCTCATTGTCAGGTGATTGCCTCATACAATGTCCCTGACATCGATTTCACCTTACGCGAACATGGGTCGAAGTCGGTGCGCGTTGGTGGTCCAGGTACTCAGACCAGGCTGATTGGTGCTCCTGCTATCCTGGAGGATAGTGAGCAGGTTTTCCTGGATGCGATGCCGCTGATACGCGAGGTGGACTATCTCATCGACTATGAGAGTGCGACCATCACACTCCTGAATGAGTATCCTACGAATACGGAAATCCAGATCGATTATGATGTGCAACCACAATGGTTCCGGATCGCTTACAGCAATGGACAGGGCACAGAACTGTTCATTGAAGACATATACTATGATGAGGAACTGAAGCTCCATTTCTTGCCAATAGCAGTGCCTGTCCGTGAATCGTTGGAACCTGGATCCACGGTGATTGGGGTATTGCGTATCGTGTTCCCCATCCCTGAGCTTGCTGAACTGGTAAGTACCGGGGCGGATGAAAGCACTGAGATATTTCTGATCGACAGCCATGCCAGGGCCATCTCTGTGAGTGCGGAGAGCGGATATCGGTTTGGTGAACGGCTCGCCGGGTCAAAGATCTCAGATGCTGCATTTGATGTCATTCTGGCCGCACAGGATGCCATCTCAGTTCGTGAATCAAGAGGATACACACTGGATGAAAATGCTCAAGAGGTCATCGGTTGGAGCCTCACAAGAAGCTGGATCGACGAGGAAGGCAAGATCGATCGGCTCTATCAGCGTCCTGATGGCGAACCTCGCAATTTTGCGTCCTGGTCCGCGCATGTTGCGAAACCGACCAGAAGCGCATTTGAAGCGGCCCGGAAATTACGTCGTAAAATCCTGCTGTTCACTCTTGTGTCATGCTTCGTTGTGATTCCGATTGCCCTTATCTTTACCCGCAAAATTGTCAATCCACTTCGTGAACTCACAGAGGCAACACGTGTCATTGGACAAGGAGAATTTGACTACCCCATTGGCCCGGTAGACCCAAGTAACGAGATAGGAATCCTGGCTCAGGAATTTGATGCGATGAGGCAGAATCTGCGACGCGCAGATGAACGATTGCGGCAGGAAGCGCGTAAGATGACTGCCATCGTAAACAGTCTTGCTGAGGGCTTGATCGTGCTGGGGCCAAAGCACCGGATCATTCATGTAAACCCCGTTGCGGAAGAAATGCTCCATATCGATCACAAGGTGATAGGCATGCGGATCAAGGAGGCCATCGGAAATAAGGAACTGCGGGCGGTCTTTGAGCAAGGATTGTCTAAAATCCATGACCAGGACTTTGTCGTCCATGAGGTTATCTTGGAGGATAACGAAACGGTACTGCGAGTGCTGGCGAGTTCACTCCAGGATGAGGATGGAACGGCTTTAGGGGTGGTCTATGTGCTTGAGGATATCACCCAGCAGAAAGCAATCGATAAGATGAAATCTGACTTCATCGGGCTTGTATCACATGAGTTACGCACTCCATTGACCTCCATTATCGGTTTCGTGTCGTTTATACTGGATGGCAAAGCAGGGCCTGTGAATGAGCGACAGCGAAATAGCCTCGAACGTGTTGAACGCCAGTCGAAACGTCTTGCTGCACTCATCAGCGATCTCCTCGATGTCTCCCGGATCGAATCGGGGCGCATCCAAATGAAACGCGAGTCGATATCCCTTTCTCATATAGTGAAACACCGGGTTGAGGAGATCCGTCCACAGGCGGATGCCAAGGATATAACGCTCGATTTGCAACTGCCGGAAGATTTGCCCCATGTTACAGGTGATGAGGCACGTCTTGGTCAGGCCATCACAAACTTGGTTGGAAATGCGATCAAATTCACACCTGAAGGTGGTCGGGTAACCATAAAGCTCACCCGGGAAGGATCTTTGATCCGCGTCCAGTGCATCGATACAGGACCTGGTATTCCCGAGGAAGAACAGAGCAAGATCTTCGATAAATTCTATCAGGTGAGTGATATCCATACGCGTCAACAGGGAGGGTCGGGCCTCGGACTCGCGATTACTAAAACGATCATTGAAGCACATGGCGGCATGATTTGGGTTAGAAGCCAGGTTGGCAGAGGGAGTAACTTTCAGTTTGCACTGCCCATCGCAGGGACACAGGCTGATTCAATACCGACGCCACCTCAAAGAATGGATGAGTAGCCGAAACAAGGCTCGCAAACTTGCGGACACAAAGAGAGTTGTCTATGTCGGATAAAATTCTCGTAGTTGATGATGAACCAGATATTCTCGAACTTGTGGAATGGTCTCTGTCGTCTGACGGTTATCATGTGATAACGGCGGCCGATGGACCCGAAGCGCTTGAAATGGCCAAGGCAGAACTCCCGGACCTCATTCTACTCGATCTGATGATGCCAGGGATGGACGGATACGATGTGATCGAGCATCTAAAACAGGATTCAGAGACAAGTGAAATCCCAGTGATCATGTTGACGGCTATGGCGCAGGCTGATGATCGGGTCAAAGGGCTCAGTGCGGGAGCCGACGATTATATTACGAAGCCATTTGACATAAGGGAACTGACTCTGAGAGTCGAATCGGCCCTTACAGCAACACGAAAGACCCGCTACATCAACCCATTGATGAGCGTTATGGGCGAAACTTTCTCAGAAGAAAATGTCGAAATGCTCGGACACCATCTCGAGATGGCCGCAGATATTCAACGAAATCTTCTACCGAAGGAGTCCC
>JAJRTO010000518.1 GCA_024278235.1 Candidatus Poribacteria bacterium
CATAGCGGCGTAGGGCGGCTCCTTTGGACGCATCCCGCAGTGTGTCACACAGACTCTTGACGTCCCGAGCCGATTGAAGAATTCGGGTGATGAGCGAACCAGGACAGATAGCCTCTTGTTTTCACGTGCCTGCTCCGGGATGTTGGTTGCACTGAGGGACGCAATGCCCTTCCGGAACGCTCCGCTCCGGCCCCTGAAAGGGCGCCCCGGACAAACTCCTCCTGCTTAGCATGCTGACCTCAACCTTCGGAGGCCCATGCGATGAGAGGCAGGGGAGGGTCCGACTTCCCGGGATGCTACGGGCGGGTCATGGGTCCCGGGTCAAACAACGCAGGACGCATCGCAACTTACTCCCGCTGTCCCCGGTTCTGCTGGATAAAGGGCAGCAGGTAATCTGGAATCACCGGCGCGATAAGCGCCTTTGGGATAGTCGCTATCTCCTCTTCCAGCAACGCCTGGAGGAGCGTGTCAAACGCGACGGTGCATCGGAGGATGAAATCAAGGCTGCGCTTGAGCAGCGTCACGAGAGTAGCCAACACCCCCATTACCCGGGCGCTAGTAAACTGGCATTTTCCACTCCGAGACAGCGGGGAGCGTCCAGGATATGCAGGTCCACTTTGGCGGTGCTGTTGTGCCGTTCGGAGGCGGAACGGAGATTGTAGAGCAACTGAAATCGTTTGGATTCTCTGGGAATCTCCAGTACGAGTCTTGGATGCTCGTTGATGCTCATGTGTTGCGAGTATCCCAGCTTGTTGCTGAGAAAGGGACACTCTGGATTTTGTCCCCTGCATACCTTCCGACAGCAATAGGTATGCCGTTTGGCATTGGCATCATATCCGTTGTGGGACAGAGGCAGACTCAAGTCACACGGGGTCAGTGGTGTTCCCTTGGCGTTGTATCCTCGTGCAATGAGTGCTCCCTGAGCAAGTTTCTCATTGCGCACGTTGTAATCAATCAAGGGAATGGAGCCTTCCTTCCGGATAAGGTTGTAGCACTCGATGGCATCGTATCCACAGTCTGCGATGTCGAGTCTGGGCTTGAGTTGTGGATGCCGGCGTCGGAGCTGCTCCAGATTGAGAGGGAGTTGGTGTCCCTCAAAGCAATTCCCGGGTGCTGTGGAACAGGCGATGGGGAGTTCCAGCCCCAGTTGGGGTTCGATGGAGAGGGTGGTGACGGTGTCATATCCGAATATCATCTCGGTTTTGCCGGGATGGGTACGGGAACGTCGGAATCCACACTTCGCCTCGGTATCGGCAGGCAGCCTGGGACAGCGTATGGTCGCCGTCTCCAGAGTGGTTCCTCTGACCTCGAGTGCTTCCAGTGGGAAGGAGAGCACCTGCATCGAGACGTGGTGGGCTTGCAGCAGCGACTCCACTCCGAACAACCTGACCAGACGTTGTGTTTCCTCTGACATGGTGTAGTTGTCCTTGTGATGCAGCTTGAATCGCAACACTGGAATCGTGGGGTGTTTCTTGCCTTTGGGTACGGTGTCGGAGGAACAGAGCACCGAGACGCGCTTTTCCTTGCCCAACTCGCTTGCTGCGTTTGCCAGTGTCTCCTGGACTTTCTTCTTGATGCGGGGCGTCAGCCTGGACACACACAACGATTCGCAGTCGTCACAGAAGTAGGCACAGCCTCGGTAGTTGGCTCGGGTCGGAAACAGAACACCTCAAGCAATTGTGCAAACCGTCCGATACTCCTAGAGAAAGCGATCCCCAGAGCCTGTCTTCGTCCAGTTCGTGGTTCGGGTTTTGGCTGGCCGAGGGATCGTGAGCATTCATCCGCATCGGATAGGAGAAAAGAGTTATGAGGTGTTTTGATTCCCCATCTTCTGAAACGCACTCCGAATCGTCTGGAGCGCCATCGCTTCGGGTGTCTCGCAGCTTTGTCTCATCGCGTCTGGCTGAACGTCTTGTGGAACAGGCCTATGCGTCTGTGGTGCCATCCATGGGACGTACGGTCGTCCGCCATGGTGTCCGAAGACAGGGAGAGGAAGCGCGATGCCTGCTGAAGTAGAAACGAGCACAGAGCCATCGAACTCAGTGGGGACACTGAACTTAACTCCCGCCATCTACGCCAGGGTGTCTTCCGAACAGCAAGCGGAAGCTGGCACGATCCAGAGTCAACTGGAAGCGTTGAAGCAGCATGTGTCAGAGGAGGCATTCCATCTGGAGTCGGAGTTCTGCTTTGTGGACGATGGCTACAGTGGTGCTACGCTGATTCGTCTGCTACGCTGATTCGTCCTGGGTTGGAACGCTTGCGTGATACGGTGGCTTCAGGTGCCATTGACCGACTCTATGTGCATAGTCCGGATAGGCTGGCACGCAAGTATGCGTATCAGGTGCTTCTGGTGGATGAGTTTCACCGCAGTGGTGTTGAGTTGGTGTTCCTGAATCATGCGCTTGGGCAGACGCCGGAAGAAGATTTGCTGTTGCAGGTTCAGGGGATGGTGGCCGAGTATGAACGTGCCAAGATACAGGAACGTAGTCGTCGCGGCAAACAGCATGCGGCGCGTCAGGGTTGTGTGAGCGTGTTGGGTGGGGCTCCCTATGGGTATCGTTATCTTCCCAAAGAGGCGGGCGGCGGTCAGGCCGCGTATGAGATTGAGCCAGAGGAGGCACAGGTGGTTCGTCAAGTGTTCGAGTGGGTCGGTCAGGAGCGTCTCTCCATGGGCGAAGTGGTGCGTCGGCTGTCTCAGGAAGGTGTCTCCACTCGCACGGGCAACCGGCGTTGGGACCGGGGTACTATCTTGGGGATGCTTCGGAATCCTGCCTACAAGGGCTCCGCTGCGTATGGAAAGACTCAGACGGGTGCCTGGCAGCGTCCGTTACGTCCTGCCCGGGGTCATCCTGAACAACCCAAGCATGTTAGTAGTACCTCCCGTGTGCCTTCTGAGACATGGATTTACATCGCGGTGCCTGCCATCGTGAGTGCGGCGCTGTTTGACACGGTTGCGGAGCAGTTGGCGGAGAATCGCAAGCGTCAACGCCAAGGGAAACGGGGAGCCTCTCATCTGCTACAAGGGTTACTGGTGTGCCAGCAGTGTGGGTATGCGTTGATTGGGAGAAAGGTGCGCAAGAAATCCGCTAAGGGAAAGCAGTGTGAGTATGCCTACTATCGCTGTATGGGCAGGGATGGGTACCGCTTTGGTGGACAGGCGCTCTGCGATATGAAGCCGGTACGCACGGACCTTCTGGAGCAAGCGGTATGGGAGGATGTGTGTCATCTCCTTGCGCACCCTCATCGTTTAGAGGAGGAATACACACGTCGTTTGACTCACCGCTCCAAAGGAGAAGGCTGGCAAAGTGTCCAGCAGCTTGAGTCTCTAATAGAGAAGGTTAAGCGTGGCATCGGCCGGCTGGTGGATATCTACGCGGAAGGTCTGATAGACCGGGAGGCCTTCGAGCCGAGGGTACGTCAAGCCAAGGAGCGGTTAGCCCGGTTGGAGCACCAAGCAGCGGTTCAGCAGGAGGAACAAGCCCAGCAGCAGGAGTTAGAAGAGGTTATCGGTGGTCTGCAGGCGTTCGCTTCACGCGTTGAGGCTGGTTTAGCGGATTCGGACTGGCATCAGCGTCGGGAGTTGATTCGGACATTGGTGAAACAGATAGAGGTAGCTCATGAGGAAGTCATCATCGTCTATCGAGTGAGTTCCTCTCCCGGACCAACGCCTCTAGGCAGAGACAGTTTGCACGATTGTGGGAGGCATCAGCGTCCCATCATGCGTGCGGATACGTCCCGTCACCAAGCCCAGACGGGAGAACATCTCGACGAATCCGTGCAGGATGTCCTGGTAGCCTTTCTCCCCAGGGCGCTGGTGCAGATGCGTGAAGTCATCCCCTGTTGGCAGATGCTTTCCGTCAAGTCCTGCATAGCGTCGTAGTGATGCTCCTTTGGAAGCGTCCCGCACCTCGTCACACAGACTCTTGATATCGGTGATGCCTTCGAGTCGGCCACATAACTCCAGATAGATGAGAGTGGCGGGGTCGTAGCAGTGGCCTCCCTGAGTGCTGTAGTAAGGAGCTACCGCACGACGCACCCAGGAGAAGTCGAACAGATGTGCCACGAGACGTCGATATCCCCCATGCACAAAGCCATCCGGTTCGATG
>JAJRTO010000519.1 GCA_024278235.1 Candidatus Poribacteria bacterium
GCAGATGGTTCTCTCATCTGGAATATTGCTTCATAATATCTTCAGCCGCTCGCCGGACTTTTCGACGTGCCCCTACCCCTGTTTTCGTGACAGATACGCGGATATCTGAGCCGTCTTTCTTGGATGTGATGACGATAGTGGTCTCTAATTCAGGCTTCCTTTTCCTTTTGTCCTTCTTCTCAGCAGTGATAAGCCCGGCGTCCTTATCTGTTGTCGTGATTGTCCAGCCAAGTTCCTGAAGCGTAACGAGCATCTTTTGGAATGCCTCCCCCGTGTCATCGGGATAGTACGCTTGCTTGACGCTCTGTGCAGCCCTGCACCCGAGAAAAGCCATCGCCATCATGAGGATCACAGCCGTTTTCTGAAGCATGTTCTTCTCCTTCTCATTGGTATGCTGACGAAACCAGAGTATTGATTCTCTCATTAAGCCATAGAATGCCCCTATCATACCTTAAATTGACCACGATTTCAAGCACTGGAATGAGAAGTTGGGATATTGCCGTCACCTTTTCCAATACTGAAGGAAAGGGACGAGTCTGTTTTCCATTGAAAAAGAGGGCAATTGTATGTATAATTGTTGCGCACCCTGTATCAGGGTGCAAACGAGATCCTGTGAGTGTCTTTTGTGGGAGATCCTTCCCGCGATAAGGATGTTTTGCCCCCCTCTACCCCCGACTCTGCAGAAAAAACCTATCGTTATGAGGAGATTGCTCCTACCATTTTACAGAAGCCTCAACGCACGCAACGTATTGCAGAAAGGAAGCTGTTATGATGAAACGACGATGTTGTTTCTTACCAATCCTATTGGCCACGTTCTTCTGTCTGGCTGCCGCCATACCCGTCGATGTGATCGCGCAGGATGGCTTATTCCAGTTCAGCAGTGATGTTACCTACCTGGATCGAGGCGGAAATATCGTCCAGGGAGTCCGCTGTGCAACGGTCGATAATGCCCCTGCAAATATCCAACGTGGTCCCGGCAACCTGAAACGCTGGATTCAACAGAATTATGGTGATCAGGTGCTCAATGTTGAGATTCCCGATGCTTTTCACGTGATCCATAAGTCGGATGGTACCGGGAATGTGCCCGATTCGCAGATCAACGATCAGATCGCTGTGCTGAATGAAGCCTATGCTGGAACGGGCTTTTCTTTCATTCTGGCAAGTCTGGATCGTACCCAGAACGACCGGTGGTTCAAGATGAGGCCCGATTCACTGAAGGAACGCCTGGTGAAGAAACGGTTGGCTATCGATCCGACACATACGTTGAACATCTACACCTGTCAGCCAAGCGCGGGGATCCTCGGTTGGGCGACTTTTCCCTGGATGTATGAAGAATCCAACTTCATGCATGGGGTCGTGATGCTCTATTCCTCGTTGCCAGGTGGGGCCGCTTCTCCCTACGATGAAGGGGATACAGCCACCCATGAGGTCGGACATTACCTCGGTCTGTATCACACGTTCCAGGGCGGTTGTGTCGAACCCGGCGATAGGGTTGACGATACACCGTATGAAGCAGAGCCTGCATTTGGTTGCCCTGTGGAGAGGGATACATGTCCACAGGCGGGATTGGATCCGATCCATAACTTTATGGATTATGTGGATGATGCGTGTATGTTCGAGTTCACAGCAGGTCAGGCAGACCGTACTCTCTGGGCTGTCACCAATTACAAGCCGGGGCTGCTCGACGGCTCTACGCCGCTTGCACCCAGTATCCGCTCGACAGGATCCTATACAAACAGCAAGTTGACAACAATCTGGGCCGCAGTCAAGGAATAGGTCTCCCCGGCCGATTCTATCGGACCACGCTCATACACCGCGTTTCGCGAAGATCTCCGGTCTCCTGTGTGCTAGGAATTAGAAATGGAGACCACTACTTACAAGCTCTCCAGACTGGTTGCACCCAGTGGAGAGCTTTTTCACGTGAGCGGATCCTTATGATAAAAGCAGGTAGCCTCCAGGTATCAGACATCAGCAAATAACCAGCTACTGGAGCCTGATGCCTGAAGGCTAACACCTCATTTCCACGCGGATGAGCCTGAAAATACCTTTGATAACTGAGAACGGAGGAGTATCATGAGTCAAACTGTTAAGGTTGGATTGATCGGATCAGGATTTGTGGCAGATATTCATGCCCACTCTTTCAAGCATTTTGTCCCCAATGCAGAAGTCATTGCAGTTGCTTCACCAACTCCGGGAAAAGCCGCAAACTTCGCCAGGGAACGGGGCATCCCCAATGCTTTTGAGAATTACCATGAGATATTGGCCATGAAAGAGATCGATATGATAACTCTCGGTCTACCCAACGACCTGCACTGTCAGGTAACACTGGACGCTGCGAGGGCCGGGAAACACGTTATCTGTGAGAAACCATTGTGTCGGACCCTGGCCGAAGCGGACGAGATGATCGACACGTGCCGTCAGCAGGGCGTTCTCCTGATGTATGCCGAGGAACTGCTTTTTGCGCCCAAATATGTCCGTGCAAAGCGGCTTGTCGATGAAGGGGCCCTCGGCGAGGCATTTCTCGTAAAGCAATGGGAAGAACACTTTGGCCCTCATGAGCCCTGGTTCTGGGATGTCAACCGTTCTGGTGGAGGCGTACTGCTGGATATGGGATGTCACTCCATCGAATATGCGCGCTGGGTCTTCGGTAAGCCCCAGGTCAAGAGTGTGACGGCAGTGCTCGGAACCTATGTGCATACGGATAAAACGGAGGGAGAGGATCATTCGTTCTGTATCGTCGAGTACGAAGGGAATAAAGTAAGTATGGCTGAAAACTCATGGGCCAAGCCTGGTGGTGTGGATGACCGTTGTGAAATCTATGGCTCCAAAGGCAATACGCGTGCCGATCTACTCCGTGGCAATTCCCTGCTGACCTACAGTGATGTGGGATACGGCTATGCTGTGGAAAAGGCGGCGGAAACCACAGGATGGACGTTCACCATGTTTGAGGAAGTATGGAATTATGGTTTCCCACAGGAAATGCAACATTTCGCCAACTGTGTCCTCGGCAAGGAAGAACCCATCGAGACAGGTGAAGATGGTCGGGAAGTCCTGAAGATTATCCACGCCGCCTATCAATCAGCGGGCGAATGTCGCCGTATCGAGTGGCCCTATGATGTTCCTGCGGTGGAAAAACCAATCGATCTGTGGAAGAAGTAGGCAGGCATCAGGCATCAGTCGTTGGCCTGTTTGCGGATGTCTGATGCCTGACGCTTCATTTCCATACGGAACCCTGATGAGCCTTATCTATTATCTCAGTGAGCCACAAACTTGCTGATTTTCTCAACCAAAACATGAGTTCTACGTCTAAGCGTGGTTGATATCTTGTGGTGGAAATTTAGGTCTAAAGTGTATTTATCTATGTGGATGGATGGTTCAAACTAGCATCTTCTGGGTTTCTCGGGTAGATCGATAAACCCGTCTAGGGGGAAGAGTGTGTTGAATAAGAACATTTGGAGCATCGCCGTATTGCTGTTAGTATGGGCCAATGCGCTTTTCAGCCTTGCTCATGCGCAGAACTCTGATACCTTTGATACAGTCCCCACTGTCTTTGATAATCGCGATCTGGATGCTGTCTTTAGTCCTGGCAATGATGATGTCGAGGATCGAGCGGTCATTAGTTTTGTGGCAAATGGCAACTTCGGTGACTGGCGCATTATCATTGACACACACGGCCCCGGCGGCGCCGGAGGGCCTGACGGTCAGTTCGATCCAGATGGTGACTGGACTATTTCGGGCTCGGTCAATAACCTGAACAAGGTGATTCGGGAAGAATGGGATGGGAGCCATCGCTTTGGGGAAACGGGTATTGTTCCAGACGCCCCCTACCAGATTCAGGTCGAATTGGACTATGTTCAGAATAATAACTTACTGGACACCGATGCAGGTTATGAGAGACGTGTTCTGACGGTCACAGTAGACACGAAACCACCAGAGCTGTCTGCCCGGCTTTCATCCGAGGATTTTTCACCCAATGGTGATGGCGTGCTGGATACAATCACGCTGGACTATGTTCTTGCAGATGCTACCAGCATCCAGGATGTCGAGTTGAGTTTCCCTGGCCGCCCGTCAGATCCCGGAATGACGCTGACGGACAAGGCTCCAGGGGACAACCGCTTTACCTGGGACGGCAACAACAATCTGGGAGTGCCGCTTCCGGAAGGACTGCATGTCCTGCACCTGAAAGTGACCGATGCTGGTGGGAATTTTACAGAGACCGATCTCAATGTGCGTATTGATAACAAGATGCCGGATCTCCAGCTTGCCGATCCAGCGGATACTTATGTCAATGGCATCGTGGAGCGAATTCTCCTTCAGGTGGATCCCGGGAATGGAAGTGGGATCGACTATCAGGAACCAACCACAACGATCACACTTCGTACCTCAGCGAATCAGTTGGTACCGGGAACACTCCGCTTCGACGAAAACGCGAACACAGTAACGTTCACATTGCAGACACCCCTTGCCGCTACGGTCGCCAATGATACCTACACGATTGCAGCAACCGCAACGGACAAGGCCGGTAACAGTCAGTCCAGGAACTTTTCATTCACCTATGATACTCAACCACCGCAAGTCGTGGCAGTCACCAACGGATCCGGGATAACGCTCACGACCGGCACGCCTGTGATTCTGGGAGCCACCGAGACTTTGACGGTGCAACTGAGTGATCCAGGTGACAGTGGCGTCAACTTTGCCAGTCCCAATGTCAGCATCCGGTTCACTTCCGGGGACAATATTCCTGTAGCGGTGACGGACAATGGCACTGACACGCTCACGGTTCATTACAGCGGTCTGCAGGATGCAGGTACGTATACCCTCGACATCAGTGGACTTACAGACCGCGCTGGAAACAGCACCGGTACAATTAGTTTCCCCTTTGCCTATGTTCCTAAGCCTCCTGAAGTCGCTCAGTTGGTTCCGTCATCTGGCAGTGCAGTGAATGAGTTGCGTCAGGTGATTGCGGAGTTAATCGACCACAGTGACACAGGCATCGACTTCGATGCATCCGGTATCGTGGTACTCGACCCTGATGGGAACACGGTGTCCGGGACATTGAGTGACAATGGGAATCAATTGATTTGGAGTATCGACACGGCACTGGCA
>JAJRTO010000520.1 GCA_024278235.1 Candidatus Poribacteria bacterium
CATCGGCAGAACTTCTTTTTAGCCACCAAAACGGGTAGAAGGTCTTATGAAGAAGCCCGGGAGGAGATTCACCGTTCTCTGGAGCGATTACGTGTGGAGCAACTCGATCTGATCCAACTCCATAACCTCGTGGAGCCAGAGGAATGGGAAATCGCGATGGGTTCCAATGGAGCACTCAAAGCAGCGATAGAAGCGCGTGAGCAAGAACTCGTACGCTTTATTGGGGTGACGGGACATGGGGTCACAGCACCCGCAATGCATCAGCGGAGCCTTGAACGCTTCGATTTTAACTCGGTCTTGTTACCTTACAATTATATGATGATGCAGAATCCGCAGTATGCCGCCGATTTTGATGCATTGGTAGCGATATGCCAGGAGAAACAGGTCGCTGTACAGACTATCAAATCGTTGGCACGCAAACCTTACGGAGACGGTCCTCGGACACATGCCACCTGGTATAAGCCGTTCGAAGATCAGGAGACGATTGATAAGGCTGTACACTGGATGTTAGGACGCCCCGGTATCTTCCTGAACACCGTCGGGGATATTCACCTTCTGCCCAAAGTGCTGGATGCCGCCAGCCGTTTCTCAGACGATATATCCATCGACGACATGGAGAGTTTTGCTGCCCAGCAGGGGATGGAGCCGCTCTTCGCCTGACATCACCAACTCAAGAACGACCATCCAGAAGAGGACTGTTCATGGAGAAGCGAAACTGCAGGGTATGCGGTGTATCCTATCAGTATCCTGTTCCGAAGAGTATTGCGACACGATTTTATTGCGACCAGTGTGTTCAGATCCCCGGAGAGATCCGACGGGTGCTCGAACTGATGCGCCGCAAGATGGATCGGATGGAAAGCAAGATCGACAAACTGGAGAGGGAGCGGACAAGTGCCGAAGGATGATCGGCAACTGGACCGGAGGGGATTTTTTCAGGAACTCCTGACGCACTGGGTTCGTCCTGCGGCAAAGCAAGCAGAGCAACGTGTCGAGAGTTATCTGCCGGAAGAACGCCGGTTTCTGCGTCCACCGGGCGCAATTCCCGAGCGAGAATTCCTCCACACATGTTTTCATTCCGGTAACTGTGTCGACAGTTGTCCCGCAAACGCTATCCAGACCTATCTTGGTGAAGATGAAGATCTCATTGGCACACCTATCATCGATCCCGATAAGCAGCCCTGTGTCGTGTGCGAATCGCTCGCCTGTATGCAAGCCTGCCCCAGTGGGGCTCTCCGTAGCCTGGAACTACGGGAGATCCAGATGGGCGAGGTTCTCTGGCAGGAGGATCAGTGCATACGGACATCCGGTGAAGAATGCACCCTATGTATCGATAGATGTCCTTTGAGGACAGAAGCCATCCGACTCGGTGACGATGGACGGATCTGCCTGCTCCAGGGTTGTATCGGCTGTGGCGTCTGTCAATACCACTGCCCCACGGGTGCTTTACGTGTGCAACCGATATAGGAAAGTTCAGGTGACCCTATGAAATTCTTCGACCAGAAACGACGCAAGCAAAACCATCGCCCTCATATCTCCATGACGGAGAAATGGATCGGCTGGCTCATCCTGCTGCTGCTCGCGGGGATCGCGATAGGGGTCTATCTCAAAGGGCAGCGCTATGATAGCAGGATCTTCGCTCTCGATACGTCCTTGCTGGAAAGGACATCAGAGATCGCCCCGACAGTCGCATCCGGAGCGACGGATGAAACATCCGCGACCGGCCGTGTGGCAGGGATCTTGCCCCCTCCGGTCCCCGGTTGGAAGCTCATGGGACCGGTGGAACAATTCAATCCGGAAGATCTCTATGTCAAAATCAACGGTCGCGCCGAGCAGTACCTCGCTTATGACTTTGTGGGACTGGAGACGGCGACTCTCATAAGCGAACAGACTCCAGACCTGTTCATCGATATCTTCATCTATGACATGGGGACGAACACAAACGCATTTGGGATCTACTCGGTAGAACGTTCCCCCGGTGAGAAGATGGAAATCGGCGATGAAGGTTACTTCACAGCAGGGAGCCTTTTCTTCCGCAAAGGTCGGTACTACAACCAGATCATCACGGTGGTTGAGACACCCGAACTGCGAGCCATCGTCGAGCAGATCGCCGCATGGATCGATCAGGCTCAAACCACTTCGACGACCGGAATGTCGGTTTTCGACAGCTTCCCCGAACAATATAGGGTTCCGGATTCGATGCAGTATCTGAAGGTCGATGCGCTTGGACTTTCATTTCTTACGGATGTCTATACGGTAACCTACGAGCGAGATGGGATTGAGATCGTCAGTTTCCTGACGAAACGTCCTTCTGAGGCAGAGGCAAAGCAGATTTTCAATCAATATGTGGATTATATTGGGAAGTATGGCGTCACGTTGCCCGCACGAGAAGTGGACGGGATTCCGTTCATCACAGGGGATCTGGGTGGCTTCTACGATGTGGTCTTCCGAAAAGGGAGTTACGTTGGTGGCGTCAATTTTGTGGAAGATCGGGAGTTGGCTGAGGAAACAGCACAACTGCTGGGCAACAATCTGCCTCAATAGAGAGGATAGAGTATGGAAAGACGCGAGTTTCTGAAGAGGATTGGCTTGACAGGCGCGGTGGTGGCCGGTTCCACCGTCGGAGCATTGCTGCTCCACAATCGCCCCGTGCTCAACCGATCCCGATACAAGACACTCAAGAGCTATCGCATTGCACTGAACTCCTCGGATGTCCAGATGGCTATCGCGCATGGTGCAGATCTGGATGCGATGGTGCGAGCGTCCGTCAGTGAGATGGGCGGCATCCAGAAGTTTATCCAGCGAGGAGATGTCGTCGTCATCAAGCCGAATGTGGCGTTTGACAGGCCACCCGAACTGGGGGCGACGACCCGACCGGAAACCGTCAAGGCCATCATTCAGTTGTGCAAGGAAGCAGGCGCCCGCAAGATTCTCGTGGCAGACAACCCCATCAATCAGCCGGAAAGCTGCTTCTACAAGTCCGGTGTGAAGCGTGCAGCAGAAGAAGCCGGGGCTGAGATCGTCTATCCCTATCCCAGCCAGTTTGAGGATCTTTACATCGGTGGCGAGGTTCTGACCAGCACCTGGCCGATGTTCTATGGTCCCTTCAAGAACGCAGACAAGGTGATCGGCGTCGCTCCGGTAAAGGATCACAACTTATGCTACGCTTCGATGAGTATGAAGAACTGGTACGGCCTGCTCTCGGGGAGCCGCAACCAGTTCCACCAGGACATCCACGGGATCATCTCTGATTTTCCACACATGATTCAACCCACGCTTGTGATCCTGGATGCCACACGTGTATTGACCCGCAACGGCCCCACAGGGGGTAGTCTAAGCGATGTCGCTGAAGGGCATACAGTGGTGGCTGGGGTCGATATGGTCGCCATCGATGCTTATGGCTATGAGTTGCTGCGTAAGATACAGGGTGGAGAAGGTCCGGATACGTTGGGTTATCTTGAAAAGGCCCATGCGCGTGGGCTTGGCAACCGCGACTGGCGTTCCCAGGTGTGGCGAGAGGTCAATGTTTAGGGAGGAAAATTTACCGCATGAAGATCACACGGATACGTCTCATTTCGCAGATCTTCTTTTTCAGTCTCTTTCTGTTTTTCGTATTTGTGACCGAGTTCAGTTACCTCAAAGGTTATCCTGTCTCACTGTTCCTGGAAGCAGATCCGCTCGTTGCGATTGCCACAGCCATCACGACGCACAGTCTGTATAAGGGGTTGCTTTGGTCTCTGGTCCTGCTGATCCCCACGCTCCTGTTTGGACGGATCTTCTGCAACTGGATCTGCCCCTATGGCATCTTGCATCACCTTGTGGGATGGCTGTTCAACTACTGGAATCCGAAGAAACGCATCGAGAACAATCGATACCGCAAGCTCTACGCCACGAAGTACTATATCCTGACCGCAATGGCTGTCGCTGCTATTCTGGGGAGTCTCCAGATCGGCTTGCTCGATCCCATTGCTCTCCTCTTCCGCTCATTTGCCGTGTCTGTACTCCCTGCCATCGACATGCCGACAGAATGGGTCTATGTGCGTCCCCATCTCTACCAACTGAGCTGGGTGGTTGGTTTCCTGCTACTGTTTCTGGTGGGTATGAATCTGGTGATCCCACGGTTCTTCTGTCGGGTGTTGTGTCCTCTCGGAGCGACACTGGGGGTGCTCTCACGTTTCTCGCTCTGGCGGATCGATCGGGATCCCGACAAGTGCACCGATTGCGATCTGTGCCTGACACACTGCGAAGGGGCTTCCGATCCACATACCAATCTTCGTAAGTCGGAGTGTTTTGTCTGCATGAACTGTCTGGAAGATTGTCCTCACGATGCGATCCACTTCAAGTTCCTCCCCGATCTTTCGCATGAAGTGACCTCCCCTGACATTACCAGACGGCGTACCATCCTTGCGGGCCTGGTGGGTTTGTTATTCATCCCATTCTCTCGACGGAGTGGCGACCTCACCAAGAATTTCAACAAGATGGTGGTCCGTCCCCCCGGCTCTCTCGCCGAGCCGGACTTCCTCGAGCGATGTATCAAGTGTGATCAGTGCATCCGGGTGTGTCCAACAAATGTCCTTCAGCCCGCACTATTCCAGGCCGGTATCGAAGGTATCTGGACCCCCATCCTGAATATGCGGATGGGCTACTGTGAACTCAACTGTGTCTTATGTGGACAGGTATGCCCTACGGGGGCTATTCAGCCCATTTCCATCGAGCAAAAGCTGGGCATCGGCGAATTTGTTGAGCAAGGCCCCGTGCGACTGGGAACCGCATTCTATGATCGGGGACGTTGCCTCCCCTGGGCGATGGATATCCCTTGCGTCGTATGTGAAGAGGTCTGTCCTACTTCCCCGAAAGCGATCTTTGGGCGTGACGTGACTGTGACCACACGGACAGGAGAAACACTCGCGCTCAGACGACCTTATCTCGATCCGCAACTGTGTATCGGTTGCGGAATCTGTGAGCATGAATGTCCGATAAAAGATTACCGTGCTATCCGTGTCACTGCCGTCGGAGAAACACGTTCCACCGATAGAAAGTTTCTGTTGAGTAGATGATTCGATAACGATCCATCGTCGCCAGTCGGGAGCTGCAAGATCGCTCCGATGGGTGATCTGCAACCAAATTGAGAAAGGAAACTCTATCCAATGAGTCACCAATATGATCGATGGACACGACGTGAGTTCATCGCAAAATCGAGTGCAGCAGGATTGGGACTTGCACTGACCCCCTCGGTACTGCGTGCCAGTGAGACGAAGGAAGAACCGCTGGTCGGTGTCGATGGGATGCCCCTCGTCAAGCTAGGAAAGACCGGAGAAAAGGTCTCGATCCTCGGTTTAGGCGGTGCTGGTACCGTTGCCAAAGCACCTCGCCTCCTCGGTGTGGCCATCCAGCGGGGGATCAATTACATTGACACTGCCGAGAGCTATGATAAGGGGAACAGCGAAAAGGCCATCGGTGAATTCCTGGAAAAAAGTGGCAAACGCAAGGAGATGTTCATCATCACCAAGACGGGGAATCACAATCCCGCCACACTCGAAGAGAAGTTGGATGGCAGTCTTGAACGGCTGCGCACCGATTATGTGGATGTCTTTTATCTCCACAACCTGAGTGACCCAGATCGGCTGGATGATGAGATAAAATCCGCTGCTGAATCGCTCAAGACATCCAAGAAGATCCGCTACTTTGGGTTTTCCTGTCATGACAAGAATTTGATCCCGACCATGGAGAAAGCTGCCGAATGTGGTTTCGTGGATGTGCTGATGCTGAAGTATAACTTCCGCGATTACGACAATGATGCTCTGCAAGCCGCGCTCGATAAGTGCAGCAAGGCAGGGATCGGCCTGGTGGCCATGAAGACCGGGAAGGGCGCGGTTCCGCGATTCGAGGAATTCCAGACGGAGGGACTTTCAGGACCTGTTGTCTCGTTGAAGGCAAC
>JAJRTO010000521.1 GCA_024278235.1 Candidatus Poribacteria bacterium
AACATCTTCACTTGATGATCGCTCAGTCCCCGTCGGCTAGAGGCTAATTGCAAGGGTTGGGAACTCCTTTCTCGCAATCACTTCAGGTAATCGGGTTCGCACCCAACAGACCAGACATCCGGAAAGCCGGTCTCCCGGCTTTCCGGAATTTTCACTGATAATAACCAGCCTCTTCAAAGATCCGTTCATGAGTTTCCGCCAAATCCCTCATCGCTTTTTCCGGTTCCATCTGACCTGTGATCACCGCATTCCAGACAGTTTGGCTGGCTTCGAGGAGTTCGGCATATTCGGGGACAGCCCAAAAATCTCTCAGATGTGGGAATGTCTCTGAAAATGCCCTGTTAAAGCGTGTACTGTTCAAGAACGCCTCCGATGCCAGCACTTCGGCATGGGGAGTAAGTCCGCCCATTTTGGCCCACTTTTCCTGTACCGCACGCTGGATAAACCATTTCATGTACTGTTTAGCAATATCAGCCTTCTTGGAATACACGGAAATAGACATCCCCTGCCCACCAATGCTCACGTAGTGTCCCTTTGGCCCTGCCGGTGACACGAAAAACCCTGTCTGATCGGCATACTGATTTTCTGTTGGATCTAATAGCCCCGGGAAGAAAGCAAAATAATCCATGGACATGGCCACCTTACCCGTTTTGAAGGCGTCGAGACATTCTGACCAGTAGTAGTTGGCCGCATCTTTGGGAGCAAACTGATAAAGTTCTTTGTAATACTTAAGCGCTTCGATGGACTCAGGGCTATCAAGATATCCCTTCACACGATAGGTCACTGGATCTCCATAGGATCCGCCGAACGACCACATCACCTGCTGAAACCCCATCGTGATGCCATCATAGGCTTTGCTGAACCAGGTTGCGATGCCGTACAGCTCTTGTTCGGGTCGTGTGAAAAACTCGGCGATATCTCTGAGTTCCTTGTAAGTCTTGGGGACATCCAACTCATAGCCGTATTGCTCCTTGAAAGCCTTTTTCTCCACCGGATTCTCAAAGAGATCCTTGCGATAGGCATAACCTGCTGCATCGACTTCAGCAGGCAACGCCCAGTATTTCCCACTCTCTTTGGGATACTCAGCGAAGGCTTTCATCGCAAGAGGTGAAATACTTGCCACATCGATGTTCTGATTGATCCAGTCGGTCAAATCGACATAATGCCCAGCCGTGGAATTGCGGCCTAACCACTGACTGTCACCGATCACGATGTCATAGAGATCGCTTTTCCCGATAAACGTCGCATCCACTTTTGTCTGGAAATTGGGCCAGGGGATCTGGACGACATTCACCTCAATTCCCGTTTCTGCTGTAAAATCCTTCGATAGTGTTTCCAGATAGTCTGCCGGGGGCCACTGCGCCCATGCAATCGTCAGGGTTTGGGCAGATTTTTTGCCGCATCCCGCAAAGACCATAGAAATTACAATCACAGGTACCAGCCATTTCATCCAATGTTTCATAGGTACTCAAGTGCAGCCTCCATCCAATAACCACTTGTCTTTCAGATGATGCCAGCAGCTTCCAGGTGGTATCGAGGAAGAGACCACCCTCCTTTCACAGTTCTGATTCTGTACCTCCAGGCTAGGCACAGATTATACACGAAACGGATCGACCTGACAAGCACAAATCACTTCTGCCGGAAATCCCCCGGCTTCTTGATGTTCCTTGCCAATGTGTGGGGAAAACAGGTAGCGCAGACAGCTTGTCTGCGCAGGATGACGCACCTGTGCACAGACAAGCTGTATGTGCTACTTGAAAAACGGCATCTTGCTACCGCAATCCAAAAGGGAGTGCCTCCCCGGGGCATTTCCGGATTCGCATGAAAAGAGTAGAAGTTGAAACGAAAATCAGCTATAATCATGAAGCGGTAGGAATGTCGTGACAAGAGTAGAGACAATACCGAATCTCGAAGAGCAACTTGACCTATTGTGAGGTGGAATTGGTGGGCGGTTGGCAAGAGGTCGCAGAAGGGAAGAAAGATGCACACAAGGTATATCCAGGCAACGATGTGCAAAGCCACCTATGAGTTTCTTGTTGAGAACGGAGTTATCTACGGGCGGATTCCCGGCTTTGATGGGGTTTGGGCCACGGCAGAAACACTTGAAGCATGTCGAGAAGAACTCCTGGAAGTCCTCGAAGACTGGATTCTCATCGGGTTGCGCATGAACCACGAACTGCCCGTCATCGATGGCATCGATCTGAAAGTTGAGAAAGTGGCTTAGCGATGCCCAGGTTCGGCCCTATCGAAAGAATCTGCATGATGTTGGAATCATGTGCAACGGAATCGTCACTATTCCCACCAACGCTGCTGTATAATGAAGGTTGGTTGCTTCGGCTGGTACTCGATTGGTTCTCGACACACAGTGTAACAGAGCACCCTCTTAACTTCCCAGAAAACGCTCGGTGGTTTTCCGAGGCATTGCTGCCTTCAGCATTCCTTGAACGGCACAAGGGAGACCAATTGGCAGAATCTTGGACACATGCGGATGGGGTAGTTGGTCATTTTTTGGTTGGGAATGGGAGTAAAGCAGGACTGTCTCTGCTACCACGGGCAACGCATTTTGTGGTTCTTGAAGCCAAGATGTTCAGCTGCCTCTCAACTGGGGTGAAAAATGCCAAGTACTATGACCAGGCTGCCCGCAATGTTGCTTGCATAGCGGAAGTGTTTCATCGTGCTGACCTGTCTCCTCAAACGGCGACTCAAGTGGGCTTCTATGTGTTGGCGCCACACTCACAGATTGAGCGGGGCGTATTTAGTGAGGCGATGAATCATGGTTCGATACAACGAAAGATCGAGAGGCGAGTTCGGGAATATGCAGGAGCCAAAGACCAGTGGTACTCAGAGTGGTTTCAACCTACTTATCAGAAAATGGAGGTTGGGACAGTCAGTTGGGAAGAACTCATCGCTGCCATTGGCAAACAAGAATCCGCGTCGGCAGACTCGATTGAAAGGTTTTACAGGCGATGTATTGAGTTCAATCAGTGAGTACTCAATGAGTCAATAGCTGATTGGCGTTCACGATACAAAAATTGTCAGGAGAATAGAGCAGGAGGAGAAATCAATGCCAGCATTCACTACTCGCCCGGTGATCATGGGGACACGCGGTGTCGTCACTTCGGGGCATTATCTTGCCACAGCCGCCGGATTTCGCATCATGGAACAGGGCGGCAACGCTATCGATGCGGCTGCTACGATGTGTTTTTGTCTGAATCTACTGGAACCGCAGAGCAACGGCATCGGTGGCGAAGTTCCAACGCTCATCTACTCAGCCAGGGAAAGAAAGGCGTTCGCTATCAGCGGCATGGGGTGGAGCCCCACGGCATTCACCATCGACTGGTGTCGTGAGCATGGGATCGACCTGATCCCGGGGGATGGTTATCTTCCCGCCTGTGTTCCCGCGGTCGTAGACACCTGGGCGACTGCCGTCGCGCGTTTTGGAACCATGTCACTCTCCCGGATCCTCCAGCCTGCAATCGAGTTGGCCGAGAATGGATTTGCGGTCTATGCAGGATTGCATTCGCATATCGAGGGGAGTGTCAAGAAGTACACGGAACGCTATCCGACAACCGGGGAGGTGTACTGTCCTGGTGGCCATGTTCCCGAGATAGGCGAACTGTTCCGCAATCCCGACTGGGCAGCGGTGCTCAAGAAGATGTGCCAGGCTGAGAAGGATGCTCAGCACAAAGGCCGTATCGCAGGAATCGAGGCGGCCCGCGACGTTTTCTATAAAGGCGAGATCGCTGAACATATTATTGACTTCATCAACCAATCCCCCCTTGAGGATGCCAGCGGCACTGCGCATAAGGGTTTGCTCTCCTATGAAGATATGGCGGAGTGGCGTGCGCAAGTCGAAGAACCGGTGACGTTCAACTACCGTGGGCTGGATGTGCATAAATGTCCCACATGGACGCAAGGCCCTGTTTTCCTTCAGCAATTGTCCATTTTAGAAGGCTTCGACTTGAAAGCTCTGGGACACAACTCGGCGGATTATATCCATACCTGGATCGAATGTGCGAAACTCGCTTTTGCGGACCGCGAGGCGTACTATGGCGATCCTGCTTTCGATGACGTCCCCTTTGATCTCCTCCTCTCCGAGGATTATGCCGAAGAACGCCGTCATCTCATCGGTTCAGAAGCCTCCCTGGAAATGCGTCCGGGCGATGTTGGGCAAGGTGTTCCCGTTTATGCCACCCGGGATGTGGTCGAGGATAACCGCCAGGCATTAGAGGTCGCCAGCCGTGAAATACAGGACCTCGGATTGGGACATGCACACGTTGGCGATACCACCCATCTGGATGCCATCGATGCAGAAGGCAACATGGTCGCAGCCACTCCCAGTGGCGGTTGGATCGGTTCGTCGCCGGTGATCAAGGGGCTCGGTTTCCCTCTCGGAACACGCGGACAGATGTTCTACCTGAACGCCCAGCGACCGAACGCCCTTGCGCCGAGAAAGCGTCCCCGTGCGACGCTGACACCCTCATTAGTCACGAAGGCGGGTGAACCCTTCATGGCCTTCGGAACCCCGGGCGGCGACTGCCAGGATCAATGGACGCTCCAGTTTTTCCTCAATTATGTGGACTTTGGTATGAACATTCAGGAGGCATTGGATGCTC
>JAJRTO010000522.1 GCA_024278235.1 Candidatus Poribacteria bacterium
CAGTTTAAAATTGCCGCTTTGAGAAATCCCCCTCAATCCCCCTTTACGAAAGGGGGAAGCGGTTCCCCCCTTTGAAAAAGGGGGGTTAGGGGGGATTTGAGATCTCCCTGCGTTGGTGCAATCTTAAACTGAAAACGGTATGAGACTCAGTAGATCGCAATTCTTTTGCAAGAGTATCACAGTCGTTACAACTCGACGATGGTTCCCAATGCTGAAGCCTCTGCTTCGGCAAGTACCATCGCCGCAGCAACGGCATCTTGTACGGCGACACCCACCGATTTGAAAAAGGTGATCTCGTCCTCTGACTGACGTGCCGGCTTTTCCCCGTTGACGATCTCGCCTAGCTCCGCGTCTATTGTTGCCCCGGGGATGATGATATCGCCAGCTTCCATCAAACATGCCTCTCTCGAGTCGGCGATGATCCTCGCTCGTTGCACGGTGACTGAATCGACTTCCCTCGCCTCTGGCGTATAAGATCCCACCGCAGTGATGTGTGTGCCGGGTTTGAGGCCATTGCCATCAAAGAGCGGCACAGCGGATGTCGTGGCCGTGATAACGATGTCAGCATCTTGAATCGCTTGATGCGAAGTCGCCACAAGATTGACAGCGGGGGCATTCGGCCAGGTGCGGATCTCAGAGGCGAGCTTTTGAGCTGAAGTCCGAGTACGGCTCATCAGGTTTACCCGGGCAATATTCCGGACCGCCATCACGGCTTTCAACTGCGATCTCGCCTGCACGCCCGCACCAAAGAGAGCAACCGTCCTGGAATCCCGCCGAGATAGAAGATCCGCCGCCAGACCACCCACTGCGCCGGTGCGGATGGCGGTCAAGCGACTGCCATCCATGAACGCTTTGGGGAGCCCCGTTTCCGGATCAAGTACCAGGATGGTTGCTGCAATCCTCGGCAGATCTCTGCCTGGGTTGTCATCGTAGATGGAGACAACCTTGATCGCCAGATCCTGGCTCTGATGAAGATAGGCGGGCATAAACAGGGTAACTCCCTTGTCCGTGGAGATCTGTGAGCGCAAAGGCACGGTTGCCTGCCCCGCCGACAACTGTCCAAAGGCGTCCTTCATAGCCTCAATCGCTTTGGGCATCGGTAGGGCCATCTGAACGTCGTCAGCAGAAAGAACTCTTACTTGCATGCTGTCTCCTGTCTCAGGTGTTTCAACCGATTGAACCGAGGATATTGCTTCCACCTCCGCAATATGATACGATAACAGCACGACTGGATTCAGTGTATCACAAATTCTTCCGTTGGCTCGCCAAATCCAACGGAAGAATCGGGATTTGACAAGCCCGATGGAGCTGATTTGAGATCGACGGATATTGGTACGATGATAGCATAAACCGACTGCGGAGACAACATTGAAAATATGATAGCATCAAGTAGCACGAAAGGAGTTGGATATGGTACGTATCGGCATTCGGAAAACGGAGATCACACCCCCGGTCGGAATCCCATTGGTGGGATTTGCAGGACGGGGCCCTTCTGTTGGGATTCACGACTCCCTGTATGCGACTGCGTTCGTCGCTTCTGGAGAAAACCAGACCATTGCAATCGTCGATTGTGATCTTCTGGGGATCAATGCAGAGTTCACCCAGGCGGTGCGAGATGAGGTGCATGATAGAACGGGGATTCCACCCCAGCATCTGATGATCGCCTGCACACACACACATTATGGCCCGGATGTCTACCGCGACAAGGCACGCCCTGATGTCTCCGCCTATCAGAGCCATCTTAAGTTCCAGCTTGCGGGCATCGTGCAAGAAGCGATGGATGCTCAGGAGCCCGCACAAATTGGTGTTGGTTGGGGACAGTCGTTCATCGGGATCAACCGGCGGGAACGGAAACCCGATGGCAACATCGTGCTCGGTCAGAATCCCGGTGGCCCGATTGACCGTTCCGTAGGAGTGTGCCGCATCAGCGCGGCAGATGGTAGGCCGCTCGGAACAATCGTCAACTTCGCCACTCACCCGGTCTCTCAGACAGGGAGCATGCGCTTCATTTCTGCCGACTATCCGGGACAGACGCGAGATATCGTTGAGCAATTGACCGGTGCCCCTTGTTTGTTCCTTCAGGGCGCCTGTGGAAATATCAACTCTGTCCGGATGGAAGACAGCCATGAGCCACCGCGTTCCCTGGGGACTCGTCTGGGATGCGAGGTAGTGCGCATATGGGAGACGATAGAGACCGCAGAAATATCGCAGGTTGCAGCGGCAATCGAAACACGGCAGCTTCCCCGTTACCGTTACGGATCGCAGGAATCTGCGGAACAATTGGTCTGTGATCTCGAAGAACAGCTTGAAAGACTCAAAGCCCGGGATGAAAGCTCAGGTTCGGTTTACTGGGCAGAACTCCGCCTGAATCGTGTGCGACAGGCGGTGGCAAGCTGGAAAGGCGAACAGGAAATGGAACCTGTATCAGCCGAGTTCCAGGCGTATCGGTTGGGTGACCTTGCCTGGGCCACGGCACCCGCAGAGGTTTTCAACGAGATCGGTCAGGAGATCAAATCGGCTTCCCCCTTTGGTCACACCTTCTTTGTCGGCTACACGAATGGCTCCATTGGCTACGTACCCGTTCCCGAAGCCTATCCGGAAGGTGGCTATGAAGTCACCCATGCTTGCCAGGTAGACCCTGAGGCATCGCAGATTCTCAGCAGGACATGTCTGGCATTGCTTGAGTCCATTCATGATTAGAATGCTTAACGAACACAGAAAGCTGAAAGACCAGAAGGTCGGTTTTCCGGCCCTCTGGCTCCCCTGTTTTCCACCTCTCTGGATGGATGCTCCATGTGTTTTCCGACTTTAGGCATTTCACTTAGAATGACCAGAATTGTCCTATATACATATTGGTGCTTGCTGATTGGTCTCTTCTCCTGTGGGCGTCAGGATAAGCCGCAACTACCAAGTTCGCAGTCGATAGTGAGGGATGACGTGCGATTTCATGATGCGACGGAGGAGGCTGGTATCCATTTTGTGCATTCCTCCGGTAAACGCAATACTCTGTTGGCGGAGGATATGGGGTCAGGTGCAGGATGGGGGGACTACGATAATGATGGGGATCTCGACCTATATATCGTGAATCAATCGGGTCCTCTGCTTCCACAGGAAGGCATCGAAACGGTTACCAATATCCTCTATCAGAACAACGGAGATGGCACATTCACAGATGTGACCGAGGTAGCCGGGGTGGGAGATCGGGGCTTTGGCATGGGTTGCGCTTTTGCGGACTACGACAACGATGGAGATCTCGATCTGTATGTCACCAATTATGGTCCCAATGTTCTCTACCGAAACGATGGTGATGGGACGTTCTCGGACGTAACGGATGCATCGGGCGTCGATGATGCTCGTTGGAGTACCGGCGCCGCCTGGTCCGATTACGACCTGGACGGGGATCTCGACCTGTACGTGGCCAACTACGTCCGCTTCAAACTCGAAGAACTGACCGGGGAGCGCGGAAACGTGGAACAATATGGGATGGCACAGGCTTACAACCTGAATCCTTACGTCTTCGATCCTCAGGACAACACACTTTTCCGTAATAACGGGGATGGTACTTTTTCTGATGCGACTGCCGAGGTCGGAGTGTCGGCCCACGGAGGTCGAAGCCTCGGAGTCGTATTTGCAGATTTCGACCTGGATGGAGACGATGACCTCTACGTGGCCAATGACCTTTCACCCAACTTTCTGTTCTGCAACAATGGGGATGGGACGTTCACCGACGTGAGCAACCGCGCGTGGGTTGCAGATTTCCGGGGATCGATGGGGATAGCAACCGCCGACTTTGACAATGATCTGGACCTGGATCTGTTCATCACCCACTGGACGGCCCAGGAGAATGCCCTCTATCGGAACATGCTGGATCGCTATCGGGACAAAGCCACGGACCCCACCGAACTGTTTCACTTCACGGATGATGCCTACCTTGCCGGAATCGGAGAGCAAACACTGGATGATGTCGCTTGGGGAACGGATCTGTTCGATTACGATAATGACGGCGACCTGGATCTGTTCGTGGCGAATGGGCATACGTTTCAGATGCTCGACCGGTCAACGGAACTGATCCCTCAGCCGGATCGGTTCTGGCAGAATGAAGGCGATGGAACCTTCACAGAGATCTCGGAATCTGTGGGAATCCGGGTTCTCCCCGATCGTGTGGGGCGTGGTGTTGCTTTTGGGGATTACGATAACGATGGCGATGTGGATTTCTTCGTCGTGAACAGCTACGCGCCCGCAACCTTGTGGCGCAATGAAGGTGGAGATCAATACCACTGGCTGCAAATCTCTCTCCTGGGGAAGCGTGCCAATCGTAACGGCATCGGTGCACTCGTGTTTGTATACGCAGGGGAGCAGGTATGGATGGATCAGGTTCAGTCGGGATCGAGTTACCTCTGCTCAAACGATCTCCGTCTCCATTTTGGTTTGGTGGGGCAAACCCGCGTGGATCGCGTCGAAATCCGCTGGCCCGGCGGTGGGACGCAGCGGATTGAGGATGTCGCGGTGGATCAGCATATCACACTTGTCGAAGGTGAATCGCAAGGGAGGGGGAAATGATACGAGTTTTTCATTTACGGCGGCAGTAGAGCATGCTGCCAGCTTGTTCCCAGGGCTTGACAGGCTCTCTGAACGAGCAAGCTGCACGCTCTACGGGACTCACTGACGGAGGAAGTAGAGCATGCTGCCAGCTTGTTCCCAGGCTTGACAGGCTCCTCTGAACGAGCAAGCTGCACGCTCTACGGGACTCACTGACGGAGGAAGTAGAGCATGCTGCCAGCTTGTTCCCAGGCTTGACAGGCTCCTCTGAACGAGCAAGCTGCACGCTCTACGGGACTCA
>JAJRTO010000523.1 GCA_024278235.1 Candidatus Poribacteria bacterium
AGTTGGGCGGTTCGACGGTTCCGTGTGCCGATTTCACCTTTCAGATGTACTCGGTAGGCTCGCCCAAATAGATTCGTTTCACCGATCTCCGCCACACCGAACACGCCGCCTTCTGTCCCATAGCCCCCACCAATGGTGAAAACTCCCGTCTGAGTGTTTTCCACGATCGAGACCAGGAGATCACGACGGTTACCATTGGCAGTAAGGCTAGGCGAGAAATCCACACTACGGATAAAGCTCCCCAGGAGTCGAATCTTCTGGTGTGCCTTCTGGAGATTATCGACGTTGAATACTTCACCTGGCCGGAGGTTCAGCCGGGCAAGTTCGCGTTTGATCACATAGTCTTTGGTCTTGCCAAGCCCTTCGATCTGGATGTTATCGATCACGGTGACACTGCCTTCAGATATCTCCAGATCGATGTCAACAGTGCCATCCGGATGATAGGTGGGGATCGGATTGATGTTGGCCAGGATGTAACCTTTGTCACTATAGGCGCCCTGGATGTTCTCTATCCCCTTCTGAAAGGCGGACTTATCGAAGATTTCATCCTTGGAGAGACCCAACATTTTCCGTATTTTTTCTTCAGAGAACCCAGGTTTATCCGTGTTTTTGAACTTGACATTGATATTCCCCACGAAGAACTGCGGCCCCTCGACGATGGGAATCTCCACATGGATGGTGCGCTTATCGTCACTAATCTCTTTCTTCGGTTCACCAATTTCAACCTGCATCATGCCACGGTTGTGATAATATTCGGTTATTTTTGCCAGATCTTCTTCTAAGACAGCATCTCGGAAACGTTTGCCCTTGCGAGTCTTCATCAAGTCCAGCAGTGTTTTTTCAGAGACGATTTCGTTCCCCGTAAAGCTCACCCGGCTCACCTTGATACGTTCCCCTTCGTCGATCAGAAGGCTCACGGTTACCGTGTTCGATTCCGGATCCAGCGTCCATTCAGGCGTGATCTGAGCAAGATAGAAGCCCTCCGCCAGGTAAATGTCGTGAATTTCATGCTGCATCTTCACGAGGATATACTCGCTGAAAAGGCTGTCCGGTTGGAGCTTAATTGCTGATTTCAGCTTGCGATAACTCAGTTTATCATTACCAATAACGCTGATTTCGCCTTTGATCTTGGGGTTCTCTGTCACAATGTACTTTACATGAAGTCCCCCCGTCTCCAGAGGCGTTACATCCACCTGAACATCACTGAACAACCCGGTGTCTCGATACAGTGTACGAATATCCCCGGTTAGCGATTCAGAGGAGATCTCTTTCCCCACTCTCGTCTCAATCAGTCCGAGCACAAGCGTTTCATTTTGTTCATTCAGGCCCTCCACGCTGATCTTTTGGACGATCAGCGATGGATCGCTGTTTGGATTCGAATCGCTGTTTGGATTTTCCTGAGCGAACAACAGAGGTACAAGCAGGAGAGTACAACAGAGAATGATAATCGATCGTACCATAACAACATCACACCCATCGTAAGATAAACAGATTTGTAACTACAACGAATATCTTTTAGGCCACAGGCAACCGGATTTTAGTGGTCTGTCACCGAATTTTTCTTCCAACTGTTTCACGCAATAGACGTTCCGGGCCCCGGTACGTCGCATCAACTTCAGTCTTCTGGATAGATAGGAGTCCCGGTCGTCTGTGTCAGTTCATGAAACGCCGCATGTAGCTTACGTGTTACAACGCCAGATGTGCCTGTGCCGATGACTCGCCCATCGATTTTTACCACTGGAATGAGTTCGGCTGCGGTTCCTGTCAAGAAGCATTCATCGGCGATATAGAGATCGTGCCGGGTGAACACCTGTTCCTGTACATCGAGCCCAAGACCACGGGCTATCTCCATGACCGTGTTCCGTGTCACCCCCTCGAGGATACCCACATAGGATGGGGGTGTCACCAGCACATTGTCTTTCCACATGAAGATATTGTCACCGCTACACTCGACGACATAGCCCTCTGAGTTGATCATCAATACTTCGACAACCCCCGCTAGTTTACCTTCGAGCTTGGCCAGGATATTATTGAGATAGTTCAGTGATTTGACGCGCGGATTGAGTGCCTCCACCAGATTACGCCGTGTGGCGACCGTAACAATGTCAAGGCCCTTTTCATAATACTCCGGAGGGTACAATGCGATCTTGCCGGCAATCACAAACACGGTGGGTTTGGGACACTTTGCAGGATCCAGACCCAGGTCTCCGACACCACGTGTCACTACAAGGCGAATGTAGGCATCCCGCAGTTCATTGCGCCGTAATGTTTCCAGAACGACGTCTTCCATCTCATCCGGCGTGAGAGGGATCTCAAGCATGATCGCTTTTGCGGAATCGTAGAGGCGTTTCAGATGTTCATCGAGTTTGAAGACACGACCGTTGTAGGAGCGAATTCCCTCAAAGACTCCATCTCCATAGAGTAATCCATGATCAAAAACAGAGACTCTGGCTTCTTCAGGAGGAACGTATCGCCCATCCAGGTAGATTAACATAATTCTCTTCCTCATTTCGAGTATCGGAGTCCTTCACATCGGATGACGAAACGCGGATTTCAGCGTGCCGCATTTCGGATTGTCGAAGGGGTATCTTGCCGGTGCAATACTCACACCGTGGACAATCAAGAGACGAATTGCCCGTCTCTCATTTCAACGACGCGATGAGCACGTTGTGCCAGTTCCTGATTGTGTGTCACGATAACGAGCGTCTGTCCGGTACGTGTGTTGAGTTCCCAGAACAGATCGTGAATCGCCTCACTTGCCTTTTTGTCCAGGTTCCCTGTGGGTTCATCGGCCAGCAATACCTGTGGTTTGTTGATCAGGGCACGAGCAACCGCAACACGCTGTCTTTCCCCGCCAGAAAGCTGAGAAGGCTTGTGATGCAACCGGGCATCCA
>JAJRTO010000524.1 GCA_024278235.1 Candidatus Poribacteria bacterium
CGTGTTGTTTGCCTATCCGGGCAAGACGCTTCACGGTTCTGGAGAGTTGATATTCTGGGAACTCAAGCTCTTTGGTGACAGTGCAGATCACGGTTATTTTCTGGAAGTTATCCTACCGGCATTGGAAGAAGCCGGTTACACATTGGAGCCCCGGTGGAATCGCCCTAATAGACTCTGGGGACGATTCGATATCCACGCGATCTATGTCGCCCACGGCTCTCAGTGGGAACCGATTGTGGTAGATGGTAAATTGGATTTACGCCCTCGGCCGACCTCTCACCAATGGATGGAAGGCTGGGCTTGTGATCTGGCTGCTCAGCAGATGTTCAATGTCCCAACTCGCCTCTCATGGCTCAGTCCTTTCGATCTTCGTACTCACCTGCCGGAGGGGATAGCCTCAGATCGTCGTCCCAAGACGGATACCCCCATATCATCCAAAGAGATTCCCGGACTGCAAGATCTCCTGGATGCGCTACTATATCGAGTCCATCATCTGACGAAGGCATCCACGAACGTGTTGGACATCCTGGGTTCGGAGGAAAAATCATTGCTGCTCCGGGTTCTCCAGGACACCAAACTGAAATCCAGTATGCACAATTTGAGAGCCGTCTCCCGATATCAGTCAGGCCGTTGGGGAGGCACTCAGGTTTTTGATACCATTCCTGCACCCATTGTGCCCTATCTCGAACTTGCGTCTATCCTGCATATCGGCAGGCAAACCCACCTGGGATGTGGTACGTTTGTACTCAGTCGATCCATCTAAAATAAAATCGAGAAGAAAACCCATCCTCATTGCCTCCCTCTCGGTGTTCATCCTCGGTATAGGGGGATTTCTGGGCTATCTCGTGATTCTGGGATTATTGGAGCAGGAGGAAGATGCCTACCAAGCCCAGTTGGATAGGAAGATCGCAGACGCAGAAATGGTCCTGTATTACGAGATAACGCGGGATAGACCGTTGCGGATAAGGCTCCTACCAGAAGATCAAGAGATAAAAATCATCTCCCATCTGAATGTCCCCAGGATAGAACCTCATGATAATCTGAGGGAGTATCTCTATGGGCTTCGCGTCGAGCTTGTCGATGATCATGATATGAAGTTGTGGGAGCATGTCTACTGGGAGAAAACCCGGGTAACCAAGATCGAGGAAGTACCACTGTTTGCGATCTCACCGGAATTCCAGGAGGATCTGGACAGACAGGATATTCCAGAGACATTGTGGCAAAGGTTCAGTGATGATGAAATCACCCTTTCCGATCAGGCTGCTGTGCATATTGTGGAGAGTGGCTCCGCCTGGACAGTTGTCGATGATCCGCAGACCTACATTATCCGGAGAGAGAAAAGTCGATTGAAGGTCTATGAAAAGCGGCTCGTGGATTGGGAGAAGGCTTTCTACCTCGACGACACGGATGAGATGCCGACGGATAATCGCCTGACCACGGTCTTTCTTTCGGGACTTCTCCAGGATGACGTGCCAGATGAGAACACCTCCATATATCTGAAAATATCCCTTGTCTCTGAAGAACACGACAGCGCCGTGGTACGATGTTACCGACGTGTGGAACGCCCGCCAGAAGATAGAGATATGGAGTGGCAGCAACTGACTCGTGAGACGCGTGAGATGTTGGCCGAATCCAATATCTACAGCATTGACATGCTCACTCAGGCTGAAAAACAGGGGCTGATGGCATATCAATGGCAGCGGGTTCTGGCCGAGGGGAAAAGTGGCAAGGATTATCATCTGCGTTCTGTCTATCTATCTCAGCCATTGGTTGGTGAAAACATAGAAGACACCGAATTTGGCGGCTTTCTGGCAAATCCCTGGCGTTTTGCCAGCGTCAACGTTCGGGGGCGGGGACGATTGAAAGTCGAAATATCACCGATGAACGGCCCTGAGGCACAAGGCCCCGTTCAGTTCTCCATCACTCGGTTTGATGCGACCGGCCAGATCTCCTGGGAAGAAAAGTCGGTGACATTCCCCTTGAATTCCCTGGATGGGTCCGGTGAAATCGTGCTCAACGTGCCTCCGGGAGTGCATACTTACAGTATTCAGCCTTCTTCTGCCCGCTTCTTACGCTTCTACGTGGATCGTTTCCCGGAGATGTTCATCGGACGAGAGCGACCCGTATATTACTCTGCAAGAGATTGGTATCCGATTGAACCCGCGGTCCATAGGGCAACCTATTATCGCTCTCTCGGGATGGCCGATTCGCCGTTCATATAAGCTGAAGTCAGCCAGAACAAACGCTATAGCGGTAAGGTACGAATCAGTTCCCGATTGCGTATGGACGCTCGTGACGCGGTTGGTTCTCAGCCATATACCATCCATTATGAGATCCTCGATGGCCAGAAGAAACGGATCGTGAGGAACTTTTATACTGCCTGGGCAAAGCCCACGAACTATGCCTTCTACGATAGCTCCGAGGAGTCGTTGGAAGAGTCTGTTCCCAGTGAGGCGAGTTACTTCTACCTTCCGCTCCCTCCGAAGGCAGAGATACTCCGGGTGTGGTCAGAGCAAGTCGTCGATATTGCTTTCTATGCCTACTACCGCGCCGAACGCCCCATCTATGTTACCAACAGTGACTCACCCGAAAAAGAGACCTACCTGTACAATTGTTATGACGATGAGATCGAATGGTATTATTTCCGTCCTGTGAACCACCAAGTGCTGGAGCAACAGCAACGCGCTATCCGCATCGCATGGCAGTGCCGTATCGTCCGCGAACGCAGAAGAAAGGCCCGGTCGCTCCCGGAAACGGAGAGATCGGTGCGAGTGATCTCTCCCGATCTGTATGCGGAAAAAGTGAGTCTGCTGGAGAAGGTGGAAACGACAGAGAACACATCGTACGATAGCGAACTGAACTTCTTTGAGGTAAGCCCTGGTGAGGATTTACCTGTTCAACTGGTGGATCACACGAATCCGCACAACACACTCCCTGTGACCATGGAGGCCATCTATTACAGAGAGCGGGAGGAGACATCGTCTCTCACGTACATCCTGGACGGATCTCAGTATGGCAGCGACATGCTTTCTCGGAAGTCGGGACGTCTTCATCTGGATGATCTCCCGCAAGGGACGCATCGCGTGCAGTTTAGAAGCCCGTCCCCCGTCCGACTGTTCATCAATCGTTTGCCTCTGTCCCCGGATCCAACGCAGGTCGCCCCGATATTATGGAAACGGCGTACATCCTATCTCCTGCGACGGCAACAGCCCATTGTCGTGACCATGCAGAAGGAATCGTATCGCCCGAAGAGACTCAACGTCCTGGTTTACTATGGCTCCGCAGAGGTTCCCATGATCCGCGCGCGGATCATGGGGGCGGCTGGTTCACGACCTGCATCGTCTCATACAGCGACTCAACGGACGTTTTACATCAGAGCATGGAAGCCCCTCGCCAGCTTTGACATCGTGGAGGGGACATGGTACTCCAAGAAGCAACGCCTGACGCTGACTCTGGGGGAAGATCTGGGACCGGGGGAGTACCGGATTCGATTTGATATGCGAAGTCGCAGTAAGGCTCTCTTGCGTTTCCTCATTATGGAGGACACTCCCTATCCAATAACCTCCCGGCATGCCGCCGCACTCAACCTTGTTGGACCCGGACGGTTGAAGCTCCAGTTGAAATCCCAGGAAGTCCCCATCAATCGTCCGCAGGACATCCCCCGTTACCTCATAAGTAAGCGACTGAATTACCAGGGCGAACAGCTTGTCGAACAGATCCCGTTGGCCTCAGATAGTTCGCAGGCGGTTGCTGAAGTGGATCTTTCGATACCCCCCGGTTTACACACATATCGTTTCTTATCACCAGGAGATGTTGGCTGGGATGCCCGGTTTTATGTGGATCGCTATCCTGAGATGATCCCGGGGAAATATCGATATCCGGGTTCCGATTCACCGGCTCGCCCTTCGCAAACCCCAACATGGACGACGGTTTCTACGCAGACCCTTTACGATCAGGCGATCCGGGATTATCGTCGCAAAGCCTTACGTCAATCCGAACTCAAGCTCAAAGAACTGACGAACCGAACCGATCTGCGACTGGATTTGCGAGATAACCTGCTCTATTGGCAAGGCGCATGTGCTCTTGCACAGGGACGTGCCGCTGAAGCCAGGCGTTTCTTTCAGCGGGTGATTGAGCGATATCCTGGCAGCAACAAGGTTCCGGACGCCCGCAACAAGCTGAGTTTTCTCCGACAAGGGCAATCCACGAAGGTTGCCGGTCCCACAACCAGCCTCACTTCTCCCGTGATGGACAGGTTTTCCTATGTCCGTGTCGAGCCCGAAACTTCCCTGCTTCGCTACTATCGTACTTTGACGAACGGCCGGCTGATCCCGGTCGTCGTAAACTTTACAGGTTCCACATCGTCTTACCGTCGTATACTAAAACTCACATCCAGGATGCAACTCCCGGAGAAGCCGATCGCTCCCCCAAAGCCTTATGTTATCTACTACGAGATCCTCTCAACGGCCGGTAAACTACTTTCACAAGGTGCGGAGGAACTCATACCCACTGGCGCGACGATCCATGACAGATATGTCCCGCGGGGGTATCCTGGCGTGCCATCTGAGGGTGCAGGTTTCTATATCCATCTCCCGGATCAACCTGGGAAACTTCGTGTGTGGACTGACAACGGGAAAGTCGCTATCGCCCTTTATGAGCGTCGTCCAGAATATGTGAGGAAGACATATATTCCAGAGGATAGCCTCGGTTCCAGCACGGTGAGCGTGTTAGATGCCTCACACTCCAGAGAGTGGTATCCATTGAGGCCAGATAATCATAGGGAACTATTTCTTGCAGATCGGCTGGTGAAAATACGCTCTCAGAAACTCATCATCAAGGAGCGGGCTGTCGCAACAGAGGCGGAACCCGTCGGGTTATGGAGCACAATCGCCCCCGATGTCTATCGGTCAGAGTTGAAAGTCCTGGAACCGATCACCTCCACCGACAAGGACGATGCCCTGAACGTCGTTCCGTTTTTACCGTATCAGCAGTCGATGACATTCGTTCCGGACAGCCGGGAATCCTCAAAGGTACGCACCTATTACTCCTTGAAATCTGAAGAACCGGTGATACTTTCCCTGTACAAAAAAGATCGGGAACCATTGACGCTCAACGTGGTTGCCTATGTTGATGCGCCACCTCCATCTCGTTTACCATTGAAGGTGGCGATCACCCCTGTCTCAACAGTGTCCGAAATGCCTGTGGTTTCCGGGAGTTACACTACCTATGAACGTATCTATTATCTCAAGAATGAACCGTCAAAGGAGGCTGAGAACGTCCTGCTTACGTCCGGCTCACGAGCCCCGGGAGCCCCTATTCTGTCAGCACCACAGCGGTTTGTGGTAACCTTCAACGATGATCTGCCGGCGGGGAAATACATGGTGCGCTTTGAATCCCCGACATCGAGTGGCGGGCTGCTGCGTTTTTTTGTACCGGAATCCCCGTCGTTCGCGTTGAAACCGGGTCAATCGGCCTGGCTCAACCTGCTCGGCCCCGGGGACTTCAGGGCGACAATCGTCCAGCAGGAACATCCGGCGATGTTGCGCGTCATCCAGTTCACTGAAGCGGGTGAGATCAAGACAGAAGAGATACCGTTGGCCGTTCCCGATGACGGGGTCGTATCGTCGTTCCAGCGGCCGTTCTCAGCGGGTGCAGTGACGGTTCAGATTGAAAATATCGGTTCGAATCGTATCGCCCTGGAGTTCTTTACTACCAGGACGACCGGGGCATCAGCAACGGGTGCTGAGTGGGCAAGGACCAGACCCTCTCTGGGAACCTATGCCTATTATCCGTGCAGTTCCGATGAAGGTCTGGAGATCGTTCTACCTGGCGGATCACAGGGATCACGAACGTTGCGAGTGACGGCCCGCTTGCCGTTCAAGGCAGGCGATCAGACACCCCGGAGGGGTGAAGTTGTTTACCGCCTTTTTAATTCAAAGGGGATGGCCATCGCGACAGGTCGCTTTGCTGTCGAAGCAACCCGGTCAAACGATGCGTTCTACGCGCCCAGAGAGTTCCAATCAGATATTCCCAGCGACGCTGTCTACCGGTATATCGAACTACCCAGGACTATCAAGCGGTTGACATTCGAGTCAGAGGCGGAAGTCCATCTGCGTTTTCACCAACGTGCTCCGACAGCCGAGCGGATCACTTATGTTCCGGAGGATCGTGCAAGTCGCAAGGGTCTGCGATTACGTCTTGGATCTCCATCCGGGAGCGGTTGGGAAGTGCTCACTCCTGCAAACCGCAATCAGTTAGTGAACCAGGATAAAATGGTGAAGATTCGGACACAGCAAAAATGGATTGCGCCTCGTGAAGAGGTCACGGAGCCGACGACGAAAATCGCATTGACACTGGCTCCTGACAACTATGAGGAGAGGGTCGCCATCCTTGAGCCTCTGCTATCTGTTGAACCTTCGGAGGTCAAATCTTCGAGAACAACATATTGCCGCCTGCCCTGGAACAGCAGCATCCAGTTGAAAGTCGTCAATCATGATTTGCCTACGGGAGTGATGCCGACCAACATCCGCCTGTTCTATCGCTCGCTGCCATCTTTGACCAGAACCGGAAACCGATTGTCGAATATTGCGATTACGTTGTTTGTCGATGGTCAGAGATTTGCTGAGTTTCCTATCTTGTCTCCTCAGGGAGAACTCATCGTGCCTCCCATACGACCCGGCCTGCACACATTTCGCCTGGAAGCTCAATCTCCGTATGCTATCCGGGATGAGCTAGAAGTGTTCGTCAATCAGTTACCGGCCAATCTCGTGGCGGCATCTATCTGGAAGCGACGTACGGCATACACCCTCTCCCCGGAAAATCCACTCGTCGTGTCTATTGAGAAATCTTCTTTCGACCAGATGACGCTGAACGTTGTCGTGTATCATGATAACGAGGAAGCGAACATCCCTGACCGGTTTGCCGTGCTGGTGACGATTGATGGCGGGAACAGACCCCTCGCCTCTTATCAGGCGGCGACACAATACACGGCCTTGATACGGAAATTCGACATCCAGAATCAGCCATCCTCAGGGTTCTATATCAACAAGGAGGGCATACGTCCGGGTCAGGCACGCTCATTCTTCATCCCCCTATTCGATGACATGCCTCCCGGGCAACATCAGATCCGTCTTCGACTGCTGTCTGGGAAAAGTGCCAAGGTCCGTTTTTTCATCATGGATGATGCCCGGAATAAGATACAATTTCAGAGGGAATCTACCGAAACCATCCCTGGCTAACTAATACCCACATTCCGCTCGATGTGCTCCAGGAACACCTGCACATTGAGATGGAAGGCGACTTGCCTCAAGAGAGACGCTGTTTGAGATTCTGCTCCACGCAGCGGCTAACGCCGAGAGCGTCGAGCAAATGTGCAAGACGCTGGAGCAGGCACCCACAGGCAACGGTGTGCGCTATCACCTGAACAAACTGGACAACCTTGAAGAGTTGGAAGCCGGACTCAACGAAACGTTGCGTGCCCGAGTGCCGGGACGTCTCCAGAACAGTACCCGGTTGCTTGACCAGATTGCCGAACTGAACGTCACAGTCAAACGTTTCTATCTTGATAGAGGCTTCTACAGCGTGCCTGTTATCCGCTGGTTGCAGGCGTGTGGCACTCTCCCTATGAGATGCCGGTCATTGTGCGTGGGAAACAGAGAGGAACACGCGCCTTGGTAGATCGGAAGCGGACGTACAAGACCACCTATACCATGCATAGCCCGCAGTATGGTTGGGACGTCTGTTGTTTCAAGTGCTCTTTCCTCTCAGAACCATGCTCCAGTTCCTCAGACAAGCAGTCCAGCGAAAGCTCGGAGTCAAAACCGAGATTTGCTTACCGGAGGGCGGTTTGTGATCTACTGAATGTGTGGGTAGCTTACTCCCCCTCCGGGAAAACGGGTAGCGCGGACAGCTTGTCTGCGCATGCTGCTTCGCCTGGGCACAGACAAGGCTGTCCGTGCTGCTTGAAAACTGCGGTTTGCTACCGCAATCCAAAAGGATTGCCTCCATGCCCAGAGCATTGACAGCAATTTCACTCTATGCTATAGTCACTGTTGGCAAGAGAAAAGAGAAAAACGAAAGCAAAAAACGAAGACGAAAAATCTGGGATCGGGAAATCCGGGTTGTACCATGCGTATCCACAGCATCCGAACAAAAGTGGTTGTTCCTTTCATTCTCTGGCTGTTTGTTCTTCTACTCCTGATGGGGGGGATCACTGTTGGGATCTTTCGTCATCAGGAATCCAAACGGATAGACCGGTTGATGTCAATCCCCCAGACGATTTTTGCCGCAGGTTTTGAACATTATCTGGAACAGATCAAGCAGGTGACAGGTGCAGATGTCGTGGTCTTTGATAACACGGATGGCGTGATCGACACGACTATCCCCGACGTTCCCAGCCAACAGGTTGCGGAATCGGTTCGCGTATCAGAGGCAAGACGATATTTGTTCCACGAAGGAAAGTCTCGTGTTGCATGGGATGTCGAATGCGCTGGCGTGGCTTATAAGGCTATTCACTATCCTTTGGATCGCACCGGACGTATATGGACCTATCTGTTGAATCGCACTGAGAGTGTTAAAGCGCAGAGGCAATTGATCGCCATCCTCAGCGGGATCCTCATGGGCGGGATCCTCCTGGGAGCACTGATAGGACATGTCATTGCAGGAACCGTGACCGGGCCAGTGGCTCAGCTTGTCGAAGCCACACGCCAGGTTGCGGCAGGTGATCTCGATCAGCGCAGCCAGGTGCGCACACAAGATGAGATCGGCCAACTCGCAACTGCTTTCAACCAGATGACGGAACAACTTCAGGCATCACGGAAGGCACTTGTTGAAGCAGAAAGATTCAGTACTGCTGGTCGGATGTCTGCGGCATTTGCCCACGAGATCCGGAATCCGCTATCCTCTATTCGGATGCTGATCCAGTTGTTGGAGAAGCATGTTCCGACCGAGTCAGAGAAATATGTGCAGGCTGTGTTGGAGGAAGTCGAGCGACTCAATGTGATCGTGGATGGTATGCTGGACTTTGCCCGGCCGACTGAACTGCAATTTGAACCGACGGATGTCCCTCAAGTGACCGATCAAGTCATCCAGTTCATGGAAGCGAATCTCAAACACCATCGGATCGAAGTACAGAGGGACTACCAGGATTGTACTCTGATCCAGGCGGATCCTGCCAAACTAAAACAGGTCTTCATGAATCTGATGTTGAACGCGATGCAGGCTATGCCAGAGGGTGGCAGTCTCCATGTGTCCATACAATCCGAAGCTCAAGGCATCTGCATCCAGTTTCAGGATAGTGGTATCGGTATGACGGAAGAACAGCAACAGCTACTGTTCGAACCGTTTTTTACGACCAAGGAACATGGCACCGGTCTTGGTCTTACGAACGCACTGCGCATCGTTGAGCAGCATGGTGGCACGATTGAAATTGAGAGTGAGTTGGGAGTCGGTACGACGGTGAGTGTGCAACTACCCGTCACCGCTGTTCACTCCGACACAAACAGAACCAATGCAGAACACCTATGTTGTGACGGAACTTGATCACAGAAACTACCGACATTTACGTTCTTGATACCCAGCATTGCTAGGTTGAAGCGGGAACTGACGTGGAATATGGTCAACTTTTCAAAGACCTGCTGAAGACGTTCTTCAAAGAATTCATTGAATTCTACCTGGGCGGGAGAATCACTTCCTTTGTCCTTCTGGCTGCGGAATCGAGATGGATACTGGTTCGGCAGCCTTTTTTGGTATCTGTACTGGTTTATGGAGTCTGTCTATGAATTCATTTCCCCGTTGCCCCGCGTTCTCATTCCCTTGCTTCCTCATTAGTATGATGATCACCGCTAGACTGCTAATAGGTGTTTCTTCTGCCTCCGCGAACGAAGATTTCCACACCTGGCGATTGGAAATGTCTTATGCCCAGGACGAGATCCCCGATGTGGAACGGGTAGGGCTCAATGATGTCTGGAAGTTCAAGGCGGATCCACAAGGTGTTGGCGAGGCTGAGCAGTGGTATATGGAAGATGTTGACATGGCCGGGTGGATGGATTTCGAGGTGCCCGGGGTCTGGAATGAAGGACGGGATGCGGGCGTCGCATGGAATTACAACGGCTTGGGTTGGTTTCGCAAGGTATTCAACATACCGCAGGAATGGCGTGGAAGCTCTATCCGTCTGCGTTTCCTGGCGGTCTACCTGATCGCCGATGTATGGCTGAACGGACAACATCTCGGAACACACCGGGGAGGCTACACGGCCTTCACATTCGAGGATCTGCCCCTGCGTTGGGATGCTCCCAACCTGCTCGTCGTGCGTGCTGACAATACGCCCCGGCGCGATCAGGCCCCCCACCATACCATCGACTGGTGGAACTGTGGAGGCATCAGCCGTGAGGTCTATCTGGAGAGATGGCCCGGCGTGAGCCTCGAACAAACTTATATCACAACTCAACTTGATGGTCGGATCTCTGTCGCAATACGGTTGCAGAATTCCCTGGACGATCCACGCTCTGTTCAGTTCCAGGCAAGCATCGGGGAGACAAAGGCTTCCGTGGAAAAGAACTATCTCCTGGAACCATCTCAGCAAATGCAGGATAGACTGCATTTATGGGTCGAGACTCCTCGTCTCTGGTCACCTGAGGATCCGTCTCTGTATATCCTCAAACTGCGCTGGCGCGTCGAAGGATCAGAAATCTGGCGCGTGCACTGGGAACGTTTCGGCATCCGGCAGGCAAAAACACAGGGTTCCAGGCTTTTCCTGAACGGCGAGGAAATCTGGTTGTCCGGCATGGCGATCCATCAAGACTATCCCGGGATGGGAAGTGCAGTCACTCTGGAAGCGCAGGAAAGTGACCTGCGACTGATCAAGGATTTCGGCTGTAATTTCGTGCGTCTGGGCCACTACCCTTTCCATCCTCACTATCTGGATATATGCGACGAACTCGGACTACTGGTGTGGTCTGAGATTCCTGTATGGCAAAACGCGAGCGATGTGCTGGCGAGTGAGGACTTCTGGGATCGGTGGGTCAAACCGCAACTGGATGAGATGATCGATCAGCAGTTCAACCATCCGGGCGTGATTTTCTGGAGCATCGGCAATGAATTCAGCCGCGCCTGGCTCACCAGGGGAGAACAGGAATCCCCACAGGTAGAAGGGTATGTGCGCCGTGCGACGGAGTATGTGCGCTCCCTGGATGACACCCGTCTCGTATCCTATGCTTCAGCGGCGTCCACTGGTCCGAACACGTGGCAATATCTCGACGTAATCGGCAAACCGTTGCACTACGGTTGGTTTCATTCCGCCAACGTCTACGACATCCGCACTGAGATCGACGCCGTTCATGCCTACATGCCCGATAAGCCGATTCTATCGGTGGAGAACGCCGCGATGTCCTATCAGGATCAGCATGCGGGCTACGGCAGCGATGAGCGATTCAGTATGGAATATCATGATAAAATATTGCGTGTGGATGTTCAGAGTTTGATGGCTCGCAGGGAATTTGTGTGCGGCGTAACAATATGGACGCTTGCCGACCTGAAAGGTGGGCGAGAGAAGGGCACTTATGGGTTGCTCGACCGGCAGCGGAAGGTTAAGATGCTCTATGAACCGATACGGAATCTTTATATCAACGACCCCAAACTGCTCATCCTTGAACCTCAAACCCTTTTCCAACCGGGCGAACGGTTTGAGGTCGATCTGATGACGTTTACCACACAGAAGAAGTCATTCCCCAGGCACACCATCCGTTGGTGGATCACGGGGCCGCAGGGAACCGTTGAATCGGGAGAGTATCTGCTCGACATCCAGCCGGGCGTCCACTCGGTTGGCAAGGCGATATGGGAGATTCCGGAGGGGACTCAAGGCATGCACACATTGATCTGTGCCATCGAGGACATCCTCACGCGACGGGTGTTCACCAATTCGCTCCATTTCGATGTGGGAGCACCTGAACGCCCTGCACTTCTATGGGTTGAGACTGTTGATGCTGATGGGGAACCTATGGCCGGCATGACCATTGACATCGGAGGTTTTCCAAAAACGACCGATAGGTTTGGGAAGGTGCCTTTTATCCTGAATGGTGGAGATTACACGGTGCAGGTATCACAAAGCGAAGAAGATATGCAGATGTATGAAATCCACGTGCCAGCAAAGGAAACGACGAGCATTCGGATTGTCCGTTGATATGCAGAACATGCATAGGATGCCAAAACACATTCTCGTGGCAGCGTTGCTGCTCTGTGTCTACTGCGGCTGCTCGGTTCAACGGGTTTCACAGCGGCCCGGCCCGATGGGATATGGAAACCTCTACCTGCAACGCGGTTATGAGTACATGCAGCAACGCAAATGGCCAGAGGCTATCGCTGAATTTCGACGAGCTGTGGAACTGAATCCGGATCTGGCGATTGCGCATGCAGCCCTCGGTTGGGCCTATTATCGCACCGGTCAGCCTGACCTGGCTCTCCAGGAAGGGGAGGAAGTTCTGCGTCTCGAACCGGACAATGAGCAGGTTCGGCAACTGCTGGAACTATTGCGGCGACACTAACGTTCTTTGTGCGTCATCACATGCCTGAATGGATCGCCGAGCAATGGAACCATAGTGTGACGGAACCTCTCATCTGTATCACTGAGGAACTTGAGATCCGAAGACAACACACATTCAAAGGGGATGAAACTTATGTCTATTAGCAAGAAAGACCGGGCCCTGCTAAGGGAACTCGGTCAACAAATCGCAGAGATCGCCGCGCTGCCCATACAA
>JAJRTO010000525.1 GCA_024278235.1 Candidatus Poribacteria bacterium
CCTTCAGCATTTGCGATTCGGTTACTGCAACCGAGCATCAGGGATATTCCAATAACGATCGTCCAAGCAAATAGTATCCTTGTTCCTCTCATAGATACTTCCTCCTGAATCACTTTCCATTTATGTTGATTACTGTTTGGGTTGATTACTGCTGGTTCTTCAGTTTTCGCAGCAGTTCCTTGATCGCTGCCAACAACGGTAATTCGCCCAGACCACTCACATCCATCATCAGACGCACTGGCGGGGCAAGTCTCAATCGAGGATCTTCACGAATGATCGTTACCAGACGCCGAGGATCGATGTTGGGATCTGCGGTGTCAAAAGTCAATTTAACAAGGGATTCCCCTGCAACAATTGCCTGGATCCCCAGTGACTGGGCAAGTCTCTTTAGCTCCCCCAATTCGAGGATCCGCTGCACAGGTTGAGGAATAGGACCATAACGATCACGGAGTTCATCCTCCAGATCCATGCGTTCCTCCTCGCTTGTCACGGCTGCAATCCTCTTATACAGAGCCACCTTCTGACGGCTATCGGGAATGTAGCCATCTGGGAGATATGCTTCCACTGGTAGATTGATACGTGTCTCCACATCCTCAGTGATTTTCTCGCCTTTGAGTTCCCGAATCGCTTCATCGAGTAGCTTGCAATAGAGGTCGTAGCCTACTGCGGAAATATGACCATGCTGTTCTGGACCCAGGATATTGCCGGTACCTCGGATTTCCAGGTCGCGCAGGGCAATCTTGAAACCTGCTCCCAGTTCACTAAATTCTTCGATCACCCGTAGACGTTTCTGGGCCCCCTCTGTAATCGCACGTCCCTTTGGATAGAACAGATAACCATGAGCCTTTCGTTGAGCCCGTCCCACTCGTCCACGCAACTGATAAAGTTGAGCCAGCCCCAACGCATCCGCTCGGTTGATGAGAATCGTATTGACATTTGGGATATCCAACCCCGATTCAATGATGGTAGTACATACCAGCACATCGTACCGATAAGCAATAAAATCCATCATGATGTCTTCGAGTTGGTGCTCAAGCATACGTCCATGCGCCACAGCGATTCGGGCCTCCGGCACGAGATTCTGGATCCCCATCGCAATGCTGGCGATACTATCAATCCGATTGTGTACGTAGAACACCTGACCGTGCCGATCCATTTCCCGTAGAATGGCCTCCCTGACGACCTCGGAATCATACTCCATCACATAGGTTTCGATTGGGAAGCGATTTTCGGGCGGTGTGTTGATCACACTGAGATCACGGGCCCCGACAAGAGACATGTGTAGTGTACGAGGAATCGGTGTTGCTGTCAATGTCAATACATCCACCAACTGTTTCAATTGCTTGATGCGTTCTTTATGTTTCACGCCAAAGCGATGTTCTTCATCAATAATCAGCAGTCCCAGATCTTTGAATTTCACATCCTGTGAAAGTAGGCGATGCGTCCCTATCACGACATCGACGATTCCCTTTTTCAGCCCCTGGATGATCTGTTTGCATTCCTGCGGGGGACAGAATCGACTGAGCACACCAATTTCAACCGGGAATTCGTGCATTCGCTCACGGAACGTGTTGAAGTGTTGTTGCGCCAAGACAGTGGTTGGTACCAATACAGCCACCTGCTTGCCGCTCATAACGGCTTTGAATGCGGCACGAAGAGCCACCTCCGTTTTGCCATAACCCACATCACCGCAGATCAAGCGATCCATAGGCTGGAGCCGCTCCATATCCCGCTTGACTTCTTCAATCGCTGCCCACTGATCTGGTGTCTCCTCATAGGGAAAGCCAGCCTCGAACTGTCGTTGCCATGCGACATCGGGGGAGAACGCAAATCCCTCACGAGATTCACGGATGGCGTACAGTTGGAGCAATTCGCCGGCCATCTGACGTACCGATTCCTTGACACGAGCTTTCGTCTTGCTCCAAGAAGCACCACCTAGCCTGTCGAGACGCAATTTTGCATCTTCTCGTCCTCCGATGTATTTCTGAACCAGATCGATCTGGTATGCCGGGACATAGAGCAAATCATGGCCTGCATATTCCAGCATCAGTAATTCCTGAGGATGCCCGTCGACCTCGAGTCGCTTGATTCCTCGATATATCCCGATCCCATGAGAGATATGCACGACATAATCTCCCTCTTTCAGATCCAGATAACTCAGCAGCGGTGTGCCTTCCTTAAACTTCTTTCGCCTCAACCGTCGATGATGACGCCCAAAGATCTCGTGATCCGGCAACACCACAAGGCCCAGAGAAGATGATAAGAACCCTTCGCTGAGCGTCCCTTCTGAAAACCCTACCTGGGCCGACTCAATGCCTCGACCTTCCAGCAATCCTTTAACACGGTCGATCTGCGTATCATTCTCACAGGAAAGATGGATCGTATATCCCTGCTGTTGCCATTGCTTGAAGGAGTCCAGAAAATAATCAAAATTGCCTTTGGGTAGACTGATAGGATGTGTGTCGAAGATGACCGTCTCCATCCGGGAGGCCATCTCCTTCATCTCTTTGACGGTATCGGGCTGACGCGAGAACGCAATAGATAGAAGACGGTACTGATACAAGGATTCGAGAATATCCTGATAAGTTGTGAACATATCCTCAGCGGGGACAATGGGCTCATTTTGCTGAACTTTCTCTGTATAGAAATCGTGAGCCTGTGCCAGGGCTCGATCTGCCTCTCGGCTCGCCCAGAGCGGATCACAAAACACGACGATACACTCTGGAGGCAAATAATCAACGAGAGTACTCCGCTCCTCGTAGAACCAGGGAAGATAACTTTCGATACCCTCCAGATCCTCTCCGGCATGGATCTGATCGCTTCGCACCTGAATCTTCTTGCGGAGATCGAGGGAATCGGAACTGAGTAGAAACTCGTTGGCATGCTGATCCCACAGATCCACTGCTTCAGGAGAGAGAATCACTTCACGCAAAGGAAGCACAGACACATTTTCAAGTGATTGAATAGACCGCTGGGATGTTTCGTCAAAGATACGGATGGAATCGATCTCATCTCCGAAGAACTCGATACGAACGGGATGGTCATGGTTCAACGCATAGACGTCCAGAATACCGCCCCTCCTCGCAAATTCCCCTTTGATTTCGACCATCTCGACACGACGGTATCCTAATTGCCACAACCTTTGACTCAGTACCTCCAGATCCCATTCTTCACCTGTCTGCAGCCGCAGAACGTTGTTCTCAAATACAGGGCGAGGAATATATCGGTGGATCAGCGCGTCGATGCAAGTCACCACAACAGCCTGACGCGACTCCAATAGCCGATCAGCCGCTGTCATACGCTCTGCAACAACTCTTCGTGAGGGGAAAGCATTATTGAGGAAAAAAGTGCGCCATTCAGGAAAGAGATGGGCTTCCAGTTCACCGATCGTTTCCAGGTCTGCATGTAACTTCTCTGCTTCATCCTGGGATGGCAACACAATAAGGAAAGGGGCAGATAGATCCCGCACCAGAGCAGAAACGACATAGGCCCGTGCGGCACCATAGATGCCTTGAGCCCAGAGGGCAGGACCGCCAGCCTCTAGACTCCGACGGATATGTTGATACACGTCCGAGCATCGAAGACGTGCGAGGGGAGAGTCCATAGATTATTGGATAGCTTCTAGTTCTCCTGTGAGTTTTCCAATTCTTGTCTGAGCTTCAATACGCACAGGAATCCGTTGTTCATCATTGGTGAGCCAGATCTGATACCCATGCGTTGAACGGAGAACCAACGTCTCACGTTTACCCAACACCGTTTTAATCCGCTCACGCGGAAGCACCTGCACAAAGACGTGAAACATCTTCTTGAGTGTGAGCAGATCGAACTCATACCTCTTGCCAGGTTCAATCTGTTTACGGCGCATCAGATAGACCATCGAAAGCTCATCTTGAATCCCGGCGGATATCTTCAGGTAGTGACGTTTTCCGTTGTATAGCTGATCGGCTTGACCCAGATCATGCTTGAAATCAACCACGATCTGGGCGCGATAGGAACGATCCCGAAGATCCTTCTCATAGCGGACGGGAAAAAAGTCTGATTTAGACACGTAGCTTTCCTGTGAGTCCCGGAATTTATACAACTTAAACAAACCTTTGGTATTGGCTTCTGACTGAAAATGATACACCGTCTCACCGTTGATGTCAGTTTCAGCAAGCACGTTCATCTCCCATCGACCTGCCGGGATTCCACTGATTTTTACTTTATAGATCAGTCGCTCACCAGGTTGGTAGGGGATCGGATTGATATCCGGTTGGTGCAGCAACGAGTTGGCCGGAAGAATACCTGTTGCTAACAGTATGAACATGCTGCTTATGAGGAACAAAACATGATGACCATATTTTCGCATAATAAGGAACCTAATCTGGGCCGGCCAAAGCCAAACCGCAATGGCCGGCCATCAGCGGTCACTCAACACTCAAAACCGTATACGACATGCGAGTTGTGTTTCTGGAACGGTGCGTATCTCAAAACTCAAACGACGGGAACGGTTGTATCGCTGCGCGGTTTGTACGGCATCCTGGATGTTCCACAGATGAACTCCTGCGCTTGCCAGCAGCAGACCTGCACCCAGCATTCTGTGTCCTCGCGCTCTACTGTAACCCTGTTCATACGTTAGATACTCATCCGTGTATTCATCATAGAACAGTTCGTATCGGTCAGCAAAGTCATCGTAATAGACAGCACGGTCGATCTGAATCATTGCGGCTATAAAGAGAGTGGCTTCAGCAAACAGAAACAGCATCCCCTTCCCAGGACTGCTGGCATAGATCTGTCCCATCCCCGGAAAAACAGTGGATAGAACCTCTGCTAATGCAGGATCCTTCGGTGATATGTAATTTCGGATGATGGGATAACGGGATTCAGCGCGCCAACTCCTCGCCCATCCCGGGCTGCTACTAACACACAAGAACGCAATGACGCATGAAAGAACAAGCCATCGACGCATTATTCATGCTCCTGTTTCAGAAGTGCCGGCGCAAGCTGGGGATTCTCGGGATCCACCTGATAGGCCCAGTCCAATGTCGCACTGGTGTCCGTCAGTTTGGTCACATGAATCTTGGCATAATGATCATCCAGGGTCCAGAAAACGTAGATATGTCCCTCGATCAACTCCACCTCGATGACGGTGTAACCACGCTCCGGTGCGACGTCGAGTTCATCCAGAGAATCGTGAAAGCCCATATCCTGAAGGAGCGTATCGTTGTCGGAACGGAGATAGGCAAAACCCGTGTCCGAATCGATGTCAAGATAGATATCCGTGTCTGGGTCATCCCAGGCAATAGCTCCTCGTTCAGGGCGCGAGAAGTCAAAGCCGCTCCGCGTCGGACGTAAATCAAAATCCTCGAGGGTGATATTACGCCCTTCCGGCCTTGGGGTATCAGGAACGGATTCGGGGCTTAGTTCGCTTTCATTTCCAGATGTGTCGAATGCGGTTACAGCATAGAAATAGGTTTTGCCATTGCGGACATCTTGATCGATATACTCATCGACATCGGGCCCAACTTCCGCGATCAAGTCGAAATTCTGATCATCGAAACTACGCCATATCCCATACCCATCGAGATCATCTTCCCGATTGGGATACCAGCGAACATAAACCTCTTGGTCGCCCGTAATACTATAGACACCACGTGGTTCGGCAGGCGGAGTCTCATCTTCGGGATACATGATAATCGGATCGGTATCTCGATCTGAGTCGCATCCCCACAACAGCAGACTCCCCAAGAGCAGGCCAAACACCAAAACGGTATGGAAAATCCTGTTATTTGAACTGAATCTGAGGCCATTCACTGGCCGAAATACGCGTATGAACATCTGCCTGAAAATGCTGTAAACCATGATATCTCTCCTTTCCAGGGGGATCAAATCTTGTGGGGAAAGAGAGCAAACGTCATGCCACGATTGGGTGTAAGGATCGAGCATTGGGTTATGGGTCGGAACGTTGTCGCTGACCTGTGTAAGCCAGGGCAGTGACCCAACTGTCAAAATTCGAGAACACAATCATGGATGTTCTGTGATCGATCTCCGATGCTACGTAGCAACCATTCGCACTTTTGATACCTTTAGTGTGGTAGGGTTACAACGATCGTCATCACAAGTCCTGAAACCAGGGGGATCATCAAATTGTCGTTGATGCCAAGCGGCAGCAGTTCTGCGAGGGTCGCCGCCAGGGCTCCTGCTATTGCGATGTTCCAACCGAATGCCTCATGGCTTACATCGAGAACTCCGGGATTCACAAGCAGTAGAAACGCTGTGGTGAAGCATGCGACAAAACAGGCGAGACTTCCTTCCAGGCTTTTGGAGCCAACAATCTTTGTGCGCCCCCAATGAACACCGACAAGCGCTGCAAAGAAGTCGCCAATGATCAGGAAGCAGAGGCTCACGATGGCAAACGGCTTTCTAAAAAGAAAAATGCTCAGCAAAGCTCCTATCAGATAATAACCCGTTCCTGTGATTCGTTTGTGTTCATCACGTCGGAGCAGAGGAGCAAAATATCTGAGAAAGATACGACGTAAAGGGGGACTAACGAAACGAAGGATCTCAGCAAGGAAATAAAAGATGTTGAGTCCAATCATCACGTAGATAGCCGTCGAGCGATCGACAAAGTAGTAACTGATGGGAATCGACAATCCTGCGAAATGGAACGCCTTGCGTTTAATCTCGTTGAGTATGAGCATTTTGTGATAACAGATGTGTGCTGGATCTCAACATATCAGAGAACAGAGATCTGTGCACATACTGTTTCAAACACCTCGTCGATGGAGATTGAATTCAAAATTTCGCAAAAACCTCGACTGCACTTACCCGGATGCCTGCCTGGATGGCATGGTTGGCAACCAGGATTCTTTTCACTGAGAACCACACGATGTTGATCTCCGTAAGGGCCACTACGGCGATGATCTGTTGAAGCAAAGATGGCTGTTACAGGTGTGCCAACAGCAGCAGCCAGGTGCATCGGTCCTGTATCGTTACCTATATAGTGATCGCACAGAGAGATAACGGCTGCGACTTCTCTCAAAGAGATTCCGTTGAGCATCAGCGGGGAAAACTTCATTTGTCCGATGACGTCCTCGATGATCTCGTTTTCCCCGGGCCCGCCAACGAGCACAATTTCGGCATTCAGAGAGACAACCAGACGATCTGCAAGCCTGGCAAAATGGGCGACAGGCCAACGTTTGTATACCCAATTTCCACCCGGATGTACTGCGATCCGATAACGGGTGTTCTTTGGCCCTATCCGTTGCTCGGCGTTTCTTATCTCACAGTCCTTCAGGACAATGCTGGGAGCAGCTCCTTTTACATTGATCCTATCCAGCGCGGACAAGTAACGTGTGACCGCATGGGTTCTGTATTCGCGACACTTGATACCCCAGCGCTCTCCTCCAGCAAACCATGACCATAAACTATCTCTCAGATCGATGACGAGATCAAACGTTTCATCACGCAGTTGCTGAATCAATCGCCGCTTACCGAAGACACCTCGGTGTTCTCCTCGGTTATCGTAAACCAACACCCGATCTATCTGCGGATCTCCATCGAGCAAGGGCCTCGCGGCGGATCCAACCAGGAAGGTCAGAGATGCCTGAGGACACGTTCGTCTCAGCGGAGAGATGACGCATGTGGAGAGAACAGCATCGCCAATAAAAGTGAAACTGAAGATCAAAATGTTATTGTAGTCACCATCAGCCAATGATTACGTTCCTCTTATGGAAGAAGATCTGTAATGCTACGCAAGAAGAAACCCGTTCTCTTGACAGATAACGGGTTTATACCAGAGTCGTATGATGATGAGCGGAAAAGATGTGACTACGGTTCAATCTCGACGATCAGTTCAACTTCGACAGGGATCCCTCCTGGCAATTCCACCATTCCCACGGCGGAACGTGCATGTCGTCCCTTTTCGCCGAACACCTCGACAAACAGATCGGATGCGCCATTCACGACTTTCGGCTGATCAATAAACCCGAGTGCGCTGTTCACAAATCCTGTCAACTTGACGATCCGCTTGACACGGTCCAGATCACCTAACGTGTTCTTGAGGGTGCTTATCAAGCCGAGTGCTACCTGTTTTGCTGAGGCGTATCCGTCCTCAATCGCCAGGTCATCCCCCAGCTTACCTTTGTAAATTTTCCCCTCTCCCTGACCAGGTCCATGACCGGAGAGAAATAGGAGGTTTCCTGATTGAACCGAGGGCACATAATTCGCCACTGGTGTCGGGACAGATGGTAACGTCAACCCAAGTTCTTCCAACCTTTGCTCAATCTGCATAAATATCTCCTTTCTTAAATCGTATCATCCATCTTTCTGACTGCCCAGTTTCTTACTGTCCAGTTTACGATAGATTGTGCGTGAAGAGATGTTCAGTAGCTTCGCAGCGAGTTCTTTATCACCACGCGACTGTTTGAGAGTTTCCTCGATCACCTGCCGTTCAATCTCAGCCAGAGGTGTACCAATAGGGATCACCAGGTTTCGGGCGGGACCCGGGTCCTGATGCGCGATTTTCCTGGGGAGATCCTCAAGTCCAATGATTTCGCCTTTTGCCAGAACGACAGCACCCTCGATCACGTTTTCCAGCTCCCGCACATTACCGGGCCATTGATATTCCATCAGACATTCCATCGCCGCATTGGATATGCCGATAAGCTGTGTCTGATTCTTCTCACAGTATACCTGCAAGAAATGTTGTACCAGCAATGGGATATCCTCGCGCCTTTCTCTCAATGATGGCAGGCTGAGCTGGATCACGTTCAAGCGATAAAAAAGATCCGCCCGAAAACACTTCTCTGTGACAGCAAGGGTGAGATCGGTATTCGTTGCTGCGATGATGCGTACATCCACCTGAGTGGTCTTTGTGGCACCGAGACGCTCGAATTCGCCTTCTTGAAGGACCCTGAGCAGCTTTACCTGAACCTGCGGACTCAGTTCACTGATCTCATCCAGGAAAAGCGTCCCACCATCTGCCAGTTCAAATCGTCCCGGTTTACGGGTCATTGCACCTGTGAAAGCCCCTCGCTCGTAACCAAACAGTTCCGACTCCAGGAGTGTTTCTGGAATCGCGGCACAGTTGACTTTAATCAGAGGTTTGTCCTTACGAGGACCTGCATAATGAATGGCCTGGGCAATGATCTCTTTACCGGTGCCAGTCTCACCCTGGATCAAAACCGTTGCCGCACTCTGTGCGACCTGCTGAGCCATCTCCAGAACCTGGTGCATCGCAGCACTTTTGCCGATGATCTTGGACGATCCTTGCATCGCCTCCAACTGTTCTTTGAGATGACGATTTTCTGTACGCAATATCTGTCTCTCAAGAGCATGACTGACAGCTACCAGAATCTCTTGCCGCTTCAACGGCTTGAGGATGTAATCGTAGGCACCTTCCTTCATGGCAGCAACAGCAGTTTCTACAGTTGCATGAGCTGTCATCAAGATCGCCTCTGTCTCCGGCTTCATCGCCTTAGTCGCCTTGAGCAGTTGCACGCCGTCGAGACCAGGCATCCGCAGATCTGCAAGAAGAAGATGGACAGGCTGTCTACGCAGGATTTCGAGAGCGACGGCCCCATCCTCTGCAAGCAATACCTCATAGGATTCCTTCCTCAGCACTTTGGAGATCGAATCCCGGATGCTCTTGTCATTATCAGCAACTAGAATACATTTCGGTTCATCCATTGTAGGTAACCTCATCCGTATCTTGCCTGACGTAGCTTATTGTAATGCCATTCGTGGCGTTTGTCAACGAAATCTCGAATTGTCGTTAGCGATCTTGAAATCCCAAGCTATTGACATTGGATATGGGGGAATGATACAATGAGTCCAGTATAATTTCACAAGTTTTCCCTAGCAGGTTCATGCATTTATGCGTATGATCGGTCCTCGTCCTCAGATCAGTGTGATCCCCACTATCCGTTCGGCTCGACCTCCTCGCGAGTATCTCGAATTGCTGGCTCAGGCGGAGGAGGAGTTCCAGGAGACAATACGTCAGGTTGAGTCCAATCCTCTTTTCGGGGAATTGATTCGAGAAGGATACCTGCGGAAGCAGAGATTTCAAGGCCGGATACCGAGGCACCTCTACGAAGAATTTCAGGATCGCCAGTTTATCGAATTCCTCAGAGAGTATGACATCGAATCCAAGGCAAGCTGGCAACAGGATTTCTTCCGCGAGGATGCTCGCCGTCACGCGAAAGAACTGGCCGTCAAGTATCAGGTGCCACGAGGCAGACTGATTCATGCATTGGAGTATTGTCGTTATCTGCGTCGTTCCTGGGCGGGGCAGGACATGGATTTCAGCAGTGCTTTGCGATTGGATGACCCAGAAATACGCGAACCGATTTTGCCCCAACAGTCGCTTAATTCCGGTGAAGTACTCGAGGAACTCTCCCAACAGATCCACGATTATGAGATAACACAGCAGGAATTCAGCGAATATTTTTTATCGTCTCAATATGAGCCTGAAGAAGTGGTAGAGGAACTCGGCATTCCGCTTGTGGTTGTAAAAGAGATCTGTGAGTTGGTCGAACGAGTACAGATCTATAGCTCGACTCAGGTAAAGGTATCAGAAGCCCCCGCCCCCGTTCACCGCGAATCTCTTCAGACCGTGGCGCGTGTAGAACGATTGACAGAACCCCCTCGCGCTGAAATTTGTGTGGATCCATCTGTCGAGTATAACAGCCGTTATGTTTTTCAATCCCACGACTCCCCACCGAGCAGCGAAGCAGGTAAGCTGCTTGAACTGTTGCGTCTGATCAACCAACGAAAGAGTCTGACTTTTCGAGTCGTCATGTTTATTTTTGAGTATCAGTACCGATTCTTCGTGAGTGGCAATGAACTCCATCTGCGACCACTCAATCAGGCGGGGATTTCGAGAGAACTCGGCGAACATGAATCAAGTATCAGCCGGGTGCTCCCCGGAAAGCTCCTCGATATTCCCGAAGGCAGCAGACCATTGAAGGCATTCTGCCAGAGCAAGGGGGATGTCATCCAACGACTACTCACTCTGCGTGAGCCTGATGAACTGGGTTCCGGACGTAGAAGCAAACCATTCAGCGATGCTGAGATCGCCGAGATACTAGCAAAGGAATACGATGCTCCTATCAGCCGCCGCACGGTAACGTACTATCGAAACAAGGTCGGTACTGTTCCCAAGCTTTACGTACGTCAGCAGCATCAAACCCAAAAGCCATGTCCCGAGAAGTAAATCCCCTGCCTGATAACATACTTGACTCCACCCTAAGCCAGGGAGACCTGAGCAAAGAGGCGAGGTCACTCAGAACATCCGAGGCGCGCGATGGTTTCTTGCTAGGTAATTTGTACCTGCGGAGTGGTGATTATGAGAACGCCGTGCGTGCTTTCAGGCGACTCCTCGGTCTGGAGCCCGATTTTGCCTATGCACACTACAACCTCGGCTTTGCCCACTACAAAGAAGGGGATTTTGAAGAAGCACAGCAAGCTCTTGAGCGAGCTATTGAGCTTGATCCGCATCATGCTGAGTTCTATTTTACATTGGGACTGTTGTTGGATGACATGCGCGATTATGAAGGCGCGCTGGCCAATTTCTCACAGGTGCTGGAGCGGCAGTCCACATGGGTTGATGCGCTCTGCTACCGTGGGATGATTTACAGTCGATTAGGACGACTAGAGAAGGCCCAAAGGGACTACGAAGCCGCTCTGGAACTTGAGCCAGATCGCGTGGATGAGATCCATCGACTTGGATTTATCTACCTTCAACTCAAAAAATGGCAGGAGGCGGATGCCCTTTTCACACAGGTACTTGTGACACACCCTGAGGATGCGGATGCCCACTACTATCTGGGTGAAATCAGCATTGCACGAAAGGAATGGGATCAGGCAATCGCACATTTTGAGCGATCGGTTGCCCTGGATCCAACCCACCTGTATGCACAGTTTCGTGCGGCCTCGATCTATGCGAAGCAGCGTTACACGGATCTGAAACGGCAGCATCTTTTTCGTGAGCGGGCTATTGAACATCTACAGCAACTGATCCGACAGAACGAAAATATGCCTGGTATTTTTGATTCAGTGGATCAAGCCTATTTCTTGCTGGGCAGCTTATATGACGACAAATCGGAGGATGCAGATAAAGCAATCGAAGCCTATCAGACAGGATTGCAGTACGGTCATTCGGCTGCAGCTCACAATAACCTGGGCATCCTTTACTGGGACAAAGATCGTATCGAAGAAGCCAGCAGGGAGTTTAGGGCAGCGATTCAAAGTGATCCAGAATATGATAGTGCTTACTATAATCTTGCGAAACTCTATTTTTATCGCCAGGATGAACAGATGATGCGTGATTTTGAGATGTGGACACATCGCCAGCAGCGGAATTCCGCACAGGTGCTTTATAAGCTATCACTGGCACTGATGGACGTTGCACGCTCAGAAGCATATCAGGGACTTTATTCCAGGCTCCATCAGATCAAGAATCTCATGGGGATCTCCGGTGCAAAACTTCGTTCTGCGCAGCGAATGCTTGAGAAACCTGGCAAACTAGGAGACCAACTTGCAGCAGCCTTCGACGAACAACAGAACTGCTACGAGGAAATGGTTCAACTGCTCCAGGCACTCCAACAGGACGAACTCGTTTTTGAACTCTTGGATCTGAACCACCTGATCACGGGTCTTGTCGCCTATATGTCATCCATGTTCAACATGCATCA
>JAJRTO010000526.1 GCA_024278235.1 Candidatus Poribacteria bacterium
ATTGAGCAGATCGAGGCAGATCTGGATGCGTTGCCCCACCACCGTGGACTGGTCATCACCTCCGCCGGTGTGATGCCCCCTCTTGCCAAACCGGAGACTATCAAAGAGGTCGGTGATTGGGTGAAGAGATATGATGTGCGTTGCAAGGAGGACAAATGATGAAACCGACGAATGTTCTTTTCATTCTTACCGATGACCAGGGGGTATGGGCGGCAGGATGCTATGGTAACCCTGAAATCCGCACGCCGAGTATGGACCGACTCGCGGCTACAGGGACTCGCTTCGAGAATTTTTTCGTTGCGACACCCGTCTGCTCTCCCAGTCGGGCAACCTTCCTGACCGGTCGCATCCCTTCTCAGCATGGGGTCCACGATTGGATCCGGGATGGGAACTGCGGCCCGGATGCCATTCCATATCTGGAGGGAGAGGTCGCATACACAGATGTTCTTGCCCGCCACGGCTGGACATGTGGACTCAGTGGCAAGTGGCATCTTGGTGACAGCCAGATCCCGCAACATGGCTTCACCGATTGGTTCGTGCATCAGCGCGGAGGAGGGCCTTACAACGATGCGCCGATGATACGGAACGGGCAACTCGGGACTGAGCCGGGATATGTGACCGATGTCATCACAGACGAGGCATCGAGGCTGTTGGATCACTATGCAGAGGGCGGATATCCTTTCTATCTGGGGGTGCATTACACAGCTCCCCACAGTCCCTGGACAGGTCATCCGCAAGAGATCGTGGATTCTTATGATGATTGCCCATTTGAATCCTGCCCGCAGGAACCGAAGCACCCGTGGGCGGGTAGCCTCTCCGGTCATCTTGGCAATCGAGAGTCGTTGAAAGGCTATTTTGCAGCGGTCACTGCGATGGATGCGAATGTGGGCCGTCTTCTTGACAGGCTTGAAGAACTCGGTTTGCGTGAGAATACCCTCGTCGTCTTCCTGAGTGATAACGGGTTTTCATGCGGTCATCACGGCTTCTGGGGCAAAGGAAACGGCACGAATCCGCGCAATATGTACGAGAACTCGATTAAAGTGCCCGCCATCTTCAGCCATCCCGGGACGATTCCTGAGAATCGTGTCGAGACAGCCCTGGTTTCGGCCTACGATTTTATGCCGACCCTGCTGGATTATCTGGAACTTCCCATACCAGAATCGCCGAATCTTCCCGGCAGGAGCTTCCTACCCGCACTCAGAGGCGAACCTGTCTCAGGGCATGACAGCGTGGTGATCTACGATGAATACGGTCCCGTGCGGATGGTGAGGACAAAAGACTGGAAGTATGTCTACCGCCATGCACATGGTCCTCACGAACTGTACCACCTGGCCGAGGATCCGGATGAGCGGCGCAACTTGGTCGATGCCCCCGATCAGAAGGAACGTATTCGGGAACTCAAGGCGATGATGGATGCATGGTTTGCCGAATATGTGATTCCGAACAGGGATGGCCTGCGAGAGGACGGCACAGCACACGGACAGATGGAGCGCGGATGGTAAGCTGGAGGTTCATCCTTCCTTACGATCAAGCCTTGCATCAAACCGCCTGCAACGTTATAATTAAGAGATTTCAGTATGCTTGATCTTAGGAAGGACTCAGCTTTCCATGGGTGTTTCTCGTAGAAAGGTCTATGTGGAGACATACGGATGCCAGATGAATGTGAGCGACAGCGAATTGATGCTGGGCATCCTCTCCAAAGAAGGATATACAGCGGTTGAAGCTCCTGATGAGGCGGACGTGATCCTTATCAATACATGTGCTGTTCGAGAACATGCAGAACAGCGGATTATCGGGCGTCTGGGGGATCTGTACCAATTCAAGCAACGGAACCCACGACTGATACTCGGTGTCTGTGGCTGCATGGCACAGCATATCGGTGAGCAGATCATCGCCCGGGCTCCCTATGTCGATCTCGTGATGGGCCCCGACGTGTATCGTCAACTCCCGGAAGCTATTGAACGGATCGAGACAGATGAACTCTATGTCAGTCTGTCTCTCGACAAAACAGAACACTATGACGGTGTTGTGCCTGTACGGCAAGAAGGTGTACGCGCCTGGCTCACGATCATGCGTGGCTGCGATAAGTTTTGCACCTTCTGTATCGTTCCCTACGTCCGAGGTCGGGAACGCAGCCTCCCGATGGAGGAGGTGCTTCGGCAAGTCCACCGGGTCGTTGATCAGGGATATCAGGAAGTTATTTTGCTCGGACAGACGGTGAATTCGTACCGGGATGGCGACCGCGATTTTGGGGATCTTCTCCAGGCAGTTGCAGAGGTGGCTGGGATCCGGCGGATACGATTCACCTCGCCGCATCCCAGTGATTTCGCACCATCCATACTTGATGTGATCGCATCGAATGACAAGATATGCAAGCAGATCCACCTCCCATTGCAATCGGGTTCGACATCGGTGTTAAAGGCCATGCGCCGTAGCTATACGGCAGAAGAATTTGCTGCACTCATCGAGCAGATCCGAACCAGGATCCCGCAGATTGCACTCGGAACCGATATTATCGTCGGCTTTTCCGGTGAAACGGAGCAAGATTTCCTTGCAACGTGTCAAATGATGGAGGACATCCGGTTCGATACGGCTTTCATGTTCAAGTACTCGCCACGCAAGGGTACGATTGCGGATCGCAAACTGGCCGATGATGTACCAGAAGATGAAAAAACCCGTCGTTTGCAGACGATCATCGACATCCAACAGCAGATCACCCGTGAATCGAACCAAGCGATGATCGGCCATACCGTGGAAGTCCTCGTCGAAGGGGAATCGCGTAGAGATCCTGAAAAAATGTTTGGGAAGACGGACGATTTCCGCACGACGATATTGCCCGGCGGAAACCATCGGATCGGGGATCTTGTGCAGGTCAAAATTGTTGATAGCACGGGACACACGCTGCTAGGAGAAACCAGCCATGCAAGATCCAACTGTGGCGATTGTCCGATGCCCTGACTACGAGCAGATCGATGAGGCGATTGATCGCTTGCTGGAACTCATGGGGGGACTGGGGAGCGTCATTCAGCCGGGACAACGGGTGCTGATCAAACCGAACCTCCTGAAAGCGGACCCTGTCGAATCGGCTGTCATAACTCACCCGGCAGTGATACGTGCAGTCACAGCTCGTGTCAAGGCATTCGGTGCTCTTCCCTTTATCGGAGACAGTCCAGCCTTTGGTACTGTTCCGAAAGTAGCCAAAGCGACCGGCATCGCTGAAATTGCTGAAGAACTGGATGTGCCGACCGTGGATCTCAACCGACCTGTTTCCGTACCGACACCCGACGCACGCAGCCTCCCTCGTTTCAAGGTTTCGCGCTGGGCGTTGGAGGCAGATGCAATCATCAATCTGCCCAAACTAAAGGTGCATCAGCAGATGCAGATGTCCGGTGCGATCAAGAATCTGTTTGGGTGTGTTGCGGGCAAACGCAAAGCCTGGTTCCATTTGTCACACGGACAGGATCGGACGCGCTTTGCGACGATGATCTTGGAATATGTGCAACTGATCCAGCCTGCGCTCACGATCACGGACGCAGTGGTGGCTATGGAACGTCTTGGGCCGCGCAATGGAGATCCTTATCCACTTGGTCTGCTTACCGGAGGTGTGGATGTGGTTGCATTGGATACCGTTCACTGGGCCATTCTCGGTCAATCTCCAGAGACGCTCGATTTCCTGAAAGTTGCCAGAGAACTGAATATGGGGGAAACCCGTCTTGAACATATTCCCACCGTTGGTCTACCATTAGAGGAAGCCATTGTTCATGATTTCAAGATGTCTCGCCAGGTTCCCGTCACTTTTTCACCTTTCCGCATCGCCAGGAGCACGCTCAAACATCTTTGGGCAAAGAGGGTAGCCGCATCATGATTCGTAAAAGACGACGTATTCGGCGGAAACCTAAAGTAAGCTATGGGACCTACGAGGAAGTTGCATCGATGCCACGACGTCTTGCAGAGACCGCGATCATACTCAAGACAGATAGAGACATTGAAAAAATGCGTCGTAGCGGTCAGATCGCCTCACAGGTACTGGAAGCCATTGCCGAGGTCATCGCTCCCAGAATGACAACCCAGGATCTGGATGATATTGCAAGACAACAGATCGAGAAGAATGGTGGGATTCCTTCTTTCCTGGGATACCAGGTGCCGGGCCATCCTCCCTATCCTGCGTCGATCTGCTCTTCCGTGAACGAAATGGTCATCCATGGTGTCCCCGGGTTGCAGATCCTCAAGCCGGGCGATATTGTGGGTGTGGATGTCGGGGCGTATGTGGACGGTTATCATGGGGACAATGCCTTTACATTCACAGTGGGCGAAATCCCTGAAAATGCCCAGAAGCTACTACAAGTGACACGTGAAGCTCTTTACAGGGGAATTGCGCAAGCTCGACCGGGGAACTATCTTGGCGACGTTTCATCAGCGATCCAATCTCACGCGGAATCCAATGGTTTCTCCGTGGTACGTGCCCTCGTTGGACACGGCATCGGCAAGGATATGCACGAGCCGCCGCAAGTGCCTAATTTTGGCAGGCCAGGCCAGGAACCCCAGTTGAAACCGGGGATGGTACTTGCCATTGAACCGATGATCAACGAGGGGACATGGGAAGTCGCGCTGCTGGAAGATGGTTGGAGCGTTGTTACTGCCGATCATCTCCTCTCGGCGCATTTTGAACATACGGTGGCTGTGCTTTCAGATGGTCCAGAGATTCTCACCCGGAACGATAATCTCTGGGGGATCTAAGGATACACTGAATGGTGATCGCCACCGTACTTCGACGCTCTTTTTGGCTGGTTTACGATCACTTAGGCCGCTTGGTATTGGGGCATCTGCTGTGGCTGCTATTGGCATCACCCTTTCTTCTGGGGGCAGTCTGGTTAAGCGCGACTGCTATTCTGACACAGCATCTTATCATATTGGCAGTCGCATGGTTTGCTCTGTTAGCGGTGATCTTGGCGAGTCCCGCCACTTTTGGTTTCCTCGGATGGCTCATCGCTGTATCTCAGGAACACAGCGAAGATCTTGGGCATATCTGGGTTGGATTTCGACGGTTTTTCTGGAAGGGCTGCGCTTTAATCGCATTGCTCGTGTTGGCGAACTCGTTGATCTTCGTCAATGCGATGATCTACGTAACGCAGTTTTCGTTACCCCCCTGGATGAAGGTAGCGCTGCTGAGTTTTCTGATCTGGACCGACATTCTGCTTTGGGGGATCGCAAGCTACCTCCCCATCCTATTCGTTCATCAGAGCATGAATTGGAGGGACGCCTGCAGCAAAGCGTTCCTGCTGTTTCTGGACAATCCAGGGTTGACATTTTGGTTGATCCTCGCTACTCTGGTGATAACGCTGATCAGCATGTTTTCAGGGGTTGGACTCATTTTGTTTCTGGTCACACTGGTGAGTGCGCTCCAGTGGAACACCTTTCAGGTGCTCATAGAGAAATATGAAACGGTGGAGCAGCTCCAACAGGAGGGACGCACCCCTTCTCGTCGGCTTGTTCGACAAAGACTCCGGGATCGCTGGACTCAAGAGCCGCAACGTGGCTGGCGAGACCTCTTCAAGCCCTGGGAGTGAAGACTGGAGAACCGGAAAACCGGAGAGCCAGAGTGGCATAAGTTCGATGCCATATCTTCTAAATTCTATCTCGTGACTCCTGAATTCTTGATGTGAATAACCTATAGACTCATTGTTTCGGAGGACATATGACAAGTATTATTGACGTACATGCTCGTGAAATATTGGATTCACGTGGGAACCCTACAGTTGAGGTCGATGTTGCACTGGAATCAGGCGTCGTGGAACGGGCTGCTGTGCCTTCGGGCGCGTCGACGGGAGAACACGAGGCTGTCGAACTGCGCGATGGTGATTCATCGCGTTATCTGGGCAAAGGGGTGACGCGGGCTGTTGAGAACGTGAATACGATCATCGCTGATGAGATCATCGGCCTCGATGCAACCGATCAGGCGGCGATTGACCGTATCATGATCGATCTGGACGGCACACCTAACAAGGGAAAGCTCGGTGCTAATGCGATCCTGGGAGTTTCGCTCGCCGTTGCGAAGGCCGCTGCCGCAGTGCTCGAGATGCCTCTGTACCAGTATATCGGCGGAGTCAACGCCAGAGAACTTCCGCTGCCCATGATGAACATTCTCAATGGCGGAGAACATGCGGACAATAATGTGGATCTCCAGGAATTCATGATCATGCCCGTCGGTGGGGCAACGTTCGCAGAATCACTACGAATCGGCGTGGAAGTGTTTCACAGCCTGAAAACGGTACTCAAAGCGAAGGGCTACAATACTGCGGTCGGTGACGAAGGTGGCTTCGCCCCCGACTTGAAGTCGAATGAGGAAGCACTCCAGGTCATCGTGGAGGGGATCGAGAAAGCCGGTTACACCCCCGGGGAGGATGTCCTGTTTGCACTGGATCCTGCCTCCAGTGAGTTCTTTGAGGATGGAAAATATATCCTGAAAGCAGAGGCCAAACCGGAGAAAAGCCCGGAGGAAATGGTGGAATTCTATGCCGATCTGGTCGAACGCTATCCGATCATCTCTATTGAGGATGGCATGGCTGAAGACGATTGGGAGGGCTGGAAGCTGATCACCGAAAGGCTCGGCGATCGGGTGCAATTGGTCGGTGATGACTTGTTTGTCACGAATACCAAACGGCTCCGTCGTGGGATCACCCAGGGGATTGCCAATTCCATTCTGATCAAGGTGAATCAGATCGGAACGCTTACTGAAACACTGGATGCCATTGAGATGGCGAAACGTGCTCAGTATACGGCGGTAGTTTCCCACCGTTCCGGCGAAACGGAAGATAACACGATTGCGGACATCGCTGTGGCGGTCAATGCAGGCCAAATCAAAACAGGCTCCCTCTGTCGCACGGACCGTATCTGCAAATACAATCAACTGTTGCGGATCGAAGAGGAACTGGGCGGTCAAGCTATCTTCCGTGGTAAGAATGTGTTCTATAATCTGCAAACATGATGTATGATGTGTAGGTCTGCACTGATCCTGGTTGACTCGGTGAAATGACTCTATGCGTCGGGAATTCGAGGATGATCATGCACCTGATCCGTACTATTTCATCGTTCGTCGCTTTGCCCATATTGTTTGTGACTCTCTTCGGACTCGGGAGCCATGAGGGGCTGTTTGACGCGTATCGTCGTTGGCAGGAGAGTAAAGCGATTTACAACGTCACTCTTGCCAGGAACGATGAACTGCGTGCTGAACGGGATCGATATGCCCGGATGGCTGAAAAGCTCCAATCGGATCCGTTGGAAAAAGAGTGGTTGGTGCGTAGTTACGGCTATATCAAACCTGGAGAAACCGCCTACAGGATCGTGCGACCTTCCGATGCACCGAGGGATAATAGTGTCAATGTCCATATGGGGGCGATCGGTGGAGGCGACCTCAAGTAATCATCCGGCTCGTCACCCTTCTCCTTCTCCTTCTCCATTTTTGAGCCATGCCATCATCTACAGACATCCTACCAATGCCGTCAAACACCCAAGCACCTTAGGGCGTACCTGAAAGCCAGACCCGTGCAGCAAGCCTCAAACGGATCTGCTCCGGATTTGCTTGCATGGACCTTGTATTCTTGTGTACAATGACTATGTCTGAGGAAATCATGGTGATGCGAGGGAAAGAGGTGAGATCTAATGAAGGAAATACTGTATTTCAACCTGAAGTCTCAGGACAAGGCCGACGAGCTTGTCGCATTTGTGAAAACGACGATTGTCCCCGTAGCCCAGGAGATCGGTTGTCAACAAATAGGCCTCTATGAAACAGTAGGGGATGCACTAAGTCGCTACATGCTGGAGGCTGTCTTCGAGAGCGAAGAGGCAGCAAATGCTGCACTGCAATCGGAACAAGTAAGAGAGGTAAGTGAGAAGTTTCTTGAGTTCGTCCAGGATGTGACACTGATTCCGTACCAAGCAGTGTGTTAAAAACCGAGTCCGCGTGAATGAGGGGATCAGGTGCTCTTTGACCTCCCCTCATTCCAATGGGTTAGGGATTTCACGCATCCGGCACCGACCGCAGTTCGACTTTCCAAATTTCAGATGATCTCCCTCAAATCGGCTGAGCCGGGAACATCACAGATGTTGACCGCGATTCCGGGAAGCTGTACAATAGGGGACAGCAGCCTATCTCACCGAACTTGAATTTGATCCGTCGATTGATAAGGAGTACGGGACAATGAAACAGGAGTATTGCTTAACCATCCACGCAGGGCGTTTGCCGCCGATCATCGATGTGGTGCTGTTTGGCCTGGGGCCGATTGGCTGTATGGCTGGACAGTTGGTCGCATCGCGGCCACATCTGCGTCTTGTGGGTGGGGTGGATGTCGATCCTGCATTGGTGGCACGGCCACTGAGCCAGGCTCTGGGAGAGGCTGTGGAATCAGTTGTACCGACCGTTGTCTCGGACATCAAGCAG
>JAJRTO010000527.1 GCA_024278235.1 Candidatus Poribacteria bacterium
AGTGTGGTGTTGAGCATGCGGTGGGAGGTTTTGGCCTCCATCCCGTACCGAACGCCAGCAGAGATGAACAGCCCTGGAGCTACACGTCGCTGGCTCGTACGAAGGCGGCATACGAAGATGCAGGGTTCAAGCTGGCGGTCATCGAGAGCCGACCACCAATGGAAAAGGTCAAACTGGGATTGCCAGGCCGCGATGAAGAAATCGAGGTTGTCTGTGAACTGTTACGGAACATGGGTGCATTGGGCATTCCGGTGTGGTGTTCCATGTGGATGCCGATTCTCGGGGTGATCCGGACATCGCGCACCATCCCCTCACGTGGCGGTGCTCAGGTGAGCGGCTATGACCATAAGCATCTGCGCGACGAACCTCTGACCGAATATGGAATTGTCACGGAAGAGCAACAGTGGGAGAACCTGAAGTATTTCCTGGAGTGTGTGGTGCCTGTGGCAGAGGGAGCCAACGTCAAGATGGCCATGCATCCGGATGACCCACCTCTGTCGCCCATCCGTGGGGTCGCTCGAATCATGAGCAGTATCGAGAATTACCAGAGGCTCATCGATCTGGTTCCAAGCCCCATGAACGGGATCGCTCTCTGTCAGGGCAACTTCACGCTGATGACCGATGATCTACCTGATGTCATCCGCCATTTCGGACGGCAGAAGAAGATCTTCTTCGTGCATTTCCGGGATGTGCGTGGCACGCCCGAGAAATTCGCCGAGACCTTCCATGATGATGGGCAGACAGACCTGGTCGCCTGCATGCGGGCCTACCGTGACATCGGCTACGACGGTGTGTGTCGCCCGGATCACTACCCGAAGATGGGCGATGCCAGCTTCAGCGATAATCATGGCCTTGCGCGGCTTTTCGCCATCGGTTATCTGAAGGGACTGCGTGAAGCTGTGTATGCAGAGTAGAGCAAGTCATGAAGAAAACCGCGAACTCTCCGATTTCTTTGGGGAATAATATTGCTGATGATGAGGCGATGTCCGAGCAGCTTCTTTCCAGGCGTTTGCCCCCGCCGAAAGAGGGTGAAAAACCAGATCAGGTAGGCAAGTGGAAACAAGAAGGCTACGACTGCCCCTAGATCTTGCTCCTACCTAGAATTTCACAAACATGGACACACGGTGAATCATTCCTTGTTGAAGGACATCAGGTGAGAAAGCATAATCCAATTCCAGACGCATAGATGAAATAGGTATGACTACTGACCCGCCAGCGGTGAAGCTTCGGCGGTTGATCCCAATCCGGACTGCTACCAGATGTTTGATCCAGGATTCCAATCCAAGATGATATTGGGTTTCCTGCTTTTCATTCATTTCCATGTCTGCCGAGATATTCATCCAGGAAGCACCCGGCGACAAAATCACGCCTAGCTTCGTGATCGTGAGGTATTCTTCTTCGAGCCTGGAGCCGGTCTTCCATTGGATCCCTGCACTGATATTCTGAATGGTTGCACCTATCCGAAAAGCTTCACTGAATTTCAACATGGCGCCTAGATCCATGCCCGACCCACTCGCCTGCTTGTCAGCAAGTTGATGGCGTAAGAATTTGAGAGTCCCTCCCACGAAAAGGGCGTGCCCAATCTTTCTGCCGATAGACAGCAAGTAGGCGTTCTCAGCGTCACTGAAATCGCCCGTGGGTTGCCCCAGTACATCCCTACCGTCAATATGAGCAACACCGTAATTTAGCCAACTGATGCTAATGGTTGCGAACCCTCTGATCGGTTGAGCATATCCAACGAAATGGTGAGTTCTATCCAGAGACATGCGAGTGTACATGCTTGCCAGTTGAGGCTTATCCAATTGTCCGAGGCCAGCGGGATTCCAAAAGGCTGCGGTGCCATCATCCGCAAGCGCCACGAAAGCTCCTCCCATTCCCAGAGGGCGAGCGCCGATCCCCATTCTGAGAAATCCACCCGGGTAGCCGCCCTCACCCAACACGGCAGATGCCAGTGAAGGTGACACCACAAGCAAGAACACCATTATGCTGTAGGTTTTGTATCGCATCGCCATCCTCCTATCGCCAAACCGCGATCTTGCCAGCAGCTGTTTCTCCCGTGGACGTCGTGATAAGGTAGAAATAAACACCGTTAGCGACCATATCTCCCCGGTCGTTCTTTCCGTTCCACACCTCCGAATACTCAACCAGCTTATTCCGCGGTTGGTCCTCGAGCAGTGTTGTGACAATCTCACCGTTGCTGTCGTAGACTTTGACTGTGATCAGGGCGTCCTTCTCCAGGCTGTAGCGGATCGTGACCTTCTGTGTATGGGGATTGAAAGGATTGGGAAAAGCATACGTGTTGTCGTTTGATAGTTTGTTGCCTGTCGGCGGTGTGGGAATCGGTGGAGGAGCAGCGACCATCAGTACCGTTGAAGGGAAAGTGCGGAATACTGAACGTTCAGGATCCACAGGTTGTACAGTTAGGGTCAGTGCATTCCTCACATCCACCGTTGGACCCGTATGCCGGAGATCCCATGAGATCGTTGCCGTTTCGTCGGCACCCAGGTAATTGAGGATCTGGTTTTCCCCGTTAACTACAGACAAGGTAGAACCGTCTGACAATGCTAACAGCGCCTCAATGCCCTGTGCTGGACTTGCGCCCACATTTCTGAGCGTAACTTTCACCCGGAAGTCTTGAGGGGAGCGTGCGATGACGCTGGTGTGTCGGCCATCAGAAGTCACCTCGACAGTATCCGTTACCACCGTGGGGGGGATGTTCACGCCCTGAATCAGAGCCTCAGCATCCACCAACTCCTCCGCGAACTCCTGTATCTTGTCCCGTAAGGTCAGGACTTCGATGATGATATCTTCCTTGGCTTGCAGGTAGGTGCTGCTCTGTGGAGAATCCACTTCGGATGCGAGCCAGAAGAAAGCAACAAGGTCAATGAGAAAGGCAAGCATGTCCAGGGATACTTGAGGAGAGAGCGTTGCCAGTTTCTTGTATCGCAGTTCAAAAAGCGGAATCGGTTCAAACACATCGCCACCGACATTCAAGATTCTCGATTCCGCTGTGTGACTGGTCCGACGAAAGGACTCGCTTGCAGGTAGAAATCTTTCATGCGTGAGTGCCAGGGCTTCCGAGAGCCGGTCCGCAAGGATCAGATCGATGAGTTCGTCCAGCAGATCACTCAGCTCTGTCTGCGCTTGCGCAAGTGCAGGTGCGGCTGAGGGGTAACTGGCTGAGAGTGGTGAGTTGGGCATACCGGCCAGTATTGCAACGCCTTGCCGTCGGGGTGCGGGTTGGGTGACTGGCCACGCTCCCGGCAAGCCGAATGCGGCTGCTGTACCGGTATCGACCTGCTGTGGTAGATTCCATAGTAGCGATAGGATGCTCGTACCAGCGGCATAGCCGGAGTAACCATACTTAACGAAGAGACTACTCCACTTGATAGCTTCCGATACTAGAGATATGACCCCGAACACCCCTCCTCCAGAGAGAGCCGCCGCAAGTTTCGTTGCGTCAGCAGCTTTCCCTGCGACATCTTGCACCTTCTCGGCGATCTCGGCGTTTCTCAATTCCGCGATGACGTTGTGGCTGATCTCACTCGTCTCGCCTCCCACGATAACAAGACGCTCGATTACACGTTGGTTAGCAACGTCATAGTCTCCTGCGAAATTGGACGTGTTGGCAGCATTGATGCTCTGTGCAATGGATTCATCCGTCGAGTCACCATAGAAATCTAATAACCATTTCTCGATACGTTCTATAGCAATTTGAGTGAGTTCTTGTTCGCTCCCGGTGGCCTCAATGAGTTCGCCAAGGTAGTCAACCAACATATCTGACAGTGCCTCAGCTACTGGATCAGCAGCCTCTGGAAATACCTCAACGATGTAAACGATCAGCCGATTGGAAACTTCAATGATAGTTACATCGATCATATCGAAGACTTTCTCTTGGACGCTCACAAAGAGATAACTCTGATCAATCTCCACGCCAAAGAAGCGAACCGTTGTAGTCTTTGGTAGGAAATTCCCAATCAACTTCTTGATCACCCACAGGTTAAGGATATCGCTCACAGCATAGGATAGGGTTGTTCCTGTTGCCAACCCGGCGATCTCGGCACGCTGTTCAGCGTGGCTGTAGGCATGCTTCACGAACATCTCTGCGAGAATGAGGCGTTGAAGCGCTTCTTCTTCCCTTGACGTGCTCAGGCGAAGGTTGTCCAGATACTGCTGCGCCCGTCTCTCCTCATCCGCATATTGGGGCACGTTTTTCAGCCGATCGATCAGCTTCTGCTTTTCTACCTTGGTCGTCTGGATCGACTCAGTGGGCGATAACTGGAAATCAGCGATGATTCTACGTTCATCCTGAAGGACGACATCGCGTTGAGTGGATTTGTATCCCGATCGCTCAACCCGGACTGTGTACCTTCCGAGGATGACCCGATCAAAGCGATAGTTCCCTGTTGCATCACTGAGGCTTTGGTCGGCAACCGTCCCATCGTTCCGAACAAGAGTCAGGCCTGCTCCCTGGATCGCACCACCTGTGCTTGCATCCGAAATGTCGCCCGTGATCTGCCCATAGGCAACAGGGATGTACGTCTCAGTATCCTGCGCGAGCAGCTCTGGGTTTTCCGGAGATCTCACCATGACGGTCAATTCCCGCAGGATGCCGTCTTTCTCAGGCCAGGGAGATGTATATTCGACCACGTACTTGCTGATGATCAGTTCGCCCAGTTGGTCGAGGAGTGCCTGCTCGTTAAAGGCACCACCCAGCCGCTTTCCCAGTTGCTCAAAATCGCGGTCGGTTTCCTGCAGTGCATCATACTCGATCGCCGTATTGAAGTAGAAGAACTGCCGTTGGTCGATCGCGTTGAACGCTTGGGTGATGTTGTTTGCACCAGGGTCATTGCCTTCATCCGTTACCAGACAGAGGATCTGTTGGGCATCTTCTCGCCAAAGAAATGGAGGTTGAGTGACCGTCACAATGGCGTCATAGGCTCGTTCCTCCTTACCGTTAGCAGGAATCCCGCGCGCCCATTGCTTGAACAGTTCCATGTCTGTCACGAAGCCTTCAGTGCTCCTACCGACACCGATTCCACCCCAGCCGGATCCTTCGTAAGACACACCTCCCAGGCGGAAATCCACCTGGTGTTGCTCGAGCAGATCGGCGAATTTCTGAATGCCGTCCCGAACGGTTGCGATCTCATCCTCCATGCTCCCCGACTGATCCACTACAAACACGATGTCCGCTTTGGTCACCTCGGTAGCCAGCTCGCGGATCTTCAGAGAAAGTGGAATCTGACTGGCAGAACCGATACGTTGCTCGCGTATGGCAAACATCTGGGGATCCAAATTCTTGATCGATCCGCCCTGTGCATCGTTGACCAACACAAACGCCTTGACGATGGGAAAAGTTGTGATGTCGATGGGCGTTTCAATGGAGATGCGCAGTCTGTTGTCTGCCTTCTGCATCCGCAACGTGGCCAGCGCTTGAAGTTCCGGGGCGGATTTGGGTTCGCCATACGAATCTTCATCCGCTGAGCCAGCGAAAGCCAAACTCACTGCAATGATCATGCACATGGCAGAGCACAATGCGAACAGAATGATTCTCTGTGGTGGCATTTGGTTTTCCAAAGAGCACCTCCAAGCCCCGTCTACTGGAACGTGTCAAACTGATAATGGACCGTTGCCAGCAGGTCTATCACCGTTGCCTCGTAGTCTTTTTCTGCCTCGAACTGTGTGAACGTCTTCTTGCCAAGCTGAGCCGCGATGTCCAGCAGGACATCCCCAAAATCCAGTCCCATGCCACCTGTGACGAAGTATCCCGTGGTTTCATTTGTACTGAACTCCGTGAGAAAATAGAAGGGTTGAGTATAGAAGCCTCCTCTTAACAGCACTGGCTTCGAGGAAAGGGAGGGAAGAGAAGCTTCATACTCTACCCCCAGGTGGAATGTGGTGAGATTCAGGTAATCGTACTGTATTGCTGATTCACCCGGTGTGACCGACTCGAAGTCGGACCAATTGACCCGGTGGATCTCACCAATATACAGAGTCTTGTCGCGCCTATAAGACAGCCCGCCACCCATGACGGCGGGATAGGTCCACTTGCTCCGTGAGTGGTCGGTACTGACGATCTCTCCTTCTCGGACATCCTGCCTGGTTTGCTTCCGCGTTATATCTGATTTGGTTGTATACGCTGCCCCGATAGTAAGCTGAGCAGAATGAGTGTAGAGTCCACCCAGGCTGATACTCGTGCCGGATTCTGTTTGCTCCCGGATCCGTACAGATGTGGTTCCATACTGGGTAGTCCTCGACTCAACGTTGCGATTGCCTCTCAATACATTCAGACTTCCCCCAACAGCCCACTTTGGCGTGAGCTGTTTGGCAACCGATCCTGAATAGGTGTAGAGTCCTCCCTGACTGTCATAGGAAGAACTCTTGGGGTAGGCCAAGAGATCCGACGTACGGCCTATTGCTGGGATCTCCTCTACGGTCTTTCGTCTTGTGGTGTAATCCCAGGACAGCCCTCGGCTGAGAGCGCCGGTGAGTTCCCCTCGGTATGGCAGAACAACTCCCTGGGATCGGAAGGGAGCCAGATAGTACTGAGTGTTGTCCAGGTCTTGCTCATCACCATCGAATCTCTGTTCAGAGATGTGCTCCATGCTTACCCCGCCAGTCGCCCTCGCCCTCTGTATCTGTGCCAATGCCGCCGGGTTGCTGAGATGGGCGGTGTTGCCATCATGTAGAACAACGCTAGCTGCCCCCATCGCCAGAGAACGTGCACTGTTCGATACCACACTGTCCCCATAGATCGTTGCGGCGCTGCAGGTGGATGCGAAAACGATGAACATCGTTATCCCAACGAAAATTGATATGCGACTATTCATGGTACAGCCTTTCTGTCATGTGGTCCCGACTTCATCTCATTTTTTGAAGGCACTCGTATGCGAACTACTGAATACATCGCTGTAATGTACTCACGATCTGCATTAGTGCTGGAAAACCACGGTGATCCTTTTTGCTGCGGTCACCGAGGGGTGCACATTCAGAAGTGTGAGTTTTTTCGCGCAGAATCTTTTCGCGCATAGAGATAGATTGCATCAATACGCGTATCTTTCATAACCGTCGCTTTAACGGCAATGGCATCAGTGCTGCGGTTAATCCATATATCCAGAGGAAGAGCTGGCGATTTCTTATCAATCCTGACATTCTCCCAGTCCACTATTTTTGGAACGACAACCTCAAAACGTGTGTAGTTGTAAGGCCCCATAGACTTTTTAGCCTCTGCCATTATCAGATACCAAGGCTTTTTGCTGGTTTTGGTCCGGACTGTAATTTGTCTCAGTTTGCCTGTCCCTTCGATCCTGAGTTTTGCGATGCGACGGTTGGTCGGGAACGAGAAAACTCGCCCGTAGTTTGTCAAAGTATCCATGAAACCACTTTCAATGCGTACCAGAGATTCCTCGTTGGTGTCCACCAGTGTCTGCTGTAGCGTAAGTGGGGTGCATCCTATCAATCCCAATATGAGGAGTTTCCACATGATGAAGTGCTGTCGCATGATGAAATACTTTCGCATGACGAATTCTTCCCTCAAAGTAAAACGCTCGCACTGATAGTAATTGTCCTGTAACTCTCCCCTTCCAGCTTGCGGATCGTGTAGTGCAGGTTGAGCAGACTTCTTGTCCCACCTGCGACACGGGCTGCATACCCGCCACCGATGAGCGCACCGATTCCTCTGTGGCTTGTTGCTCCTTCGACACTATCCACAGATGCCCAAGCGAGGCCTACATCGCTCCTCAGGAACGGGCCACGCCCAAATTCCCCGCTCAGGAAGTACATAGAACTGAGGCCAACCAGGAACTGGTTCACCTGAAGCTTGAGTGGGCCAACGTTATATCGATCCACTGCAAGGTTGAGCACGGGTCCTACCAACGTTTTTGGGCCATAGGTCCAATAAAACCCTGGCGCTTCGATTTCCAGGCTCCTGTGAAACACATGCCCCTGGTTCTTCAGCCAGTTCAACAGGCGTTGTATCTCATCTGGATATGATAGGTCGATCACACCGAGACCAAAGTACAGGAAATGAGATGGGGTTTGCTCAAAAGCCTGTCCTGGTAAGGCCAGGAGCAGAACGAGCAGCAGTGTGCTAATTGTCAGTGCAGAACTACGTTTCATCAGACTATCTCCTCTCAGATGAATGCTCATGATGACAAGATCACGACTAGGCTGACAGCCACACCGCTCATGATGGCAAACAATGGGTAGCGAGGTGTGTTATCGATGCTGGGCTGTGGGCGTGTAAAAGAGAACTGCTCCTCGACTCCCGACCGACGCACCACTACTATCACCGGCGAATCTGAAAGCCGGTAGTAATCGGTCCAGGCGACAGATGCGCCACTTGCTAGAGATGATCGGACAAACGGACGACGAAGTTGGATATCCGCCTCATCATCCGCTTGACCGTTACCGAAAGAGGATCGGTCGAAAACAGTAATGAGCCTTGCAACTGCTTCGAGAAAGGCCCCCGATTGAGTTGCCAAGGGGTTAGGATTGTAGTACGGGTTGAGATCCTGTGACTGTTGGAATATTTTCTTGTTGAGTCCAAGCTTTGCCAGCGCATACTCAAATGGGAGGGCTTCCATCGTATCCTGGGAGGATGTCCTTACCTGGATAGGGTTGGTGTTTACGACTCGTGCTCCTGCGGTCAGGTTCTGGCAGGACACACTTATCCCCAATATTGGGGTTTGTGTGCTGCCTCTCTTTGTGAATTCAGTCACATGGATGCCGAGGCGTTCGGTTTCTGTTTCTACGACACCCATCGTCTTTTGTTCAATGCTGTCATCGACAACATACCAGGGTGTGGCGTCCCACTGTTTGGTGCAGCCTATCAAAGAGATCACTATCAACAGTACAAGAATATGTCTCACATCCGATTCCTTTCCTAATCACTTACCACTATTCCATGTCCCCGGCACCTATGATAGAAACCGGCGCAACGAGTTCGTATGCTCGAGTGTTCCCAGGAAATTAAAATTATAATGGTCTCACGTCAAACCATTAGCCGCTGGATTCGGGAAGCTATCCAACCATTTGTTGATTGGCATGCCTGTCAGCAGGTGTTTGACGCAGCAACGCACACGTGTGTCGGCAAGGAATCCGGGCAGACGGCACATGTAGAGCGATTCAATGGAACCCTCCGCCGGAGGTTGGCACGGTTTGTACGCAGGACACTCTCTTTCTCCAAGTCAGATGCATGGCATTACATCGTCATCAAGTGGTTTATTATCACCTACAATCTCGATATTCTACATCGGACGCTGGGGAGGTATGTTATTTCACTATCACTTACCTGTTAACCACCACCGTTTCCTTTACGTGTTAGTCCACCGTGGGTAGTTAACGCAGCACAGCCCACAACGAGAGTAAATGCTGCCGCAATCAGAGCGATCTTACCGAACTGCATTGAATCATCTCCTCTTCGTAACTAACTGTAAGTTGAGAACGAGCGAATCTGGGTAGCCCGTATCTCGGATCTCAGAACAACCCACCAACACTCACATTAACCGTTTTAATCGTATCGCCCTCCACCTTGCGGATGGCGTAGTTCAGATTGAGCAGGATGCGCGTGCCGGGCGTAACGGGGATGCCATACCCGCATCCGAGGAGGATACCGACTCCCATGTCGCTCTCGGCGTTGCCAGATGTACTGTCTACTGCCATCCAGGCGAGTCCGGCGTCCCCTCTCAGGAAGAATCCATCGCCGATTTCACGTCCCACGAAATGCATTGCACTGAACGAGAGCAAATACTGGTTGATCTGCATCTCGGTGCCGAAGAGATCATACCTGTCGCCGACAGCATTCACGATGCCGCCCAGAATGGTGCGACGGTCATAGGGCCAATAGAAGCCCAGTATATCCAGTGCAATGGATGCGTGATCGGCACCGAATGCCTACAGGAAATCCAGCGCCTCCTGAAGATCGTCTGGATAGGTTGAACTAGCGGCTCCCAATCCCCAGTAGGTGTACCAGGACTCTACTCTGGCAGAAGTCGTTCTACTCCATACCGACAACACACAGACCAGCACAACGTACAAGCTCAATCTCGGAAGCGTCATGATTCTCACCTTTCCTACTTCTAACTCCCGCTCACCAATATCAAACCAACAAAAGCCACGGCAATGCCGCCTACCAGTAAATGGACCTTACGCTTGCCCGACCGTATTCTCCCTTCGTCACGAGGTCCGGCTGGGCGTGGGCGGAATGCTATTCCATCCTCGACTTTCTGGCCCTGAAGTATCACGGTGATGGGCGGAGCTGTATAGGGATAGTACTCTGTCCACGTAGTGTTTGTGCCCGGAGGAAGAGAGGAGGGGACGAACTCACGGTAATATAGCCCGTACGTTGCGGACTCCTTTGCGTACATATCATCCATGATGGAGATAGCCTCAGTGATGCCAGCCACTCCCAGTGCCACATTGAGTAGTGGACTGGACATGTTCGGGTAGTCATCCTGTAGGTTACGCAGACGGTCTTCTTGTCGCCTTTCACGCACTCGACCGCCGTAGACTGTGTAGATGACATGCTCGGAGGGAAGCCGCTGAACAAGTGTTTTTGAGGCATCTATCGCCTGGATTGGGCTGGTGCCGAGCACACGCGTTTCGTCTGCTGTGTTCTTGCATGTGATACTGATGCCGACAAAGGACGGCCTGTTCGCATCGATTTTCCGGAACTCTGTCACGAGGATATCAAAACGCTCTGTGTCTGTTTCCAGGCTACCGGTTGCCTGGTCATCAGTCGAGCTTTCAGGAAACCAGAGATCCATCTGCCACTCTTTCATACACCCCATTGTCGTGATCAGGATGAGGATGGCTATCAGTTGTTTCATAAAAGCACCTTCCATCGGTGTGGTTCCTAAGAATTTGGATTGTGATCACTGCTCACTTAATCAAGGTTACCAATGACTCGGAAGCAAAACACA
>JAJRTO010000528.1 GCA_024278235.1 Candidatus Poribacteria bacterium
ACAGAGGCTTGCCCCTGCAGCGGAATTGTGTAAATTCAATGAGGTTGGGAACTAGAAACGCTGCTCAAGAACGAGTCTGCTCTCAACTTGATTTCCCTCGAAGGTGGTACGCAAAGAGAAGGTAGGACGGTTCTGCTGATTATTGTGCCGCATCGCAGCGATGCGCGCATCAATCGCCGCGACGAGATGATTTGCAATCGTGATCCCCAGTATCGTCCTCGCAAGTTTGAAACGGGAATTTGCATCATCACGGATGTCGTAAGCTTGCTGTCGATCCGCAGAATCCACTTCTGCGTTTTTCAGTTCTTCACGTGTTGCTGTGCGGAAGTTCTCAGGAAGATCCTTCCAGTAGAATGGGCCGGTGCGCTCGGTCGGCTGTCCATTCTCCTCCGTATATACATAGTGCCAATTGTTGGTCTGGGTTGCATGCTCAAAATCTTCCATGTTCCAGCCTGAGAACGGATCTGAGGGATTGGGTAGATTGGCCATATATAAGTCGAATGTCGGATCGTTCTCATCAAATGTGACGTTTTCTCTCACATAAGCGACATAATCATCCTCAATGCTCTGAGCATCATTGCGAACCAGAAAATGAGCCGTGATCAGACCCACATCAGCGACTAACTGGAGGATGCCACGTTTCTTACCAACGTAGAGCTGACCCGTACCGGGGACGACAAGGGACATGACAAATGCACGCCCCGGCGATTTGAGTTGGGCACTTGCCACTTGTTCATCGGAAACTGAAAACAGCATGCTGGATGCAATAGATGCAGTCGCTGCGTCTGTTCCTGCATACACAGCAAGAGTACAAGCCATGAACAGCAAGCAAATAACGGATAATCTCATGCGTTCACCCTCATGGTTAGAAGCGGATAAGAAGATCAATCGTGTTCAAGCGTTTGTTCTCAGGTCCTCCACCGGGGACACTCGCATAGTCCAACTGATAGTGCTTGTAGCTAATGCCGAAACCAAAATAGAGGCGTTCATCAAAAGCCCCTACGTTTGGGATGTAGGGATCATATTTGACCCCCGTTCGCAGGGCAAGCATATCCGCAAACCAGTATTCGACACCGACGCTCTTCTGAAGATTCCGCCAGCGGAAAGCGTGAATACCGACACCGCGTTCTGCCTCAAGTTCGTTGCGAATCTCTTCTTCCGTTTTTCCCTGGTTCTGCTCCAACAGAAGCCGATCCTCAACAGCTTGCTGAAGCCCTTCTTCATCATCTTCCTTGAGCTTGTCAATGAAGGCATCCACATCAGCGACGATGCGGGCTTTATGGTATTTGTTGTCGAACAGTTGCACACCGATCCCTGTGCGGAGAATTCGTGGAAGAGGATCACTCTGGTTGGCATCCTTGAACTGAATACGGGTTCCCCAGTTCTGCACGGAGGCGCCAAGCATGACCGGGAGCATATCGGGGCTGTAGTGGAATCCCAGGTCAACGGCGTAAGCTGTGGCACTTACGTTGGCAAGCACCTGGCGGATGATCTTGCCACCGACGCCCAACAAGAGATTGGGAGCGACCTGGTCCGCATAGGCCAGTGTAAGTGCCCAGTTCGTCCCCAGGTTGAGTTGCCGGACCACGGTTGGCGAATCCTCTGTCACATCGATGATCCCTTGCCCATTCAGTTGAAGAGCCGCGCCGAGGGCTCCGTATTCTCCCATCGGGGTAGCACCCGCAAAGAATCCGTAGTAGATGCCTTCTCCCGCTTCACCAAATCGTGCGCCCGCGTTATTATAGGATAGGGTTGCTTCGGTCCCCGTAATCGATGCAAGTCCACTCGGATTCCAGAGGATAGCGGTCACATCCCCATCGGCAGTGGAAAACGCTTCCCCCAATGCAGATGCCCGTGTCCCGCCACCCAAGCCAAGAAACTGGGCAGCCGTCCGGCCCGCACCCGCATGCGCCATTCCCGCATAGGATATAAGCGAAATCATTAGGAAAGCGATGATCAACGTTCGTTTCATCAGTGGTAGCTCCTTCAGTGGGAAGTGATCTCTCCACAAGTCTATTGCTTGCCTCAAGAACAGCTTGAGTGAAATTTGCGACGAGACCTGGTCGATCTCTCAATTTGGTATGGAGTTATCAGTCCATAGAAACGTCCACGCTGAATCTCAAGTTTACAGAAGCCGCGCAACTCCTATCTTCCCATCAGGTTATCGGATCGTGAACCCCCAGTGTCACCACCTGTCCGTCTTCAGGCATGAACGTATTGGGAAAGATCATCTGCGCGGATGTTATTGCGGCATCCCGCTGTTCCTCCGGGCAATGGATCAGTGCGAGTTGCTGAACCTCTGCGGCCAGGGCGATGCGTGCGGCATCTGGTGCGCCAGCATGTCCCCATGCAGGATCTTCGCCGATCTCCTTCGGGCCATGGGATGCTTCGTGGATGAGGAGCGTGCTTTCCTGAACGTGCTCCGCGATCACCGGGGAATAGGCGGTATCCCCGGTGAAGCTGAAAATCGCACCGGTTGCCTTATCCTGGTATCTGTAGCATAATCCCTGAACGGGATGTCTGGTTGCGCAAGTATCGATGCGGAAAATATCATCCTCATAGCTTTCACCTGGCATGAGCGGATAGATATCCGGGATACATTCCACATCGGGAAATCGTTCCGTTTGCAGAAATTGGCGTGCCAGCAGCACAACTCGTTCAATGTCGTCCGCGGGCCCAATGATCTTGAGCGGTGGTCGATCCGGCCGCTCGCGTTTGCGCATACGTAAATAGAAGAGGATATGCGGCAATCCGATGTAGTGATCGTGATGACAATGCGTGATGAACACATATTCAAGGTCCATCGGATTCACACCATAGGTTTTCATCTTGATAGCGGCATACCATCCCGTATCGACGAGGATGCGGTCGTTGATTAGAAAACTGGCTGTATCGTGTCCGGCAGCGGGAACAACCGTGGCGGTTCCCAGGAAACGGATGACAGTACCTTTCTGCTGCGACTCGGTCACACTGTTCTTTCGATGTTGCATGCGGGTCTCCGTTTTATTTGGTTCATCCGACTTGGGTGTTCAGCCATCAGGCATCAGCAAATAAACCGGCTACTGAAAACTGAGAACTGAGAACTAACTGCTAACCGCTCATCTCATTTCCACACGGAACCCTGATGAGCCGATATGGTTTATCTGACAAAACCTCGAAACAGTATACCAAACGCACGATGGCAAGCGGAAGTTGAATCGACATCATCGGCATCTGACGCTTCCGCGTTGACACAGAATCCTTCACTATGATAACATGAAATCCGTCTGAATCAGGAGTTCACAGCAAAGCGGAGTATCTAAGGAGAAAAACATGGAGGCATCCGCAGTGGAAATTTGGGAAGGGCTACTGGACTTACCAACGTATCCGATCGGTACCGACGATCCGTATCCACCTTTCCAGCGAACGGGAAATGGGTGGGTTTATCCGTATACAATGCAGGACAATCTGCTTAGCAC
>JAJRTO010000529.1 GCA_024278235.1 Candidatus Poribacteria bacterium
CCCTGGGCATACTTGACCTTCACGGAAACCGGATTGACGCATATGACCTCTTCCAGATCCTTGCCATCTTTGGTGTAGCGCTTGAATCCGACGGCGTCGCCTTTGACCAGTAGTTGGAGAATCATGTCCTTGACGAACGCGGAGATGCTCAGTTGGTCGGCCAGGGAAGCGGCATCATTCTTCACATCCTCGTCGTCACTGGTGATTTTGATTGCATCGCCTACAGCGAAGGTGCGCCAGGAGTTGACGCAGTTTTTGACCAGCGGCTCTTCGATGTAATACTCCCAGGCCTTGCGCGCTCGTTCCTCCCAGGTTGCGGGTATGGCCTCGGTTGCGCTTACCTTGCTGAAGACCGAAGGGTCCAGGGCTGCCGCTGTAGCCAGAGGCGCGATTACCAATCCATCGGTAGATGGAATGTTATCCAGTCCGTTGCCATCAGCGGTAGTGGCGGTTTCATCTGAAGTTATGCACTCGTTTTGTTTATCCACCAGTGTCCTCGCGTTTTCTTGGCCTGTGGGCGCGACATCTGCGCCGTGTGGCGAGATAAGCTCGCCCTGGGGGTTATCTACCGGAGGTGGGGAAGAAACGTCGGTTGGGCGGAAAGGGAGGTGTTTGACTCATGGGCAAGATAGTCGCAATAAAATCGACCTTGTCTCACCTGGTTGTCAAATGGCTGGTTCAAGCCATCTGAGCTGTTCTTTGGAAGATTACCTGTTGGGATGTGTTTTTTGGTGGAAGTTTGCCGGTTCAGGCCCATGGGCCGGGTGCTGCCCAGTTTGTGGGAATTGGTCTACCGGAAGAAAGGACCACGACGATGGGTGACAGGAAGCTGTCCACTGAAGCCGCGATTTTTCTGAAGGAAGCCGGAACGTGATCCTGCCCAAGCCTTTTCCTGAACGCCGCCCACTGGGTCTGTTTGGCCTCGATGAAAGACTCAGTGAATGCCTCTATTTCCGCAGGCAGCTCCGTGCCGCGTCGTTCAAAAGTCAGGCGAATGGCTTCAGCCAGTTTCGCACCATCAAAATCGAACTGCCTGGACAACAACCAGATGTCATAGAAATCCTTCATCCGGCTGTTCAGCATGCCCAGCTTGACCATTGCTTCAAGTTTTTCCGCGATAGAGCTTTCACGACTGTAACAAAGTAACCTGGGTGCCGGGAAATTCAGCATAGTCGGAAGATCCGATTCTTCAGGCTCCGGATAAACGATGTCGCCAAAGCCGATGTCAATCTGCATATTGATTCTCGCTGTGCCCAATGCGCACAGGAATCGAATCCTGATCCCTTCGTAATCCGCGTCTTCGGTGATCCGCTCGGTCTGAATGGAATCAGGATCGAAAGCAAGTCCGTCCGTTTCCACATCCACAGTCAAGATGTCTTGAATTTGTGCGACGATGTCGGCCTCCTCGTTGCTCGTTCTTCCCAACATATCAATGTCCATGGTCGGACGAAGTTCCGGCGAACGCCAGACTCTCAACATCAGAGCCCCTTTGAGAATGAATCGGTCGGCATGAACCGATTGGGATAGCCGGTAGAGGAATCGCTCCATGGCATAATATTGAAGCAACTCGTTGAATGGTCTATGGTCACTCCTGGCGCGATTGAGGAGGCGTTGTCGGACGGACGCGGACATGTTTTTGGGAGACGTCATAACGTCGCCTCCAGGTACGGTCGCATCACCTTTTCGACCCGGCAGATCCTGGCGTTTCTGAGCAGTTCACCGAGGTCGAACTTCTTTCGTGTCTTATAGAGTTTCAGTGCTTCCAGGACCACGTCCATTCCGATTTTGTTGCGGAACTTGAAGCAGTCGGCCAGGGTTTTCTCGGGGTTGTAGACTTTTACGGACACTCCATCAATCAGATGCTCTTCGATGCCGGACTTGTATGCTTCATTCGAGAATCTGTGGGCCTGGATGGGAGGATGGTCGAGTGAAGGCATCCGTGAGTCCCTTGGTACCGCTACGAAAACAACATGTGGAATTTGGGTCGTGATATCATGATAGGCCAGTGCGGAGACAAGGCAGATGACGGCGTTTGGGAAGCGCAGGCTGACCGTCACCAGATCGGGATTGCTGATTGGAGGCAGTTCCACCAGCCGATAGATACCTCTGCTTACCTGCTCGATGACGCCTTTGTCCCTGAGCGAATAGAGCATGTAGCGTGTGATGCCACACTCTATAGCTTCACTCATTCGAAGCTGACCACCGTGCCTGCGGAAGATTTCTTCAGGTCGTTCTTTCATTTTGGACTCCAGACAAAATGTCTCCATTTATTTCTAAGTGGTAACAGTATGTCTGATTTCAACAGAAAAAGCAAGGGGAATTCTGAAGATCACAGGAACACCGGATCGGTGAGCACCGGCTGGAGGGAAACTGTCTCCTCCCCGATTTGATCGAGATTGGCCTGTTCCCAGGCCAGCAGAGCGCAGCGGACAGCGTCAATGATGTGGTCATTGCCCTTGGAATAGACGACCCGACCGTCACGCAGTGTGTAGGTGTGGGTGGTGAACTGGTCCTCCAATTCCAGATCTTCTGCCGGAAAAACAATCTGCCGACGCTGGAGCGCACCGTTGATGAGGCTGGTCATGAACTCCTTGGTGCGCTTTCTTACCTCTTTCCCATCGCGCACAGCCAGGGTCGTCATCCCACCGAAATCATAGCCACGCAGTCTCCCATCCAATTGAAGGTCTTTGTACTTGTCCAGGGTGTGAAGCTCCTGCACCACGGCCAGACCGTTGCCGCCGTTGTCCACCCCGATGCCGGTGGCGGTGTAGTA
>JAJRTO010000530.1 GCA_024278235.1 Candidatus Poribacteria bacterium
CAACGACCGTGCGCCACCAGATGGGGCTCGCGGTTGGAATGAATGGAGACCTCATCACTGGGGGTAGCTCGCAACGGAACACCAGCCGACCACCCTCTTAACACCTGAAAGGCCAAATGCACACTCAATCAATTATGACCAGGCCTCATCTAGTTGTGGAGGAGGAAGCGGTAGAAATGCAAATCGCCATCCCCGGTTTCCCAAGAATGGCGATGCATATCGGTCAAACGAACGGTGTTCGTTCAGGTATCGATTGGCTCCCCCGGCCGGGCTCGAACCAGCGACAAGGTGGTTAACAGCCACCCGCTCTACCAACTGAGCTACAGGGGAACATAAGGATTATTGCCTATTCAAAACATCAATTATGATAGCATATTGTCGTTTGGAAGTCAATGGAAATTTGCTTTCGCTTTTATAGTTGACACACCTCATCTTTTTTTCTATAATACTGCCTGAATGAAAAAAGAGGTTTCCGCTGTCATCCACGTATTTGCCATCCTGCGGTAAATTTCCATCCTTTGAATGGTGTTGTCTCTGCTGATGCAAATCAATCGTCCACCTCTTATAGCCTCCCCAAACCTCAAACGGTGGTGTCCACGGGAGTCGCTGATAGTACGAGTTGTCGCTTTACCACTCATCTTCTGGCTGATCCCCGCGCTTGTCTTATCCGAATCTTCCGATGAAGTGCTCAGTAAAGAGCGATTTGTCCATGCCTATAGCTACTATCAGTCTGAACAGTATTCAGAAGCCTATCAGGCGTTCGAGAGCCTTCTGAAAGATTATCCAGATAGCTCATTCTCTGATGCTGCCATGTTCCTTCAAGCTGAATGTCTACTTGCTCAACAAAAGTATCCAGCGGCTATCCAAAAATACCAGGCGGTTATTCAGACGGCCAACGATAGCCGCTTCAAGGACGATGCATGGTACCGTATAGGTGATGTTTCCTATCGCCTGAATCGTTTCAAGGAAGCCCAGCAGGCCCTTGAAACGCTCATCTCAGATTTTCCGGGTAGTATCCGCATTCCGGACGCTTATTACTGGTTAGCAGAGACACATTACAGTACCGGTAGTTACCAGGCAAGTGTGCAAGCCTACCAAAAGGTATTGGAGTTGTCCCCAGACTACCCTAACAGCGATTATGTTTACTACTCTCTGGGATGTGCTCAGTTTGAGCTTGGTGACTATCGTCAAGCGATACAATCGCTCAATAGTTTGCTCGAGAGCTTTCCACAGAGTCCTTTGCGTACCTATGCTCATGCGAAGCTCGGGGAAGCTTATTACCAACTGAAGCAATACTCAGAAACCCTGGTTCACTTTCAGACGGTCAATCAGGCTGACGTTGACACCTCTTTGTGGTCTGATGTCATCTATTGGCGTGGCGAAGCCTATTTCAATCTGGGCGAGTATCAAGGAGCCATCCAAAATTTCGATAGCTTTCTCCAGTTGGCTCCTGAAGAAGATACTCATATTCCACAGGCTTTATCGCATATGGCCTGGTCAGAGCTTAAACTCAAACAATATGATGCAGCCAGAATCCACTATCAAAAGTCGGTGATGCAAGACACACAGTTTGTTTCGGATACCTTTGTCTTTGCACTTGCTCAGGGATTGCAGGATATGGGTCAGGAAACAGAAGCGATGTCTACCTATGAACGGTTCCTGGAGGATTTTCCTGATAGTTCCTTGACACCACAGGTGCATCAGCGGCTCGGTATGAGAGCCTATGCCCGTCAAGACTACGAGACCGCTCAGAAACATCTGGCTGCGGTTGTCGCAAGTACAGTCAAACAGGAATTGGCAGCACCTGCTCTGCTCACACTTGGGCATATCGCCTATGCTCAACGGGATTTCCCCACCGCCATCAAGTACTATGCGAATCTGGAAAACCAGTATTCTGAATTCTCACAGATTGCCGAAGCCCGGTTTTGGACGGGGATGGCCCATTTCGCCGAAAAACGTTTTGCGGATGCGACGGCTGTTTTATCGCAGGTGATCGCAGATCCGCGATTGGAACCGAGCTTGATCACCAAAGCATACTACCGCGTGGGTGAAAGTGAGTACCTGCAACAACGCTATCGCCAAGCGGCAGAAGCCTTCCAGTGGCTTGCCAAGAACGCCGATGAATCTCTCACACCGGCTGAGAACGCCTCCGTGAATTTCTGGTTGGGCGAATCTTTTTTCAACCTCCAGCAGTTCCAGGACGCTGTTCGGGCGTTTGATGCCGTTACGGCCAGTGCAGGTGCTCCGGACGAACTCAAATCCAATGCGTTTTACCGTCTTGGAACGGCTTATGAGGCTCTCCAACAAGACGAAAAAGCGGATGCCGCCTACCGTCAGGCCGCGCTTGTCGGCCCACAGAGTGCGGATGCTGCAACCGCGTTTTTCCGGGTAGGGCAATCTCTTGAAAGACGTGGGCAATATGCGGAGGCTATCCAGGAGTATCAAACGTTTCTCCGGCAGTTCCCGAAACATGAACTCATCAATGAGGTGCGTTACCACTTGGCTCGCGCTCAGTTTGAAGATGGACAGTATGAGGCTGCTGTTGCAGCGTTCCAACAGGTGATTCGAGCAACTCAGAAAGAGAGTCTGGTGGAATCTTCGTTCATCGGCCTGGGCAATACTTACTATACTCAGCGACGTTATGAGGAAGCTATCCAGGCTTATCAGCAACTATTGAAACGGCTCCCGTCAAGTGAACGAGTTGGCGAGATCCAATTCTGGATCGCCTGGTCGCAGATGGGACTCAAAGATTGGGATACAGCGTACGCCTCTTTTGAAAAAGTCCTGGGGATCGGAGATGCGAAATCGCTTTATCCCGAAGCTCAGTACCAGATGGCTGAAATTCGATACGCTCAACAGAAATACGAGGAAGCTGCTTCTGAGTATCAGCATGTGATCGAGAATTATCCTGAAAGTGCCTACAGGGTGGATGCTCAATACCATATTGGGGACAGTTGGTATGGATTACAGGAATTCGACAAAGCCATCGAAGCCTATATGGTTGCTACCGAACGGTATCCTGACAGTCCACTCGCCGTACAGGGCTGGTATCACCTCGGTGTGGCTGCTCAAGAAGCTGAACGTTATGAAGTAGCCCCCAAAGCATTCAGACGGGTCCTGGCTGGTAACGATGCAAAGTTGAAGTTAGATGCCCAATATCGTCTGGGATACGTTTATTTCGCTCTGGGGAATTACCAGGAGGCTATACAGGAACTGGGGATGGGCATTCGGAACTATCCGCGGGCTGCGGACGCCGCAAAAGCTCAATACACAGTGGGGATCGCATATCATCGATTGGAGAACTATGATCCCGCTATCTCTGCTTATGAAAAGGCTATCGCGAATTATCGTGGAACTGTCTATGCACGAGACGCGTTATATGCTCTGGGACTTGCATATCATGAGAAGCATGATATTCCGGGAGCCATCAAAGCGGGTGAACTGTTCGTGAAGACTTATCCGGCTGACAAGCTGGCGTCAGAAGTACAATATCGGATCGGTGACTACTACTTTTCCCGTGAAGAATACCCTGAGGCGATCGCGGCTTACCAGAAAGTAATCATCGATTACTCACAGACAAATCTTGTTGATGATGCCTATTTCTCTGTAGGACTATCGTGGAGTCGCCAGAAAAAGTTCGCCGAGGCGATGGAAGCCTTCGATGAGCTGATACAAAATTATCCTCAGAGTGGTTGGCATGATGATGCGATGCTGGAGAAAGGGATCACCTACTACGATACTCAACGTTATGAGGAAGCCATCGACGCATTCCAGGCTGTTGTCGCCAGGTTCAAGGAGAGTCCGCTCCGTGCCAAAGCCGTTTACCACACGGGACTTGCACAGGAAGGGATGGGAGCAACCGCCGATGCATTGGAGACCTATCGGCAGTTGATTGAAACGTATCCCCAGGCGGAGCAGGTGGCATCTGCTTACTTCCGCATTGGAGATATCTACTATAAAACGACCGATTACGTTGGGGCCGCTCTTGCATTCGAGAAGGCTCTCAGTCATGCCCTCGGTAGTAGACTGGCTGCTGAAGCTGAATTCAAACTCGCAGACAGTTATTTTCAGTCTGACAACTATCAGAAGGCATCACCTGCATATCAGAAAGTGATCCGTACAAACGCCGATCCCGAGTGGATCGCTGAATCAAAGGCAAGATTACAGTGGATTGCAGAGAATCCGAGGTAAATGTAAGGAGCAAACGCGTGAAACAACGTCCGCATATCTGTTGATTCGCGTATCTTTTTGAGGAGGAAGAAATGCAAACATCAACGCGAATATTGGTAGTGTTCTGTTTTGCTCTCGTATTGGCAACCTCCCAGGCTTCATGGGCTGCCACAACCGGCAAAATTGCCGGGGTTGCCAAAGATGCTGAGACCAACGAGCCAATCGCTAATGCCAAGGTGAC
>JAJRTO010000531.1 GCA_024278235.1 Candidatus Poribacteria bacterium
AACCTTGGGTGAGGTCAAGGTTCGTTTGCAGCGTGAACTCCTCACTGGCGGACTGCCTGCTCCTACCCCGTTACGAGGCAAGGTGACTACCGACCTGTTGCTAACTGCGTAAGTACTGTTATAAATGTCCAGGTATCTGCCCCCTCTTGTTGGATGGCGCCGTGGATGTGATCGGCAAATTGCAGCTCGAACCGGGAGTGGATTATGATGTACTGACTATCAGTTTTGATGAGACAGACACCCCCGAATTATCCCGCCAAAGAAAGCAAAATTATCTACATATGCTTCAGAAGTCATTCCCGGAAGATGCCTGGAGATTCGTCACAGGTGACTTTGATAGCATCAAGAAGTTCACAGATGCCCTGGGATATAGATTCCAAAGACGGGGCCTGGATTTTGTCCATCCATCAACGTTGATTGTGCTTGCCGGGGATGGCAAGATCACACGCTACCTTTACGGCACTGAATTCCTACCCTTTGACCTGAAGATGGCGTTGATTGAGGCTTCAGAGGGACGGGTAGGACCTACCATAAACCGCGTCTTGAAATTTTGCTTCAGCTATGATCCAGATGGCAGAACGTATGTGTTGAATGTCACCAAAGTCGCTGGAAGTGTGATCATTCTGTTGGTGGTTATATTCTTTATCACCCTGGTCGTTCGAGGGCAAGTGCATAGTAGGAAAGCGAGTTAATGACAATGGCAAACGAGGTTATGGCGAGCGGACATGCGGAAGCCAGTTTTTATGAGCAGGGGAGGTCCAGCGGGATCTTTGCCTGGATCTTCTCGACCGATCACAAGCGGATCGGCATCCTGTATCTGACCTCTATCCTTTCCTTCTTCGCCGTTGGGGTGCTCGTGGGACTCCTCATGAAACTGGAGTTGATAGCACCTGGAAAGACCATCATGGAGCCTCAGATGTACAACGCGGCCTTTACGCTGCATGGCGTCATCATGATCTTTCTGTTCATCATCCCCGGGATCCCTGCGGCATTTGGCAACTTTTTGCTGCCTCTCATGATCGGCGCCAAGGATGTGGCCTTTCCACGGCTGAATCTATTATCCTGGTGGCTCTATATGGCGGGGGCTATTCTGGCTGTGCTTTCCCTTTTCACCGGTGGCGGCCCAGCGGACACGGGCTGGACATTCTATGCCCCTTACAGCATTCGCTCGGCTGGCAACATCTCCCTGACTGTTTTCGCTGCGTTCGTTCTCGGTTTTTCGTCGATACTGACCGGACTGAATTTCGTTACGACTATTCATAGACTTCGAGCCCCTGGCATGAGTTGGTTCCGTATGCCGCTCTTCCCCTGGGCCTTGTACGCAACGGGTTGGATCCAGATCATCGTCACTCCTATCATTGGTATCACTCTCCTTCTCGTCATCTTCGAACGCGCCTTTGGTATTGGGATTTTTGATCCGGCGAAAGGAGGCGATCCGATTCTGTATCAACACCTCTTCTGGATCTACTCACATCCGGCAGTCTACATCATGATATTGCCTGCGATGGGAGTCGTCACCGAGATCATCCCAACCTTCGCCAGAAAGACGATCTTTGGGTACAAGGCAATCGCCTTGTCGAGCCTGGCAATCGCATCCGTGGGTTCGCTGGTGTGGGGACACCACATGTATGTGAGTGGGCAGAGCTACCTCGCCGATTGGGTATTTTCGCTTCTCACCTTCCTGGTCGCTATACCGAGTGCTATCAAGGTCTTCAACTGGTTGGCAACTCTGTACAAAGGTTCTATCTGGCTTGAGACGCCGCTCCTCTATACGCTCTCCTTTATCTTCCTGTTTTCCATTGGCGGCCTGACAGGGCTGATGAACGCTGCGGTCGCCATCGACGTACATATTCATGATACATCGTTCATCGTAGGACACTTTCACTATGTGATGTTTGGTGGAACGGGTTTTGGATTCTTCGCAGCGCTTCATTACTGGTTCCCCAAGATGTTTGGACGAATGTACAATCGCATGGTCTCTAAAGTGGCATGGTTGCTCATGTTCATTGGGTTCAATGTGCTCTATTTTCCCATGATGATCATGGGGTGGCAGGGGATGCCTCGTCGATACTATGACTATCTACCTGAATTTCATACGGGGCAGCTCATATCGACGATCGGTTCATGGATTCTGACCGCCGGGTTGATTCTGCTGGCCGTCAACTTGATTCGGGCCCTTACAAAAGGGGAAAAGGCAGAAGCGAATCCGTGGGGTGGTGTTACCCTTGAGTGGAAGGTCCCCAGTCCACCTCCTCTTGAAAATTTTGAGGAGATTCCCCAGATCGACCATGGAGCTTATGAGTTCAAAGGAGAGATGGCAAAATGAGTCGTGCCATAGGTCTCATTGCGGAGAAACATAGAGATTACACGGGCGCCAAGATCGGGATGTGGTTGTTTCTCTTCACCGAGCTGCTTCTCTTTGGGGGGATGTTCTTGCTTTATGCGGTCTATCGTGTGAAATATGCACAGGGTTTTCACTATGCCGCCACGGAACTCAACACGTTCATCGGGACTCTGAACACCTTGATCCTGCTCACCAGCAGTTTGACGATGGTGCTCTCAATCGCAGCCATTCAAAGAGGTGATAAGAAAGTCGCGGTACTCTTCCTCGTTCTGACCATTCTGTTGGGCATGTTCTTCCTGGTCAACAAATACTTCGAGTGGAGTGCGAAAATTCATCACGGACTCTATCCGAATTCTCCAACGCTTGATACACTCCAACAAGGTGAGGTCCTGTTCTACGGGCTCTATTTTACAATGACGGGGCTACATGGACTTCATGTCGCGATTGGTGTGACTATCTTGATCGTCATGCTTACCCGGATCCTCAAGCAACCATATAAGTCCGTTTCTTTAGAGACGTCTCAATTTCAGGATTCCGATACGGCTCAGATGGCACTTTACGATAGAGGTGGAAACAAGCTCTGGCAGAGTGAATGGATCGACGACACGGTGGAACGCGTCACGGTCACTTTCAAGTATCTTCCCCTTAAGGAGAAATTCCATCGAGAAGACTTTACCGCGCTGGAAAACACAGGTCTGTATTGGCATCTGGTGGATGTCATCTGGATCTTCCTGTTTCCACTTTTTTACTTGATCACCTGAGAGGCAAGGAGTTGTCATGCAGCACCACGCAGATCACCACGCGCCCATCGGCTATGGGATTTATGTTCTGATATGGCTCAGCCTTCTGGTTCTTACAGGGCTCACGGTAGCCGTTGCTGGCATGCATCTTGGAAGTTGGAGTATGGTGGCTGCCATTGTGATTGCAGGGGT
>JAJRTO010000532.1 GCA_024278235.1 Candidatus Poribacteria bacterium
ATGAGATCATTGAACTGGCGAAAGTAGCAGCGGGACACAACGGCATCTATGCGACTCATATCCGAGGGGAAGGAGAGACGCTCTTCGATGCGATACAGGAAGCAGCCACCATCGGTGAGCAAGCGCAAATCGGTGTCGAAATTGCTCATCTAAAGGCCAGCGGCGAAAAGAACTGGGGGAAAGCAGCGCGGGCACTGCAAATGATAGACGAAGCACGAAATCGGGGCGTCGATGTGACCGCCGACAGATACCCTTATCTGGCTGGTAGCACGGGCCTGGCTTTTCTCTTACCCACGTGGATCAAGGACGGTGGCACTGAGATGATGGTGGAACGTCTGAAAGATCCCAAGATCCGTGATAGAATCAAAGCATTGCTGGATGCAAAGAGCAAGGAGACAGAGGACTATTGGAGCAAGATCATCCTCTGTACAGATGGCAGCACAATAGCGGAAGCCTCGAAGAAACGTGATAGGAAGCCGGCCGATTTCGTCTGCCAGTTTCTGATCGAAGAAGGCGGCCGGGTGAGCATCTGTCACTTCAGCATGTGTCAGGAGGACACGGACCTCATTATGCGGCATCCGCAGGTTATGATCGCCTCGGATAGTTCCGCAAGAGCACCTTATGGCAAACTGGCAGAGGGCAAACCCCATCCCAGAGGATACGGTACGTTTCCCAGGGCCATTCAGGAATACGTCAGAGAACGGGAAGTCGTCGCTCTGCCGGAGATGATCCGCAAGATGACATCGATGCCAGCGATGAGAATGGGATGGACGCGGAGAGGTCAGATCAAAAAAGGCAACTACGCCGACATCTGTGTATTCGATGATGAGAATACAAAAGATAACGCTACCTACGCACAGCCTCATCGATATCCCAGCGGTATCGAATATGTCCTTGTCAACGGTCAGGTGGTCATCGCAGAGGGTGAGCACACCGGAAACCTCCCCGGCAAAGTCATTCGGGGACAGTGACACGCGTTTTTCAGTGAATCCCGTAGAGCGTGCAGCTTGCTCGTTTCGGTGCGAAACCATCCGAGCCACCAAGCTGGCAGCATGCTCTACTTCCGCCATAAGTGAAAAACTCGTAATAGTGAACCCATCCAAAGGAGAAAAACAACATGTCGAAAACCTATCGTCTGGGCGTGATTGGATTCGCCCATATGCATGTCAACAGTCTCATCGACAGTTTCAGTGCGCAACCCAACGTCGAATGGGTCGCTTGCGCAGACACTATCCCAACCGTGCGTTCTATCTCGCAAGAGCCTGCCACACGCAAGGCCAACGTTCAGCGCGCCCAGGAGCATACAGGTATCCCCAAAGTCTACGAGGACTATCGGGAGATGCTGGAGAAAGAAACATGTGATATTATCATCTTCTGTCCTGAAAACGCTCGTCACGGTGAGGTCGCAGAAGCGATTGCTGCCGCCGGGAGCCATATGCTTACCGAGAAACCGATGGCTGCCAGTCTGTCGGAGGCACTTCGCATGGTACGCGCTGCGGATGCCGCCGGGGTGAAACTCATGATCAACTGGCCTACGACCTGGTCACCGGCAGTTCGCAAGATGAAAGAACTCCTGGAGGATGGCGTTATCGGGGACGTGTGGGAGGTAAAGTGGCGTAATGGTGCTTCCATGGGGCCGCTCGCCTACGGACAGCAGATCACCGACGCTGAGAAAGGTGCCGAGTGGTGGCATCAATCGGATCCCGGTGGTGGGGCATTGCTGGACTACTGTTGCTATGGGGCATGTCTATCGCGCTGGTTCATCGGTGAACCTGCCGTCGCAGCTTTTGGTCTGAAGGCCAACCTGACCAGTCACTATGGCGATGCAGATGACAATGCTATCATCACGGTTCGTTTCCCTAAGGCGCTGACTATTTTGGAGGGAACCTGGACGACATGGCACGTTGGTGTCCCAACCGGACCTATCGTCTATGGAACGCAAGGTACTCTGGTCGCCAGTGCGAAGATGGTAGATGGAAAACGCGTACCTGCGGTTGACGTCTACACGTCACGTGGACATGGTGTGGGAGAACCGGATCAGACGATCGTGGGTGATCCGCTGCCCGAAGGTCGTGAGACGCTCGCCACGGAATTCCTGCATCATCTGGAGACAGGCGATCCACTGCATCCGACATTGGAAATGCGATTTAACCTGGAGGCGATGGCAATACTGGATGCCGGGATCCGTTCTGCAACGACAGGCAAAATGGAACTGGTGAACGACACAACCTGGTGTGTCGGGCCATAGTTTGATTTACAAACCCCGGTAGGGAATCCCTGGTCTACCTGCCGGAGAAAATAAGGTGCCTTTCCCAAATCGAAAAGGTGTATTTTGTTGTCGGATCTGGCCCCTGTCATCCGTCTTATATTATTGTAGAGGGGGATCTCAGACCCGCCTTGACTGGTCCCAACACAAGAGCAGCGCTGGATTCAGCCCGCTGATATTCTGGAGCAAAGTCATCATCAAGGACTTTGCGAATGGTGCTACGCTGCCAACCCGTTTCACGAGCTATCTGACGGATGCTTTTCTCCTCCAGGTAGTACCAACGGCGTATTTGCTCTTTCTGTTCCACGGTGATCATCTCCATTTCTCCAGTACACCATCAGTCAAAGGTTATGGACAGTCCAATGCGACGTACTAATGACACCAGTGTACCGGATCAGTCGACGATCAGCCGACACACTTTTCTAAGATCGTGACCCGGATCAAATGGCACACTTTCATTGTATCATTCATATCCACGAATCAGTGACACATCGCACTTTTTCACCAACCTTTCTCTCCCGAATTGGGGCTTGGTTAGTGACGGCCTATTGGAGGCCAGTTGATGTGACAAGGAGAACACCGTGAGTGAATGGCGACATCTGATCCGACCAGCGCAAACGGGCAACGTGGCCGCCTTTGGCGCGATTGTACGCGAGTTCCAGGACATGGCGGTCGGCTACGCCTTCTCGGTCCTGAGGGACTTCGGGCACGCGGAAGACGCTGCACAGGAAGCGTTCGTCCAAGCCTACCGCGATCTGTCGTTGCTCCGCGAACCGCAGGCGTTCCCTGCCTGGTTGCGCAAGCTCGTGTTCAAATATTGCGATCGGCAGACACGCGGCAAGCGTGTGCGCACGGTTCCGCTGCTGGCCGGGCCAGACATCGCTTCAGAGGAGCCCAGCCCACTGCAAGCTGCCGAACGAAACGAACTTCGCCAGCGCGTTCTCGAAGCGATCAACTCGTTACCCGAGCACGAGCGCACGGTCGTCTCTCTCTTCTACATCAACGGATACTCTCAAGCTGAAGTGGGCGAGTTTCTCGACGTGCCGGCCAAGACCGTCAAGAGCCGCCTCCACTCAGCCCGCGGCAAACTGCGAGAAAGGATGATGGACATGGTGGAAGAAACGCTGAAGAAGAGCGCGCCCGACGACGGCTTCGCGAAGGAGACGATTCAGAAGATCGTAGCCCGGGCGAAGGAACTCATCGGGCAGGGGGAATTGAAGGAAGCCGAGAGGATCCTGCGGGAGGGATTGAAGGAGGAACCGGACCATCCTGGTGCCCTCAGGGAACTGAACCGTGCCTTGATGTGGGGCGGGGTCTACAATGAAGCACGCTGGGAACTCTTGCCTGAGATCTCCGAACACGCGAGGACAATTCTGGCGTCGGGAGAAGCGGATGAGTCTGTTCTCCAGGAATTCGCCCGCACGCTTCTCGCTATTCCGGCCATGACGGAAGCTTGCGAGTTCATCGCTGAGTGGATTGCCAAGTACGGCGCCAACATGGCGCGTCTCGGCATGCTGGCCTGGGCGCAGGGCTGCGTCGGCGACTACACAAGTGCGGAGGAAACGTGGAGCCAACTCCTGGAGAGCGCGGCATCGGCAAACGACGAAGAACTGCAAGGCCATTCCTCCGTGCCTTGCGAAGCACTGGTGGACTGCCTATCCGCCGCAGACCAGGTTGAGGCTGCGCAGCGAGTGGTTCGCTCTGCCTGGGAAACCTTTGGCAGTCTTCAACTCCCATCCTTCCATGCCATCTGGCCAAGCCTGTTCCACAGGGTTCGCTTCGGTGACGAATCGGAGCGAATCGCGCGCACATGTTGGCAAGCGTTGAGGCCTGAAAGCGGAATGGACTCAGCAACCCACATCACGGCGTTCTGCCTGCGTGCCTGGTTCGACGATGAAGCCACCGTGCTGTCGGACTGGCTCGAGTGGGTTCGCCACAACAGGGCGAGCAAAATCTGGCGAGACCGTTGTCCGCTGGCGAGAGAGTATCGCAAGATGGGGAACTACGACACCATGGGCCGTGTAGCAAGGGCGACCTGGGATCTCCTCAAGAGCGCGCCAGAGACGAACTCCGTTGAGCCGGACTACGAATGCTGGATTGGTCGCCGGTTCCCGGTGTCCTGTTACATCGGCGACGGTGACCTCGAAACGGCAGAGCGCGTCGCGAGAGAGGCAATCGCGGACGGCGCCGAAAGCAGTTGGAGTTGGTTAAACGACATTGCGATCCACCGGGGCATGCCCTCACCACCCGAGCTTATGGCGGAACTGGCCAAGAAAAGCCCGGACGATCCCGCCCTGGAATATGGTGGTCGCTACCACATCGCCCGGGAAGCGGGCGCAGCCGGAGACCTGGAGACGGCCTTCAGTGCCCTGGAGCAGGCCCTTCGGACGTGGTACAACCCGCCGCTTGCGCATGCCAAAGTCTGGGAGAAGGATGCACGCTGGGGCGACCTCCGCGAGCATCCCGAGTTCAAGCGTCTCTTTTCAGAAAAACGCCGCCGCATTGGTCCCATCAAAGGATCACTCTGGTACTTTCCTGGGTGGTAGGAGCGATGGCATTCCCCACCGGCTTTTCAATATTAGACACCCGGTCGAATCTGGTGGAAAAACACACCTCAGCACATAGCATCATATCGGTGCTATGATGTGTTTGCTATGACCTCTGGACAAGCGCACGTCTCACGGCGTCAGGAGCATTGGCGATCACGGTTAAGTAGGCTACGGCTGTCGTGTCAAGACCTCGGCGCCCTTGCTCCCATTCCTGCAACGTCCGAAGTGAGAGACGATAGGTCTTCGCAAACTGCTGCTGGGAAAGCTGGAGGTGCTCTCGTATGGACTTCACATCCGGAACACGACGGAACTGTTTTAACTGCGCTTCCGTCAACGGAGGATTCTCTGGGTCCGACGACGCCGCTTCGTTGGTTTCCTCCTCCGTGAGTGCATCAACGTGCTCCCAATCGGTTTGCCCTTTCGGGGGATTCTCAGGGTCCAAAGTAACCTTCGTGATATGTTCTTCTTTCATGTCGGTTTGCCTTACGTGCGGATATCATCCGTATATGGTCGTTTCGATAGGTGTAAATCACAACCAGCACACGACCTTTGGCCATGCTGAGTGCCTGAAAACGAGTCTCACCATAGTGTTCACCGTCATCCACTCGCTCCATGCGGTACGGATCAAGGAAGATATTGATAGCATCGTTGAAGTCAATGCCGTGTTTTCGGATATTGGTTTGGTTCTTGCGTTCGTCCCATTCGAATTGCATTGCACACTCAAGACATGGTTTGCAGAATTGTACGTCAATGACGTAGAGATGTCAAGCTCGAAATGAGTCTTCTCCCTTGGGGGTAGGTTTAGAGCTTGTTTGGACATTGCTTGACAACGCAAGAGTTTGTCCTTCAGTAGGTAACACTTTTGTAAACAGGTACCGAAATCACAGAAAGCAGGAAGACGAGAGAACGAGAAAGTGAGAAAGTGGGAAAGTGAGAAAACGGGAATTGGCCCGTCTTCCCGCCTTCCCGCCTTCCTGCCTTCCCGTCTTCCTGTCGTCGTTGAAGGGATTTGAAAAAACGTTAGCTACTGAAGAGTAAGGATTATGAACGACTCATCGAGTGCAGTGAAGGCATGATTTATCTCGCTTCCATCAGGATCATGCTGAAGCGCATCGCTGCTTATGCCTAATTTTCAAACAAGCTCTTAACAGGGGGACTATCTTGTGGTACAATCAAGATCATCTTCCCTGTGCCCGCTCTTTTTTACATCCTCATGTCATGCCAGAGGGATGGATCCGATCATTGTAAACCAATCGCCTGTTGGTAGACCAATTCAGAGGATCGATGACGAAATCGTGATCGAAGAACGGTTTGCCTGACCTATGTGCTGTCTTGCCCGTTATCTGACACCTGCCGGTGCCCTGGTAATGCTCATCTGCTTCTTCATGCCCTGGTTG
>JAJRTO010000533.1 GCA_024278235.1 Candidatus Poribacteria bacterium
CAGCGGTAGGGGCAAGGTCCAAAAAGAGAACCAACATGTTCTATCCGACAAAAGAGACGATTGTATCGCTCGAAACGAGAGAATCCATGCAACAGGCGACAAAACCCAATTTCGTTGTGATCTTGTGTGACAATATGGGATATGGGGACATCGGTTGTTTCGGCTCCGAGATACATCGGACGCCCAATCTGGACCGCATGGCAGCGCAGGGAGTGCGGTTGACAAGTTTCTACGTGACCAGCGGGGTATGCACGCCATCTCGAGCAAGCCTGATGACCGGTTGCTATGCTCAGAGAGTGGATATGCACGTGAGCGATACGGGAGGTGCAGTTCTCAGGCCCATCTCTACGAAAGGGTTGAATCCAAACGAAATCACAATGGCGGAACTCCTTCAAGCCCAGGGCTATACGACAACCTGTATCGGCAAATGGCATCTTGGCGACCAGATCGAATTCTTGCCTACTCGCCACGGCTTTGATAGTTACTATGGCATTCCGTACAGCGAAGACATGATTCCTGCCCGTAACCCCAACTGGCCACCGCTCCCACTCATGCGAGATGAAGAAGTGATTGAGGCTCCCGTGGATCTGTGCACCATCACTAAGCGATACACGCAGCAAGCCATCGCGTTCATCACCGAGAACCGCCATCAGCCGTTCTTTCTCTACCTGGCGCATACCCCCCCAGGCAGTGAGCGCGTTCCTCAGGTAGGCGAGGAATTCCGGGGGAGGTCCGCCAACGGTCTGTATGGTGATTCCATCGAAGAACTCGACTGGTCCACCGGGCAGATTCTGGCGGCACTGACAGAAGCGGGGATCGCGCATCAGACGCTGGTCATCTTCAGTTCAGACAATGGTGCGGTAAAGGGGCATGGAGGCAGTAACGCCCCGTTGGCGGGATGGGGTTACGGCACGCAGGAAGGCGGCATGCGAATGCCATGTGTCGCATGGTGGCCGGGGCATATCCCCGAAGGAGTCACCTGTGACGAACTATGCACGACCATGGACCTACTGCCGACGTTTGCCAAGCTGGCAGGGGCGAAGCTACCCAAAGACCGCGAGATTGACGGTCAGGACATCTGGGAACTGCTAACCTGTAAGGAAGGCACATCATCTCCCTACGAAGCGTTCTACTACTATCAGATGGAGCAACTGCAAGCGGTGCGTTCCGAACACTGGAAACTCCATTTACCACTGGAGAACGCGCTCACCCTTGCCAGGGGGAACCAGGATTCCAGACCTCTCAAGCTATGTGATCTTCGTAAGGATGTCAGAGAAACCACCGATGTTTCAAAAGAACATCCGGAGGTGGTCCAGAAGCTCCTTCAACTCGCGGAAAAAGCCAGAGATGACCTGGGGGATGTGGGTCGGGCAGGCAAGGGAAGACGACCAGCAGGTTGGGTCAGGAATCCCACACCACGATTACTTGTGGATGAAGCATGAGCATTGGAATGGAGATAGTGCGTAAGGAGACATGATGAAAGTTGCTGTATTCGGTGCGGCCGGCTGGACGGGCCGGGCTGTGCTGGCCAATCTCACGGGTTACCATCAAGCCCGGGCTTTCGACCAGGACGAAGCCGCCTGGAAAGCATGGGAGGATATTGACGGGGAGTGGCACGGTGGAGAGATTATCCATGGCGATATCGTGGACTTCAGCACAGTGCACCAAGCCATACAGGGGATGGATGCGGTGATCCATCTTGCCGTGTATGCCTCTCAATCGCCAGGCGCTTATGGGGTGGAGGATGAGAAACCGTTCCTCATCAACCTGAAGGGGCTGTGGAATGTGCTGGAATCCGCTCGGCAACATGGCATCCAACGGGTGGTGCATATCGGTTCCTGTCAGACAGTCCACCCTGGAGGAGTATTCTTCACGGCGGATGTCCGGAGACCTGATGGTAGCTTGTATGCCGTCTGTAAGCGTCTCCAGGAAGAGATGTGTCGGCAGTTTCATGAAGCCTATGGTCTGTCCGTTGTCGTGCTACGCCCGGACTATATCGTGGATAGCCGCCTGGGGATCGGACGATACAGGGAGAATCTGGGATCCGATGGTGTCCGCACTCGCAATGGTTGGGTGTGCCGGCACGACCTGGCGGAGGCGTGTCGCCTGGCAGTAGAGTCTGAGACGGTTGACTTCGATGTGTTTCACATTGTGGGGACACCGGAAGCGGCCAAGACGTGCAATGTGGAGCGTTCCTGTGAGATACTGGGGTTGACCTACAGAGGGAATCTTGAGCAATACCGGTAGCACTTCGTGGTTGGGTATGACGGACAAGTAGACAGATCATCGGGCGAGTGAAGCCCTGGAAAGGAAGGACTTCGTTGATTGACTTCCACGTTCATCTTGGCAATCTGCATCGCCAAAACTATCCCCACCAGATAGGACTCTCAACACACCAACTGATCGAGCGCATGAATCGTGAAGGCATTGAGTTAAGCGTGCTCTTACCCCTTGAAAGTCCCGAGGGGGCATCCGGTTACTTCCTGACGGAGCAAGCTATCGAAGCACGTGACATGTATCCGGAACGTCTCATCGCCTTTCTGTGCATCGATCCTCGGCAGCCGCGTTTCGCAGAGCAAATCGATGTGTTTGTCAAACACTATGGCTGCAGAGGATTCGGTGAGCATATCAACAGTCTGGCCTTCGACGATGTGCGCAACAAGATTATCTATGGAAAATGTGATGAGTATGGACTCCCGTTGGTATTCGAGATCAACGCACACTATTGCTATGATGAGGTTGGCCTGCCACGCCTGGAGACCTGCCTGAAAGAATTCCCGAACGCGAAATTCTGCGGTCATGGCCCCGGTTTCTGGGCCGCTATCTCCGGCGATGACGATGGCAAGGCCGGCTATCCAAAGGGGCCCATTACTCCTGGCGGTGCTATTGACCGCTTACTTGGTGAGTATGACAACCTCTACGCTGACATCTCCGCTGGCTCAGGTTACAATGCACTTACGCGCGACCCTGAATTCACACAGGAGTTCGTTGTCCGTCACTGGCACAAGCTCTTGTGGGCCACTGACTACATGGGACACAATCAACCGCTTCCACAGGTGGAATGGATTGCCACGCTCGACGTGACATCTGAAGTGCATGCTGCCATTGCAAGAGGAAACGCACGCCGCGTGTTGGGACTGGATGATTGACGTGCATTCCGAAGCAAGTTTCACGTGAAAACGTTCCAACAGGAACGATGCTATTTCTGTGATGGCGGGCGGCTGTGCTGTGATTCGGTCAGTGCATAGATGCGGTATCCTGTCTCTACGGTGTAATCAGCCACCAGGGGCCACTCACTTTCATCACGGCTGATCAAATAGGGAACACCACCGTTTGCCTTCACCGTTGCGGCATTCGCCTTCAGATCACGGTTCCCCACCATGTAAACCGTGCGATCCGCCCAGAACATCAGCCGTTGATGTATGCCGATGGGCTCGCCATCCAGGAAAAAGCAAGCGTTCTCTGCGAAGTCCCGCTGAATCGCCTGCCCCAGATGCAGGTAAGTCGGATCATCTGCGTTGATGTCCGTGACACGCTTTGCTTCCTGCACCGAACGCACTGCCGGCACAACGGTCAATGCGATGGCCAGGAGGACAATCGCAGAGTGACATAGCCTGGGACGGTATCGTCTCGTTAGCAATCGCATGCCGAACCAGATCATCATGCCGAAGCCGAGGATGCCAATGACACGCCATACGATCCACAGATTGGCCATCAGATAGGGGGCAATCGCCTCGATGGCATCAAAATCATCGCGTCCGGCCACATTGCTTCGCCCTCCCGGGAAGGTCGGAAGCACAAGACCCATCGCTGCCCAGAACGAGGCATAGCGTATGTTGGACAAACCCCGCCCGATGACAACTGACAGCGCGAGAACCAGGGCAGGCATCACGATCAGTGTGGCAGAGGGGGTCTTGGTTGTTGCCACACTATGAGGGACAATGACACCGATACTCCAGAGCACGATGAAAGCCTCTTGCCAGGTCCGATATCGAATGACGCGATAGATCAATAGCACGGTAGAAGCAAGAACTGCCGTGTAAATCACGGGCACTATCTGCACCATGTAATCGAAGAGTGGCCGATCCCATGTTGCTCCCCAACTCTCAATATCGGCATTGAGATGGGCCAGAACATACCAGTTCTCGTGGATAAACTCCTTCGGGTATTTTATGAGCGCGTAAATGCTCCAGGGAGCAATGGTGACCAGGATAGCGGCGAACTGTATCAATAGATGGCGGAAGGTGACAGGGTGCTTCTGCTCAGGAAACCTCCGCAGGCGAGCAAGCAGCCACATGGCGAGAGATATTCCGAAGGCCAGCAGGCCCAGGTAGCTCTTGGACAGGTAAGCCAATCCTTGAGCAACGCCGCATGATATATGGGTACGAGAGGAGCCGCTCAGCAGAGCGCGTACCAACAAGTAGCAGGAGGCTTCTACCCAGAAAAGGAGCGCGATATCCACGTGATCCGAAAACAGATATCCGTGGATCAATCGAAAACTGCATGCATTGAACGCTTGCCAAAACGCGGCGATGAGTCCGATCCGTTTGTCGAACAGCTCTCTCCCGATCAGATAGGTGAATATGACCGCGCCTCCGCTGAGCAAGACAGATGGGAACCGAAGCGCGAAGGCATTCACGCCAAGCAGAGCATACGAGAGAGCGATTCCCCACATGGACAACGGTGGCTTGTGCAGCCAGATATGATTCGAGGACCAGCTCTTGTAATCGTAAGGCAACCACGGTTGATCGATGAGTGTGAACTTCAGAGGATGCTTGAGCAGATTACGGGCGGTCAGAGCATGAAAGCTCTCATCCCAATAGGTGATGGCACGGTGTCCCAGATGGTTGAGCTTGAGCCATGATGAGGTGAGGAGGATCAAAGCCAGGCATATGCCCGCCCAATACCTATGCAGCTTATGCATCTTTGACAACACGTGCAAGTTCTTGTGAGGAAGGCGGATCCATGATCAAGGCACGGCCACATGTGATGGCTTGCTTCTCCACAGCGCACCTCTGTTCAACATCCTGAATGGATTCAATGTCCTGAACATGCGCTGCCCCCAGAATGCGGCGGAGCATCTTGACACCCGCAAACTGGATCGATTCCCTCCAGACGGATTTCAACAGGGATTTGACACCAAAATACTCAGAGTAGGTCTCCCAACACTGTTCAATGCACTTCATAAGTATCGGTCGATCCGCTGGTGGATGTGCATACCAGGCAAGTAGATAATTCGCGATAAATGCACCGACATCGAACGCAATCGGCCCAAAGAACGCAAACTCGGCATCGATCACACGCGCCTCGTCGCCTTGCACCATAACGCTTCCCGTGTGCAGGTCGCCGTGCACGACGCCCTCCTGTGCGTTCAGAAATCGCTCACGAAGTTCACGAATTGCACCGAGAAGTCGGCTATCCGCTCGAACATCGGCGACGATGGGCTCCAGACCGGGGGTGTGCCAGTTCGTGGGATCTTCCTGAAACGGTTTGGTAAACACATAGTCAGCGGTGATAGCATGCATATCAGGATTGTAAAAATCGGACTGATAGCGTTCCAGCTCCTGAGTAGAGATATTTCGCACATGGGTTGCCCGGTGCACGTTCCCCATGAAAGCACCCACGGATGCCGCAACCGGAGAGCGTATCTCGCCATCGATCAAAACGGTCCGGAGAATCCGGAATCCCTGGAGATCCGCCATCAGAATCAGAGATTCCTCTTCATCGTATAAAAGCAATTCAGGTACACTTCCTGGAACCAGTTGGTGATAGAGTTCCAGTGCTCGTGCTTCGATAGCGAGTCGTCGCTGCGTGAGTGGATACTCAGGCCCCAGTATTTTGATGTAAGGAGGGGCTTGTTTCAGGATCAGCGATTGGGTTGGATGATCCTCTACAAAAATGCGAAACACCAGATTCAGGTTTCCATCGCCGATTTCCTCTGCAACCAACTTATTGTTTCCCAACAATTGCGTCTGTGCAATATAATCGCAAACCGTATTTGCTGTCCATTCCATAGAAATCTTGCTATTCCTCCACAGCCAGATAGAGATCCAGATACACTGTCTTTAGCAGTATAGCATCGATAAGGTGATCGAATCAAGGGTTTAGCATTTACAAACCCAGGACAGTATGCAATAATATGGCACTTACTTGACAACGGAAAGGAATCACCATAATGACGCTGAGCGACCAGCAGAAAATCCACGAGCAGATCTCGGATGCCATCCTACAGATGCCCATTATCTGTATTCACTCGCATATTGATGCATTTCATCCAGCGTCCACAAACCTTGCTGAATTACTTGGATATCATTACTACACAGAACTGGCTAATTCAGCGGTCTATGAGGAGAACTGGATCGCTGTCGATATGGAACCTGAACTTATCGTTGAGCGAGTCGTGTCAAAGCTGCACCATGTGGATCAATCGGCTCAATACAGTTGGCTGATCCACCTGGCAAAGGTGTTCTTCGGGTTTCAGCATGATCGACTCACGCCAGAGAATGCCGCCGAGCTTTATGATGCTGTCGCAGAGGCTGGTAGAGATCCCGTGGGCCATGAGCAACGGGTGTGTGAACTCTCCAACCTCCAGTGCATTTCCCTCACGAACAACTTCTTTGAAAGACTCGACGGTTTTGATCCTTCTGTTTACCTGCCCTGTCTGCGCACCGATGATCTGGTATTCAAGCTACATTTGCCTGAGACCGCGGAGGCTATCGCACGGACGACGGGCATCGAAATGGATACATTGCAGGATTTCCACGATGCACTGACTGCTATCTTCCGACGTTTCATGGACCATCAGGCGATTTCAGCGGCAATCTCGATGCCCCCCAATTTCGTCACGCGGGATGTCCCCGAAAGCATTGCATCCGCAGCGTTCACCAAAGCCCTCGATGGGAGAGCCGACGGTGAAGAGTTGGCCCTGCTCCAGGCATATGTTATGAACTGCATTGCTGACGGTTGTCGGGAGCACAATATCCCCTTCCAACTCATGATCGGCGTACGACGTGGACTGTATCCACATGGTGTCTACCAGGGGCAGGATCTGTTCACACCAACGAGCACGATGGAAGATTACGCCTATCTGTTCAGTGCCTACCCGGACGTGGATTTCCCAGTATCTATCTTACCGATAACGCAAGAGCAGGAGTTGCGTACTTACGGATGGTTGGTCCACAATGTCTATCCATCAGGGCACTGGTGGTACGCCAACATTCCCGAGGATATTGCTCCCGCGCTCGCTGCACGTATCGGAGCGTTTCCAAAGAACAAGGGGCTTGGCTACTACAGTGATGCCTATAAGCTGGAGTTTGTCTTACCCAAATTTACCATGTACAAGGAGGTGCTCGCGAGCGTACTCACTGAGCGAGTGATACAGAGCCAGAAGAGCCGTTGGATGGCGAGATTCGACATCGAGGATGCCATCGACATCGCACAGCACCTGTTGATCGATAACCCCAGGCGAATTTTCAAGCTCTGAGGGGAAGTTGTCTTTGATCTCTGAAGGAAGAAACAGTGAAGGAGGCGTTATGAAAACGTACGGATTCGCCATTGTGGGTTGTGGCATGATCTCTGAATTTCACCGAGCAGCCATTGCTGAAATAGAGAATGCCAGATTGGCTGCTGTCTCAGATGTGATTGAAGCAAGCGCGCAGCGTGTCGGAGAGGCCGCCCAGGTTCCCTGGTATACGGACTATAACGAGATGGTCCAGCGGGACGATGTGGACATCGTGACCATCTGTACGCCAAGCGGGATCCATCAAGAACCAGGGGTTGCAGCAGCAAGAGCCGGGAAACATGTGATCGTCGAGAAGCCGCTTGAAGTCACCCTGGAGCGGTGCGATGCGATCATCCAGGCGTGCGAGGAGGCAGGGGTCGCCCTCGGTGCGATCTTCCCCTCCCGCTTCAGCGAGGCGAGCCAAGCCATCAAACAAGCTATCGGCGCAAATCGCTTCGGAAAACTGTCTCTTGGGGATGCCTACGTCAAGTGGTATCGCTCCCAGGAATACTACGATAGTGGTGGGTGGCGAGGCACCTGGAAAATGGATGGTGGCGGCGCGCTGATGAATCAGTCCATTCACGCCATCGATTTACTCCAGTGGTTCATGGGTCCTGTCTCTACAGTCCAGGCGTTTGCCGACACCCTGGCTCATGAGAGGATTGAGGTGGAAGATGTGGCTGTGGCGGCACTTCGATTTGCCAATGGCGCTCTGGGGGTGATCGAGGGTACGACGGCAGCTTATCCGGGGATGCGTAAGAAGATCGAGATCTCCGGCGACCAGGGAACTGCGATCATGGAAGATGAGGATATGCTCTGCTGGGAATTCCAGGAGGAGAAACCAGAGGATGCGGCACTCCGCGAACAGCTTTCGGGCACCCAATCCTCCGGTGGAGGGGCATCGGACCCACGCGCGATCAGCCATGAAAATCATCGTCGTCAGTTCGTGGATTTTCTTGATGCTCTGGAAGAAGGAAGAACACCACTGGTGGATGGCCACGAGGGGCGCAAGGCCGTCGAGATCATCCTTGCGATCTACCAGTCTGCATCTGAAGGGAAAGCGGTCTCACTGCCGCTGTGAAGACAAACTGGCTGTCAAGATACTTCAGAACGGCCAAACGAAGAACCCCTGGGGAATTTCTAAGAACGGCAACCTGTGCGAACGCGGCGGTCCAGATACACAGGCACTCTTGATGGTCGTTTGGTTCACCAAATTGCGATCTACTGATACCAAACACAGTTTAAAATTGCCGCTTTGAGAAATCCCCCTCAATCCCCCTTTACGAAAGGGGGAAGCGGTTCCCCCCTTTGAAAAAGGGGGGTTAGGGGGGATTTGAGATCTCCCTGCGTTGGTGCAATCTTAAACTG
>JAJRTO010000534.1 GCA_024278235.1 Candidatus Poribacteria bacterium
CTTGTGCAATCGGTAGCTTTACTTTGGTCACTCAGTCAATTCAATTTTCCAATCAGCCAAAAGGCGGATGCCTTGTGGCGCATTTTTTCAGAGAGCTTGAGTTAGCTCCCCTTTTTTTAGCCCACGGTGTTAGTAAGCGTAAACTAACTCAGGTTTGCATATCATTTTTGTTGTAAGAAAGTGAGGTCAATCACACGATGGTTCCTTTCCTCAAAAAGCTGATCGAGCACCCCTGGTGGGTTATGATCGCCATCCTCGTCATCAGCATGCTGTTTGTCGTCCAGATGCGTCAGCATGCGCGGATGGAGACCAATCTGGATGACTATATGCCCAAAGAGCATCCCGCCTTCGTCTACAGCGACCAGGCGGAAGAGTGGTTCGGCATCAAAGATGCGGTGGTCATTGCGATTGAAAACAAGAATGGCATCTACGAGCAGGGCACTCTTGAGAAAGTCGTTGCTCTGACGAAGCGGTTGCAGCGATTACAGAACATCAACAAGGACGATGTGATCAGCCTTTCCTCCGCCGACAACATCATCGGCAGCGAGGATGGATTGGAAGTGCGGCGGTTCTTCAAGCGAGTGCCCAAAACACCCGAGAAACTGGCAGCATTGCGTGAGGCCGTGCGCAACAATGAGATGATCTTCGGACGCCTCGTCTCCACGGATGAGACCGTCACGATGATCATCGCCGAACTTGAGGGCGATGCGTTCTCCCAGGAACTCTACCAGCAGATTCTGGATCTGCGCGATGAATTTCAGGGACCGGAGACTATCTACGTCGCAGGACGCCCTATCGTCGAAGGAACTCTGGCGTCACTGGGGCCGGCGGATATGAAACGGATGGTGCCGATTGTGTCTCTAGTGATCATCCTGGTGTTGCTCCTGTCGCTGCGGAGCATCAGAGCCACGGGGATCACCCTGGCCATCGTCATGCTCAGTACCCTGTGGTCATTCGGGCTGATGGCGGCACTGCGTATCCCGGTCTACTCCGTGAGCACGATGATCCCCGTGATGTTGATCGCGATCGGTGTCGCTGACGGGATTCATCTGTTCAGCCACTTGACACTGTTCCGGCGTCAACATCCCAACGCGTCCAGGGACGAAGCGATCACAAACATGCTTCAGGAGATGTGGCTGCCGGTGGTGATGACCTCGGTGACAACGACTCTCGGCTTCATTTCACTGCTCACTTCACAGGTGTATCCGATCAAGTATTTTGGACTGTTCACAGCATTTGGCGTGATGATGGCGATGGTCTTCTCTCTCGTTTTCCTACCTGCCGCGCTCTTGCTGTTCGGCTTGCCAAAAACGAGGCAAGGAAAGGAAGAACAGGAAGAAGCAAGAGGCGTTTTTCATTTTTTGGCGGATAAAATCATCGCGGGCAGACGTGTGGTTATTTTCATCACCGTGCTGGTCACACTGGCTGCGGTCGGTGGAACCACGAAAATCTGGATAGATTCAAGTTTTCTCGATAAGTTCAGCAAAGACAGCGAGATCGTACAGGCCGATAGATTCATCAATGAGCACTTCGGAGGGACATCGACCCTGAACGTCATCTTCAAAGGAGAGAAAGGCATCTTCAAACAGCCCGACGTCTGGGAACGGGTCGTTGCTTTGCAGAGGCAGCTTGAGTCGATGGATGAGGTGGGCAACACCTTTGCGCTAAGTGACTACTTGCGCCGCATGCACAAGGTCATGAACGAAGATCGGGAAGAATACGATGGGATCCCTGATAGCAGCGATCTGATCGCCCAGTATCTGTTGCTCTACTCCATGTCCGGTGATCCGGAGAACCTGGACCGTGTGGTGGATTATGACTATAAACGCGCCAATTTGCAGGTGCAACTGAAAGGGGACAACTCCCGCGTCATCAATAAGGCCATCGCTGTGATAGACCAGAGCCGAACGGATTTTCCTGAACTCGGGATCCACTACGCGGGTTCTGGCTACAAGGGACTCGTGTTCACAGATCTGATCCTTCAGGGGCAGATCTCCAGCCTGTTGATTTCGATGATGATGATCATCCTTGTGCTGGGGCTCATGTTCCGTAGCGTCATCGCGGGCCTGATCGGTGTGATCCCCATCGTGCTGACCGCGCTCGTCGGCTTCGGCATCATGGGCTATCTCGATATTCCGCTGAACTCGACCACCGCGCTGCTGGCAAGTATCGCCGTCGGTATCGGTATCGATTATGTGATCCATTTCATGGAGCGATTCAAAATCAGCTTCCAGCGACGAGACGATCCACTGGAGGCCGTTTACGAGACGATGTCACACAGTGGGCGGGCGATCGCTTACAACGCACTGGTGGTGATAGCAGGCTTCTCGGTGCTGCTGTTCTCGGTATTTCCACCCAACCGTGAACTCGGCGCGCTGATCTCGCTCAATATGCTCAACGCCTTCGTCGCCACGCTCACTATCATGATGTTGATTCTTTACCTCGCCAAACCACGCTTCCTCTTGAAGAAAGCGTCTCATGGGGCTCACCACCCCTCCGATGAGGAAGACGGACACAGCACAGATCTGAACTGATACGACCATCTTTAAGGAGGAAAAAACGATGAGAAAGTTTCTATTCGCCCTCGTGGCACTGACTCTTTTGTTCGTGAACAACACCGATGCCCGGGAGTTCACCGCCCAACAGATCATGGAAAACGTGTACAATCGTCCGGAAGGCAAGGATCGAACCTCCGATCTGGAGATGATCCTCGTGAACAAATTCGGAGACCAGCGGATACGGATCATCCGCCAATTCAACGCAGACTTCGGCAAGGTGGAAAAGAGGATCATGTTCTTCCTCGCTCCCGCCGATGTGAAACAGACCTGCTTCATGAACTGGAGCTATGAGGAAGCAGGCAAGGATGACGATCAGTGGATCTATCTGCCTGCGTTGAAGAAAGTCAAGCGCATCTCCTCGGAATCGAAGGGCGACTACTTCATGGGATCCGACTTTACCTACGATGACCTGGGAGACCGGCATCCCAACGAAGACACACACGCCCTGCTCCGCACCGAGACCATCGATGGGAAGGACTACTATGTTGTCGAGAGTGTTCCCAAAGAGGAAGACTCTATGTACAGCAAAACCATCACCTGGGTTGCGACCGATGGCAGTTGGATCGGCCTCAAGAAGGAATTCTACGACGAGGATGGTGAACTGCTGAAGATTCTGTCGGTAGACAAGGTAGAACAGATTCAGGGGTACTGGACTATCCTCAACAGTACCATGCACAACGTGCAGAAGGATCATAAGACGATCATGAATCTCTCCAAAATCAAGTACGACACAGGGATCAAGGGATCGATGTTCACGGAACGCATGATGAAGAGAGGATTGTAGCCATGCAGATCAGCACACGAAAATCGCGCAACCGTGCAGTTGGTATTGTCCTATTGCTGGCACTGCTGCTTCCAGCGGCAGTGCTGGCCCAGATAGAGCCACCCGCCTTCAATGGCTATGCGCGAACCTATGTCGGGGTGTTGTTCGATGGAGAGAGACAGGGAGATTATGCCATCGTGCAAAACACCCTGGACCTGCGATGGGAACAGAAACGTGGCAAGGTAGGGCTCTATGTGAATCCACTGCTGTACCATTATCAAGATCGGGCCGATCCTCTCGACCTCGTCTTCAGGCAGGCCTATCTGGATGTCTTTTTCGACGACTTCGATCTGCGATTCGGCAAGCAGCAGATCATCTGGGGCAAGGCCGACGGCGTGTTCATCACCGACATCATCTCGCCCAAAGATTTTCAAGAGTTCCTCCTGCCGGATTTCGATGAGATCCGTATCGGGGTGACGGCGGCGACGCTCAACTACTATATTGGAAACAATTCCCTGCAATTGGTCTGGGTGCCGGTGTTCCAATCCAACGGATATCCGAGGGCGGACTCCCTGTGGGCCTTCCGTCGGTTCGATCTGCCGATGGAGCCCACCTGGGACATGAGCACATCTGAGGTTCCCGCGAATATCGAGAACAGCCAACTGTTTGGCAGATTCTCGGCGATCACTTCGGCCATCGATGTCGAATTGATGGCGGGCTACCTCTACGATGCCAACCCGACGAACCATGTAACGCGCGTGGTTGATCCAGCAACCCATCAATGGACCGGTCTCATCGTACGTCCAGAGCATCATCGGCTGAGCATCCTGGGAGGAAGTTTCGCAAAAACGTTCGCCGGGGTAGTCGTACGCGGTGAGGGCGCGTTCTATCACGGTAAACGCTTCAATATCGAAGATCCCGCCTTTGCGGATGGGACCATCGAGAAAAGCTACGTTCATTACCTGATCGGTTTCGATCACAACATCTTCGGGATCGACGTGAGTGGCCAATTCATCCAGGAGATCATCCTCGACTATCACGAGGCGACTCAGAACGATCAGTACACCAACACGGCCACACTCCTCGCCCGGGAGAGTTTCCTGCGCGAGACATTGACGGTGGAACTGTTCGTGTATTATGGTCTCAATGAGGGGGATGCCCTGATCCGCTTCAAGCTGACGTATGACCTCGCGGATGGGTTCGAGGTGCTACTCGGCAGCAATATTTTCACTGGGCCAACAGATAGTGCCTTCGGACAGTTTCATGAGAATGATATGGTATACACGAAGGTGAAATATAGTTTTTGAAAGTTGAGATGGGCTCAGACACGCATGCCAAAGATATTGGGACGATTCTCAGGAGGCACGGAATCGCATTTCCGTGTGCTCCGCCCTTCCGTGTCGTCCGTGATTCAACCTCCCCCCACGATCTCAATCTCCTCCTGCGTCAGCCCATACACCCGTTCGTCAATTTCGCGTTCGAGTGCGGAGACATCCGTATCCGGGGTATTCCTCTTGGCATCCAGAATCTGGGTGACCAGCGATTCGATGCCCTGACTGTCTGTCAACTGTGCTATCCGCGATAATACAACCGTTGTGCGCGAGGATCTGGTTGATCGCGTCATTTCACGCCGTCCTTCTGGAACTCGAAAAGGCTGTTCCATATCTACGCATGCGAAACCCAATCCTGTGGTGTCATTCAGCCTATGAGCCAACCTGAGTAGCATGGGGCGGTCCGCGAACCGACCCTGCGAGGCAGGATTGCCATAGAGATGGAGCGGGTTCGAGAGTCTCGGGAGAATCTCGGATCGCCCGCAGTTCAGGTTGACACAAACGTGAACACTGTGCTACACTTGACAGCAATTGATGTAGTTGGAGTTCACTTCATGGACCATACTCTAAATGAAACGCAGGGATCCTCTCTTCCCATCTTTCCGCTCAATACAGTGTTATTCCCTGGTATGAGGCTACCGTTGCATATTTTTGAGGAACGCTACAAGAGCATGATAACGGACTGTCTATTGAAGGAGCAACCATTTGGTGTGACGCTCATTCAGCGTGGACAGGAGGTAGGTGGATCTGCCGAGCCACATCTCGTCGGCACAACAGCCCGAATCGTCGATGTAGAGTATCTGGCGGATGGTTGCATGAACATCCAGACAGTGGGAGAATGCCGTTTTCGACTGATTGAATTGCTATCGTTGGAACCTTATCTTGTGGCATCCGTGCAGTTGTACGATGGACCTCACGTCGAAAATGGCTGCTGCCTGAGGAAACTGGTTGAGCAAGCAAAAGACGCATACCGTCAGTATGCGTGGGGATTACAGCGGCTTACATTAAATCGTGAGGTAACACAGGATCTACCGAACGATCCTATTCCTCTGGCAAACTTCGTTGCTGCACACTTCAAGACACTCAGTCTGCATCATAGACAACTCCTCCTTGAGATCCTGGAAGTCGAGGAACTTTTGAGTCGTGAAATCTGCTGGCTCAATCAGGAAGATCGGCGGATCCGACTTTCCTTGCTTGCACGTGAGAAGATTCTTGAATTAGAAGCCAAACACGGTCAATCTCTCCAAGAAAAGCGATGGCTCAATTAAGAGAATGCGAATAGAGCTCAGAGACTGGTTTTACCCCAGCAATCTGCTCTCCTTACTTCGCCTTGTGTTCATCATACCAGGATACCAGGCAATCGTTAGACAGCAGCATGGGCGCACGCTCGTTCTGTTGCTTGCTGTCGCCCTGACGGATGTCCTCGATGGCTTCCTTGCGCGCCGTCTTGGACAGGTATCTGAACTCGGCAAGATCCTGGATCCTCTTGCCGATAAGCTCGCTATCCTCGCTGCTCTTGCAGGGCTTATCGTTTCCCAGCAACTCCCCGCCTGGATATTGGCACCCGTTCTGATCAGAGATACGGCTATTCTGGTGGGAAGTTGGTTTCTCATTCGAAGGCGGGCAATCGTGCCAATGTCGAATATATGGGGGAAACTTGCGACAAACTCTGTGGGACTCGTTGTTTTACTGTACCTGTTGCCCGTTCATTCGAATGCTCGTCTGGCAGGTGTCGGATTGATGTTGGCACTTCTATTGGTTTCATCTCTGAGCTACACCAGGGCTTTTATGCACGTGTGGGAGACATCGAATCGTTGAAGTGTCAGGTCGTCTTTCGTACACGCAGAGGAGGATCCGGGCTGGATTATCCAGTCGTTCGGGCATAGTTCTTGGCGGTCTTTGGCCCCCATGTGCACCAGATCCTGCGCGAACTCCCGGCCCGATTTCGACTGTGGGTAGTGATCGACCTTCCGCCAAACCGGATAACAGAGCTGGCAGCACAACTTGGTTATACGGAGGGGATCCTGATCGTTCATGAAGAAGAATTCGATAACGAAGAACTGAATGCAACAGCCCAGGGACGCTGGTGGAGGGGTTGGTTCCGCAGAAACAGCAAGAAGGTTTTCCAAGAGGAACTCTATCTCCAGGACGAGGTTTCGTGGTGGGAACAATCGCCTCACAACCGTCGTTTGAAGGTCGAACATCAGGGGGCTGTTGTTGAGAGAGTTGGTCATCGTTCTCAGCGTGGGCTGTCTCCATTGGATGCAAAGTTTCTGTTCAATATGACGTGCCTCTCGCCGAAATCCAGAATATTGGATCCCTTTGCAGGATTTGGTGGGATTGTCCTCGAAGGACAACGTCGAGGTATGCATATGGTTGCCGCAGACTGGGAAGCGAGTCTGGTACCCGGACTCTCAGAAACCTGTCGTGGTCATTACGTCGTGGCAGACGCAAGAAAGCTCCCCTTCCGACCGGGGATATTTGACGCCATTATTACGGAACCGCCTTATCGATCCAGTTGCCGGAAAGCTGTGTTAGCCTCTCTGCCTATGATCCATCAGATGGTTCCTCAGGGCCACGTGACCCTGTTTATCGCAGAAGATATGTATGAAGCTGTGTCACAGGAATTCCAAACGTTGGGCCGAAAAACGGTCGCCGAGCATTGGATACGGAGAAATCGAGGCTTGAGATGCGTGGCGCTCTGTTTTCAGTGAAGCCGATCTCCCTTTGTTTTGCACTCATCCTGATGCCATGTCTTGCATTGGCTCATGCCCCTCCTGTAGATCAGACCGGCCACCATATCCAACTCGTCCTCTATGCAGATAGGATCCTGGTGGATTATGCTGTGGTCTTTTCCGAGATCGCCTACTATCGAACCCTTGCATCGATGAACACGGATGGCGAGGGAGATGTGTCTGTAGAAGAGAAGACCGCCTACTACACCAGGATGCAGAAGAAGATCCTGGAGGCTCTCGAATTCAAGGTCGATGGGGAAGATGTTTCATTGATTGCGGAGCAAGTGGATGATACGAATCTCATGATCTTCAGCTATCTGTTCTCTGCGCCCGTTGTTCCGACTCGTGACCAGCTCCATAAGGTCACCGTCTACAATAGCCTGCCCATCCAGCGCGGTGAAATCATGGAATATTGGTTGAAGGCTGATTATGATATCCGTCTGGAGGCAGCAGATCGATGGCGGAAGCCTGACGATGATGAAGAAGGGATCGAAGGGAAACGAGGCGTCACAGTAAGCTATCGCATACAGGAGCGTTCTGTTAGCACAGGTGCTATCAATCCCAGACAAACAGGAGAACGTATCGGAGGTGAAACGGGCTCCGGGAAAAGCCTGAAACGTTTCATGCAATCGAAGGATCTCTCACCCCAGTTTGTCATCATTGGCCTACTCACGGCGGCGATCCTGGGGGCACTGCACGCGCTGACTCCCGGTCACGGGAAAGCGGTCGTTGCAGCTTATCTGGTTGGCAACAAGGGGCGTATACGGGATGCCGTGATTCTGGGACTCGTTGTCACGATCACGCATACATTCAGTGTTATCCTGCTCGGGCTGATCGCTCTGTACGCTTCCCGGTACATCCTGCCCCAGGACCTGTTTCCCTGGCTTGGCATGTCCTCCGGCATGATGATCATCCTCATCGGCACCTGGTTGCTTATACGACGCCTCCAGTCTGCGACCTACCGACACCGTATCCATCCATCCTCACTGGAACATGATCACGCACACGGGCATATCCACTCGCAAGACTCGGAAAACTCTCATGAACATGAGCACATCCATCATGAGCACATCCATCATGGGCACACGCATACTCCACCAGAACGTGCCAGTCTCGGAAGTATCTTATCCCTCGGTATCGCGGGGGGACTCGTTCCATGTCCTGATGCGATGATTGTACTTCTGATCGCCGTTGCCGTTCACCGACTCGCCCTGGGTCTCGCGGTAATCGCAGCGTTTTCACTTGGACTCGGAGTCGTGCTTGTCACCATCGCTGTTCTTATCGTCATGGCAAAGCCGGTGATCGACCGGTTCACAGGTACTGGTAAGTGGGCCTATCGCCTCACCATCGCCAGCTCGGTCGTTGTCATCCTGCTGGGGATGGCTATCGCCATCCAGTCGCTCATCAGCGGCGGTATCATTATCGTGAATCTGTAATCCCGACCATGCACTCCTTGCAGACTACGCAATTTCTGCGTAGTGATATCCGACTTCGAATCGATCTCGCTTGCCCGATCCCGATGTGTCTCTATCCGCTCAGCCGCTGGCGTCCTGCTATCCAACCGATGTTCGCTGATTGGAAAAGCTCTGCTGGCATCCTTTTTGCTGTAGTACCTCCTCAGACAATCGATTTGAAATGAGGAGAAAAACCATGCAAGCTAATCTTGTCACTCTCATTCGCGTCTTACTCGTATTCGTCGTCGTCGCACTTTTCCAGGTGAATGTGTATATGAGCGCGGCCATGCTCGTGCTGAGCGTTCTGGTGATATGGATGGACGCGCTCGATGGCTATGTTGCCCGCAAGCTAGGGATTTCATCTGACTTCGGTGCGCTATTTGATATCGTCGGTGACCGTATCGTCGAGAATGTCTTCTGGATCTATTTTGCCACGGTGGGATTGATTCCCATGTGGGTCCCGATCATCGTGATCACTCGCACTGCTTTGACAGACGTCACACGTAGCATGGCATTCCAGACAGGAAAGACACCTTTCGGTGAAAAGACGATGATGGAATCATGGTGGGCACGGTCTTTGGTGAGTTCCCGCTTCAGCCGGGCAGCCTACGGAATCATCAAGGCATTCGGATTCTGCTACCTGGGTGCTACCATCACACTCCGACTTGCAGCAACTGAATGGTCCTTCGCGATCTCTCCAGACACCTGGAGCGTTGTGCTGATTGCTGGTCAGGCACTGGTGTACCTGGTGGTAGCCTTCTGCATCGTTCGAGGACTCCCTGTGCTTTGGGATGGAAGACGTTTTTGGATATAGCATTCCCATCCGCACTATGGTAAGATATTAAGAAGATGGGCTCATCAGGGTTATCAGTTATCAGTTATCAGTTATCAGTTATCAGTTATCAGGCTTCAATAGCTGGCTTATTTGCTGATGTCTGATGGCTTCTTCACCCACGATCATACTCAACCAGGATGAGCCTTAAATTCTCAGTTCTTAGAAAAATGGACTACTGATACCAGGGAGGACAAGATGCAAACAAAGACATTGGTCGTTACCGGAGCGAATCATGACTATCAGGGAGCACCCGTCAGCGTAAAGCTGGATCCCCCGGGGGATTTTGGTTCGATCAAACTGGTTGATTGTGCCACACAATGCGCCGTGCCCTGCCAATGGGAGAAAACAGATCAAGGAATTCGCCTGACCTGGATCGAATACACGCTTGAGAAAGGTGCGACGAAATCGTATCAGGTTCTGTTCTCAGGGCCGTCAGAGGAAGAACGGCGTGGTGAGAAGGTAGAGATCCAGGAAGCCGAGCAAGGGAAGTTGGATGTGCTCATCGGTGGCGAGTTCTTCACGAGCTACTGGTTCGGCCCCGAATGGCATCGCCCCTATTTCCATCCGGTCATCGGACCCTATGGCGATTCTGTGACACGTGCCTATCCGATGGTCAAAGA
>JAJRTO010000535.1 GCA_024278235.1 Candidatus Poribacteria bacterium
CCAGTTTCCTCCGGCATTCCGCAGTCGGATCTGAATTTCGGCGGAGGAACTCTTATTGTCCGTCACCGTCAGTTGGAGTGCCACTGTGCGAGTCGCAACATAAAATGTGCCATCTGTCTTCTTGGCGTCCGTTAATGTGATCGTGCCCGTCGGCGGCTCTGTATCGAGTGGAGCGATGGTCAGTCGTATCTGCTGGGAATCCGTCCCTCCACGACCATCCGACACGCTGATCGTCAGGTTGTAGTTCCCTGCCTGTCCGATACGGGGTGTCCAATCAAAGAAACCGCTTGTCGAATTCAGAGATGCCCCACTTGGCTTTGGGGTGATATTGAATGTCAGTGTGTTATCCGGATCGGGATCCGTTGCCTTGAGTGTGAAGGCGATGCGCTTACCCTCGATAAGATTGGTCGGAGGCACGATGGTCGAAAGTATCGGCGGGCGGTTCTTATCCTTCACCGTCAAAGAGATAATCTGACTGTCCGTGCCATTCGGATGCCCATCGCTCACCTGCACGGTGAACTTATAGGTGCCAGCGCGATCATAGGCGGGTTGCCAGCGGATCTGACGGGTCGTCGGGTTGAAGGTCGCTCCAGCCGGCAGATCTTTCACCACAAATGTCAGCAGATCATCCGAATCCTGGTCCGTTGCCCCAACGACGAGCGTCCACAACCCTCCCTCAGCAGCCGTTTGCGCCGGGATGCTCCGCAAAACAGGTTTTCGATTCACATTCTTCACGACGAAAGTCGCTGTTGCTTCGGAACTTAGTTTCTGAGACGAGCTATCTGTTGCATGAACCGTCAGTGCAACACTTCCGGCATCCGTAAACCCTGGAGTTAGTGTGGCTGTCGCTCGAGCAGGATTTCCTTTCTCAAATTCCCATTGAACCCAGGAAGGCACGGCTGAGGCGTTTCCCCATGCGAGCGTTATCGTATCTTCCGCGTTTGCATCATCCGCCAACATGGTGAGCGTGGTTTTCTCACCTTCGTTTACCTCAATCCTATCTGAGGGTTCAAACGTAAGAGCGGGTGCGACATGCACGTAGACAATGACTTCCCCAGGTACGGACGCGCCCTGCGGATCGGAGACGGTAAAGAGTATCGTCTGTTTGCCTGCAAAAGCAGAGGTTGGCGTCCATCTCAGTTCTCCCACCTCGGAGAGAATTGCGCCCGTGGCAGTACCCGTAGGGCTGAGGGCAAACTGCAATTGATCGAGATCATCTACATCCGGATCCGCTGCATAGGGGGCTAACGAAAGCGAGAGAGTCTTTCCAGCAACTGCTTCTGTCTGAGGGATCCTCTCAATCGTTGGTTCTCGGTTCACATTCTCCACCACGAGTGTCGGACGTAAATCCGTTGATGTGCCTGTCGAGTCCTGAGCAGTGAATGTCAGATGATAGGTCCCTGCCGACTCGAAATCCGGCGTCCAACGAAAGATAAGGCTGTTTCCATCCTGCGTGATGACATTCGAAAGAGGAGGTTCGCTCTTAAAGGACAGTTCAAGCGGCAGATCCCTGGGATGCGAGGCTATCGTGCGGAACGTGATTTCCTCGCCCTCGCGTGCCTGCGGAATATCGACCGGCTCCCACACAGGACGTACCAGTTCTATCATCACATTCACGGTTATCTCACTGATCCCCCCCTTGCTGTCATCTGCCGTGAAGATAATGGAGTGGGTTCCCACCTGCTCTACCGTGGGAGTCCATTGGAATACACGATTTACGGGATCAAATATCGCCCCTCTGGGTAATCCTCCTGCGATTATCTTCACATCATCTCCGTCTGGATCTGTGACAGGGATGGGCAGGGAAAACTCCTGCCCGACAAATATATCTCTCTGTTGATTCAAGGATGTGTCGAAAATGGGTGCACGGTTGACATCCACGACCGTTACCACAACGGTGAGCATTGCCGTCTTTCCCCGGGAGTCCGTAGCGGTGAGCAGCAGTTCATACGTCCCCGCCTGGTTGAAGTTCGGTTCCCAGGAGAAATGACCCGTCGTCGTATCAAACCTGGCTCCCTGAGGAAGGCTCCCCTGGACATGAAGTGTCACCACATCGCCATCCGGATCGTCTGCACGCACGTCAAATGTAAGGGATCCTCCCTCGTCCACGATCTGATCCGAAACAACATCGAATGTAGGGGGATGATTCACGATCTCCTCTGTAAGCCTTATCAGGGCCTGCTGCTGGATCTGATCGACAATCGCTGTAAGCGTCACGTCGTCCGGTATATCGCCGGCAGTGTAGATAGCCGTGTATCTGCCGTTTCCCTGGGATACCACAGGAGAGAGCTTTCCCACTCGAGGCGAAAGGATCAGATCGATTGTGGCGTTGGGGATCGGGTGGTTTGCAGCATCACTCACAACAACTGTGATGGCTGCTGTTTCTCCACTCCCTGCGATGAGTTCGATTGGATTGACTTCGAGCTGGAGTTCTGCCGGCGGTCCCGGAACCAATGTAATCTTGGCATCCCCTCGCTTGCCGTTGGTCGTTCTAGCAATGATCTGTATCTGACCAAGTGTAGTACCAGCCGTGTATTTGGCAGTGTAAGATCCATCCCTGTGGTTGACTACTTCAGAGAGGCTCCCCACGG
>JAJRTO010000536.1 GCA_024278235.1 Candidatus Poribacteria bacterium
CCTCATCATGTTCCCTTCGTTCAGTTTGTCACTGACGTTGGGTTACATTATTCGTGAGGCAAACGCCTTGTTCAAGTTACATTACTGGTGATTCAATGCGATGTCCATTTCTAATTATCACTTGACACTCTCAGTGTTATCTGCTTACAGACGCTTTAACTACCTGTCTACTAAATCGTGGGGAGGCCAGACCTAACTTGGTGAAGCATGCTATGCTCTTCACCCTCTATTTAGTGTGGCCTCCCCCGACCTGCGCATAAGCAACTGCTATATCTGCCAAGGCATTGGCTTTGGCAGATGCACTCTTGATGTTCTGAGCTATCTGTAGAGCTTGCTCGTAGTCGCCAGCCCGGGCGTAAGCAACTGTTATACCTGCCAAGGTCTGGGCTCTGGCATAGTCAGTCTTGATGTTCTGAGCTATCTGTAGAGCTTGCTCGTAGTCGCCAGCCCGGGCGTAAGCAATCGCTATCTGAGACAGCGCACTGGCTTTGACAGTAGCTCTCTCAATGTGCTGAGCGACCTTCGCTGCTTGTAGGAGAAGGTCCGTAGCCTGCTCCTGCTCTCCGACCTGTGCATAGGCAACTGCTATATCTGCCAAGGTCTGGGCTCTGGCATAGTCAGTCTTGATGTTCTGAGCTATCTGTAGAGCTTGCTCGTAGTCGCCAGCCCGGACGTAAGCAATCGCTACCGTCCACAAGGTCTGGGCTCTGGCATAGTCAGTCTTGATGTTCTGAGCTATCTGTAGAGCTTGCTCGTAGTCGCCAGCCCGGGCGTAAGCAATCGCTACCGTCCGCAAAGCTCGGTCAGCATCCCTATTCTCGATGTGCTGAGCGACCTTCGCTGCTTGTGAGAGGAGGTTCGTAGCCTGCTCCTGCTCTCCGACCTGTGCATAGGCAACTGCTATATCTGCCAAGGTCTGGGCTCTGGCATAGTCAGTCTTGATGTTTTGAGCTATCTGTAGAGCTTGCTCGTAGTCGCCAGCCCGGGCGTAAGCAACTGCTATACCTGCCAAGGCATTCGCTCTGGCATAGTCAGTCTTGATGTTCTGAGCTATCTGTAGAGCTTGCTCGTAGTCGCCAGCCCGGACGTAAGCAATCGCTACCATCCGCAAAGCTCGGTCAGCATCCCCATTTTCAATGTGCTGAGCGACCTTCGCTGCTTGTGAGAGGAGGTTCGTAGCCTGCTCCTGCTCTCCGACCTGTGCATAGACAGTAGCTACCTTCGACAGGACTCGGACTTCGTCATATGCACTCTTGATGTACTCAGCACTAGAAACAGCACGAGCAAGGAATTCATCTGCACCCTTGCTCTGGCTAACAGAACTGATGGATAGGGTAGTCATCAGGAGACCCAGCACAGCAAAGCAGAGCTTCTTCATGATTTATCCTCCAATGAATGTTGAATAACACACTCAGGTGAAACCCATGAGCCCGTTAGTACTTCTCCGGGCTTAAGTAACCTAGACTTGAATACCGCCTTCGGCGATTGTGAAAACCTTCAATGTAGTAGAATACCACTTCCTGTTAGAACTCGCGGATGTAAGTTCATTGAGTTGTGCTTCCACGCCCTCTTGATCGTCCAGCTTGTTCAGGTGATAGCGCACGTTGTTGCCAGTAGGCGCATCTGGCAGCGTCTTGCACTCTGTTCGATGGTAGTGACGCTGCTAGCTGCGTGCAGCAGTATCTCAAACAGCGTTTCAGGCTGGAATTCTCCTTCGGCCTTGATGGGAACATACTCCTGCAGAACGGTGAGCATCTCTTCGAGTATGGTAGCATTGATGACAACAGAGCCGGTTGATACAGCAGTAGAATGCACGAATGTGCGTCATCCCCGCAGGAGGTGTCCGTTCCATCCCTTGTTAGCCCGCGCGCAAGCACGGACGATGGAACGGAAGCGCATTCGCGCATTAGCCCGCCGCGCTACGCGTGTCGGGCTAGCAAGCCATAGGGCAGATTCCTTTCAGCAGAGAGAATCAGGGTTACGTCGCTATGGCCAGGATACCAGAGTGTAGACCAATCTGTTTGCATTCAATGCGCTTGCGATCTACTGACAGTTGTTCTCGCAGCAACGCATTCCTCCGCAGTCCTGGGGATCCCCGCAACCGAAAATTGGGTCCATATAGCACAAGAATCCACCACCGCTCCTACAATACATGCAACAGGAGTCGCACTGGTTGCCACACCCAGCCTCTCTTGGGCATACAGTCCCCCGGTTGCATTGGAGGCCTACGCAGGAGTCAAATTTGCAGGTGGTGTCACATGCCTGAGAACATCCACAGGATGATGTACAGTCATTGCTGCCACCGCAGAACGGACTCTCAGTGCAGTCCGGGCCACACTCCCAACCACCATTGCAGCCGGACCCGCCACAATGTAGGATCCAGCAATTTGCTCCACCCGCGCATGGAGGACTACCAGCACCACACCAGTTACATGAACCGTCGCCAGGACAGGCCATATCCAGGGGAGGACAGTTGCTGGAACTGCAATTCTTCGGACCACTGCACGCACAGGAACCACCCGCACAATCCGTGGTATTACAATTGTTACAGGTAGCACCACCGATCAGACTGGCAATCTGCTCATCCGTCAGGCGAATGCTACTCGTGGCAATGCCGTAGATGCTCAAACTCACAAACACCGTGAGTACGGAAAGAAACACAACTTTCGGTAGCCGATTCTGTGGAAACATGGTCGCTGCTCCTTTCATTTCGTTTTAGGTGCTAAACGCCATTGAGTCTCGTGAATTGACTCCTCCTTCAGCAGTAGGGGTTCCAGATGACCAACGACCCATGTTGTTCAGCGTTCGTCCTTCGTTCCTGGTCGTTCGTCAGTTGTACTCACCACCAACGCATATCCCCTCCACTGCTCGCCGAACTTCTCCAAAGGCATCGCATAGGATGTGTGCACGTCCTGAATCGTTACCTGATCCTCTTCGCAAGCCAAGACCACAACGTAATGATTCTCCCGCACATGAGCAATCAAGGGTAACGGTGCGGTGGAGAGTTCATCTAGTTCAAAGTGATAACCCGTTGCTTCCAATCCCTTCGCACGAGCGGCCTGAGCCAACCCCAACATGGTGGTCGTTCCGTCGGGTTGGGCATCCGCCAACGCCGCAAGTTCCGCTTCGCTCGCTGAGACTCCCAGATGATTCAAAACGGTTGCCAGCGCTCGCGGACCACAGCCGGTGTAGCCTAGGGCGGACAGAACACAGCCATTCTCCGCGACCGGAGCCGATGCCGATGGACTGGCAGACTGACCGGGTATCTTGCAGGCACCCAATAGGCTGACACAGACGAGAATGATGATGATACGAGTGCATCGGTTCATGGCTTACAACCCCTCATCGTCCGGAATCCCGGCCAATGGGAACGATGGTTCAGCCCTGGACTGGGCAAGCAATCTCTGAGCACGTTCGATGTATCTCTTCGCGTCCTTCCCCCGGCTCTGGTAAGGATAGCGGCGGGCCACTTCCTGAAACACAGGGAGCGCGTTTGCGTAATCCTGCAAATCCTCATAATACGTCAACCCCAACTGGCACAATGCGAATGGCACAAATTCGGAATCCGGGTACTGCTCCAGAAAGCTCGTGAATCGCTGGGCCGCTTCATGATAGTTCCCTAACCGCCGATTGGTATATGCAATGCCGTACTCGGCTTCAATCGCTTTGAGCCGTTCGGCCTGCATGTCCACCACACCAGAAGATGGCGCTGCGGCAGACCCCGCTTGAGTAGTCTGCCGCTCCACAAGCCCATGATAGTAGTCGAGGTAGGCGTATTGCTCTTCCTGAGCCTTTGCGAAGTACTCCCGTTGAAGCGCGGCATCCCCTTTCTCTGCATAAGCGAGCTTCAAGTATCGGTCCATCTCGGCATAATGGTCCACTGGCGGCGGGGACACTTCCTCCTGGGGTAGAGGAACGATGTCTTCCTCAAGCGATGCTGCCAATTCAGGCGGAACTTGCGGGGTATCGGTGGGCATCTGGGGAAACTGGGATTGGGCTTGAGCCATCGCCCCTTGCTGCCAGTTTTCCAGGTCTTCCACACCGACTTGAGCCTTGGGAAACAGTGGATGCCACAGCGATTCAAACCGAGATGCATCGAACCCCATCGCCTGGTTCAACTGCTCCTCCAGGGCCTGGTCGAGATTATCCGGGGGAAGATTGGGTTCGCCCTCCCGGTCAAACATCTCCCTGCTGGCATCCGCCAATGGCACTGGGGGTTGCCAGGCTTCGGAGGGGTGTGCTGATTCCGGTCGGACGCCGGGGAGTTGCGCCGTCATCCACTCTTGCAGAGACGCCGCTTCGGTCTCATCGAGAGAACCCACCTCTTGCACGATGGATTCCTGCCATTGGGCCCAATACTCTTCCTGTCGGCCTTGGGATGCCAGGGAAGCTTCATCTTCAGCTTCGGATTCCTGGTTCAGGGATTCCAAAGCCAGCTCATATTCCTCCTGGAGTGCGTCCTGCAACCACGCGAACCATTCCTCCTGGGCGCGAGCGTTTTCGTCTATCTCCTCAGCCCGCTCCGGACGGGGTGGCGAACCCCCTGACAGGAAGGAATGTTCCATCACAAGCGTCCAATCCTCTCCCGTCTGCGGTGGTTCCGACAACCGCACGCCTTCCGAACTAATCTCAGCGACCTGAAAGGGTCCCACGGACTCCCCAACGGTCACGCTCTGCTGTTGGCGCGTCGCCTTATCGAGGATAAACGCCCGGGAGGTTCTGGGACTGACGACGATGCCCACCAGCTCCAGGCGTTCGGACCAGGGCATGGTTGCTTCGGGATTGAGCGGACGGAAGAGGTTATTACGGATAATGGCACTGTGTCGGAGAGACGAGTCCCTGCGCGGCAGATGCCGCACAGGCTGGGAACGCCACGGTGCGTCTGAGGCTAATGGTGGTTCGTCCATCTCAGGGAGAGATTCGTCCTTCCTGGACGCATGGAGTAATATCATCGCCAACCCTAGCAAGCATAAGAGAATGCTTACGAAAAGCACGCTGGTGGTCCATCGAAGCTGGAACATCTTCGCCTCTTCCCTCGTTCAGCCGACACTATCAAAACTATCCCACCTGTGCAATTAGCCGGGAACACGCTGGTTCGTAGTAAGCCACGCAGTGCAACGGAGTGGCGTTGGGACGGCACTCCGCTTCGCTACGTGCCTAACTACGAACCCCTATTGCACAGGTCGAAACCATCACCACGCAGGCACACGAGAGTTCTCCCATTCGCTAGTTCGCTCATTCGTCCGTTGGCTCGCCGATTGATTAACGTGCTCCACCCACGTATTGCTGGCATTCCTCGATAAACTCAAGCGCTTCTTGCCCTCGCTGCTGATGGGGATATCGCGCTGCTACCTCTTTCCAGATGGGAAGAGCCTCTGCGTAACGCTTTCCTCGCAGATAAGTATGTCCTAATTGACACAAGGCATAGGGAAGTATATCCGAATCCCGATGGGACTTGAGGAATTCCTTGAACCCCGCAATAGCGGCCTCTAAGTTTCCCAATTCCTTGTAACTGAGTGCAACGCTACCGCCAGGACAACAGCATCCTTGTCTCCTCGCACCCGCTGTACCTGGCTCCTATTCTGCTGACTTTGAATCTCTGCATTCTGCTCCAAGATAGCACTGAATTGTTCGATAGCGTCCACATATTCATGGGCTCTCAGATGCTTGAGGCCAACATCGACTTCTTCATGCCATCTGACAATGGTCGGTTCACGAGGTGGTTCCTCGTCATCAATTAGCGGAAGCGCATCGTCCTCTTCCAGAAGTGTCCCGAAAGAAGGTTCACTGTGTGATTCTGTCGGCATTTGTGAGCCCAAGGACGGTTCATTCAGCGGTGCAGGACCGTTGAACGGGCGTTCTTGCATCCCCGCTTCACTGAGGTGGATTGGCCCATTCCACGTTTCACCATCCACACGGACAGTCGTCACGAATCCTCTCTGGGCTTTGGATACCAGCTCTTCAACGTTCTCTGATTCGATGTCATCAGAAACGGACAACATGCCCTCCAAAGCCTCCTCAGGATTCAAGGGCGTTTCTTCAGAGGGATTCTGAGAGTAGAACATATGCATCGGTTCTTGATCCATTGGCAACGATTCCTGGGGTGATTGGAATGGCTCCCGTTCGGACTCGCCAACCAATGTATCCTGTTCCGCGTTTGTTGGTAGCTCCAGTGACTCCTCCTGGAATTCATACGAGGATATGGGTTGTTCTGCATCGGCTACCTGCCTCTCCTGAGTTCCTTCTGATGACTCCTCCGACGCCTCGACGCGCCATGGATGACTATCCCCATCGAACGTTTCCTCCGGTGTGTTTTCGTTAGAGGCAGCCGCGTACTGCGACAGGATGGCCTCGAACTCCTTCATGAACGCCTCATCCACTTCATCCTCATAAGCAACGATGTGTGCTTCCGAAACCGGCGCAGCAACCCACACGTCTGCCGGCAGTCGGGCACACTGCCAGCCCTCATCGAATCATAGCACGTCAGAATGCGCCGCAGCAGACCTACTTCCGCTTTCGCCCGGCAGACTCCTCGGACGAAAGAACCCGACTCCCGACAAACTGAACCTCGGAACGATGATGCCAGGGCGAGGGGTCTCCGGGATACACGTGGAGAGTGCCGGTGGCGGTGTGCTTGAGGAGCTTGCCCCTCTCGGCATCGAACCACACCACCTGTTCCCCGTCGTAGACGTGAGGCGTACATCAAATCCGCCGGCCTGCCTTGCGGGCTTCCTCCGCGATGCGGGCGCATCGCTGCTGTTGCGTCTCCTCCAGAGAGCGGATGCTCAGCTTCACGCAACGGCAGTCGGCCAGCATCTCCGTGCCGCTGCATTCGATGGAGACCAGGTGATTGAACGGGTCAGGCGATTCAAGCGTGCTGATGCTGGGCTTCCTGCTCGATAGCCCGGAGGGAAGCGCCACGGGAAGCATGCCGCAGCAGGAACCGCTGAACCCCGACGCATCCCCCAGATGCTCGATGAGGCTGCCATCTGGACGGATTCGCATCAGCGAGAGCAGCTTGAGGTGGCGTTCACGGGGACCATTCTCAAGCGGCGTCTCACTGCGGATGCGGATGTCGTGGGTGACAACCACGTCCGCAATTCCCTCGTCGGTCACGTCCAGGACGTAATAGTCACGCTCACAGTCAAATTGCATCTGAACCCGGTCGTGTGGATAATCGTACTGATCCCGAAGCTCATCTATCTGTTGGGATGTCAGCTTGCGGGTGCGGAGTGCCGTGCTTCGGTAGGATAGGACTTCCCCGGGCACGAGGGAGAGTTGCAGGGACATGGCTTCGTCATCGGCCGGACGAACCGTTGAGACCGTTCCCACAAACAATAGCACGCATGCCAATAGATGGGGGGTGTATCGAACGGGGATTTTCACCTTTTGCTCCTCTTACCAAATTGCCCTACAATCTAAAGACGCAATCTACGCCTGCGAGTATAGATAAATTGGGAGGATTTTTCCGGCTTTTACATAGAGGGCAATTTCCGTGCCATGTCCTTCCCTTGGGGGTATCATCCACGCTGCTGAGAAAGGACTCCAACCCCACAAACCCCCGTGGTGACTGGCGCGAACGGATTCGATGGAATACGCATTTTTCTGTCAGGAGCACCAGGAAAAACCTCGATTTGAGAGGGGTTTTCGGACAGATCTGTCTGCCATGAAACTGCCTCAATACGGACGCTTCGGCGCTGAGACGCACCGCACGCTGGGAGGAAGCCGCATGCCGCGCCAGGAAGGAATCCACCAGGCAATGCACGTCCTCGCGCCGCTCCCGCAGGGGTGGCAGAGGAATCGTAATGCCGTTGAGCTGATAAAACAGGTCACACCTTCGCTACGGAAGGATCACTTGTCGCAACCTGTGGGAGGACAGGCGAACTGCTACCTTTACAGACAGGAATCATACATGTTTGTGCCTGGTTTTGGATTCCCGTCACAAGGATTTGGCCGGCTTGAGACGATAAGCTGGGCAATTCCTGCTGCCATGGAAGGGGTGCAAGAAGCTTCTCAGCTCGAAACTGACACCGCATCCAGGCCAAAAAAGCATAGGAGGGATTGATAAGAGCATCTCTCATCCGGGGATTCGACCGATAATGCCGAATCGCTATCGGATAACCATTGTAGACGTGGTAACCTAACTGAGCAACAAGCACGGCAATCTCCTGGGCAGAACTGTACCGATACCCAGTGTAATACTTCATCAGTTCCGGGAGGATTCGGATCCGCAGAAACCGATAGCCGCATTCGACATCATGATACCGGCAACCGGCAAGTACGCTGGCAATGAGAGACATCAGCCGATTTCCCAATCGCTTGAGGAAAGGATATTGAGAAAGGTCTCTCTGGGTGAGCACCACATCATATCGCTTCTGCACCATGAGATGGCACACGGCATCGATAGAACAGGGGTCATGTTGCGCATCGGCGTCGAGAGTAATCACAATATCCTCTGGCGCAACGAACCCTTGCTTCAGGAGAGCGCATAAGAAGTGAAATCCTTGCTTCAGAGCATAAGCCTTGCCTCGATTCCTCTCAATATCGAGCAGATAGAGGGGTATCCTGGGATGAGACCAGTTCAGGATTTTGAGTCTGGAAGTATCGGTCGAGCCATCGTTGATGAGAATCATCATGTCGGCAAGGGAAACGACTTCATCCAGGAGCCGCGAAATGGTAGCTTCCTCGTTGTAAACGGGGATGAGGACGATTTTGGCATAAACTTGCATGTCCGTTCGCACACCATAGTATGATGAAAATGGGATTGGGCTCACCATGTCTCTCTCAAATACGCCAGATTCGCTTGCGTCCCGTCAGGATAGTGAATCTCCCAGATGGCAACGGGAGTACCTGTTCCTCCCCCTCCACAGCAACTCCCTCCAGAAGTGAGTGGCTTGAAACCGTCGGTGGGATAGACCAGGCGGAACGCCGTCGAAGGCCCATTGAGCGCAACCCGTCGTGCCAGGAAGGTCCTGCGCGCTTCCGGAGAGGGATTCGCCGCGTTCCACTTGCATCGCCTGTCCCCCTCATTCGAGCCTATCTCGGAAATCACCTCCAGCAAACCCAAATCCCGTGCGGTGAGCAACACATGAGTCGCCTGATGCGTCTTGAGCCAACTCAACGCTTCCAATTCACTCTGAGCGCAGAACAGATGGCGAGCGGCGCGATGAATCCAGGCGGGATACTCAATCGAATTGTCCAGGATACTGGCGCGGTCCCCCACGCTCTGAATCCAGTACCCATAATCCCACCACGCTGCTACCACCGCATCTCGTGGAGCGTTCTGTTTCAGCCAGGTCAACGCCTGCCACATCTCAGGGGGGATGTTGGGTTGCGTGACTTTGGCCTGAGCGACACTGGTGCGGGCAAAGCCGCCGAGACCCGGGAATCCAGCTATCAGCCAAAGGGAGACCAGAAGCAAGGCAGGCCACGCTCCCCAACTGCGAAGGAGACGCTGCGACTCGGATTGGCGGAGCAAGACTCGTGTGCCCAGGCCAACGACGATGAGGAGGGGAAGCAGCGTCAGCAGCAGGCGCACACCTGTGGGAAACGTCCACTCCACCAACGAGAGCGTGAGGAGTGACACGACAAGGCTGACAGGGTCCTTGCCGATACCCAAGCTCGCCCAGACCACAACGGCAGCGGTCAGGTAAAGGGGCAATGGACCGCGCTCATCCCACTTCACGAAGCGTTGCCCCAGCCTGAGCAGACCATCGCATCCCAGAATCACCGCAGGCGGTGTGAACAGCAGCAGGAAGCGCATCCCAAGCCGGGAACAGGCAAACGTGAGCACGCACCACACCACCAGAAACAAGGCCGTTCTGTCCAGCTTCTCGGGGGCTTCGTCGGACTCTTTCCAATCGCCCATCGGATATCGTACTCCGCATTCCGCACTCCGCATTCTCTACCCCGCACTCCCCTTCCCTCTGCCGTTGCTTCTCGAACATCGCTATCCCCAGACACGCCGCAAACAGCAGCATCGCTCCCCAGTAGATGCCTTCCGTGACCAGCCTGTCGTTCTGGGGCATGAACTGGTTGTAGAGGATGCCCCCGACCAGGATGAGGAACCCCGTCTGACTCCACCACGGCTCCCAGCGCAGGGAACTCACCAGACGCCGGAAATGGAGCAGCGCGCCCCCAATGGCGAGAAACAGGAAGGCCCCAAACCAACCCCACCAATTGGCAAACGTGGGTTTGTGCAGTTCGCTGATTTGCTCGAAAATCCGCGCCTCTCCGAAGGGAGTGAGGAACATCGTCCCTATTTGCGCCCTGAAGAAGAGCAACGCCACCGTGACTCCACCAAGCAGAAACGCACCCAACAGTACGCCGCCGAGAGGAAGTCTGCCATCTCTCGTCAACGTGACACGGATGGAAGTCCGAGGAACCAGGAACACGTAAAGCGCAGCGATGAGTGCAAATGCACTGGGCGCACCGAAGAGCATGAGCACATAGGGCGAGCGCAGGGACATGGACTCCGCACGGTATCGCCCCGTGAGCAGTTGGGTCAGCACCATAGCAGGAACCACCAGGCTGAGGTAAATCGCCAACTCCCGCTTGTCGTATTCATCTGCCAATAGCTTGACCACTTCACACCCGACGAGTACCAGCATGATGAGCGCGGAGCCTTCCCAGGTGAGCGCGAGCAACGTCAGCGCGCCCGCCGTACTGAGCGCCAAGCAGAATCGTCTTCGGAAAGTAGTCATTTGCCAACTGCGGACATACAGGTAGAAGACAGCCAGGATAAACAACAGCGAGAGTGCGTCCTTATCCGCGAATCCCGCGAGGGTTCGGAACAGGATGGTGGGTACGACTGCTAGCACCGTCGTGGCAAGCAGGGCCACATCCCTCCCCAGAAGGCGTCGTGTCAGAAGGAAAAAGAGGGGTAGGCTCAGCGCAAAGCAGAGGACAGGATAATAGATGGCCGCCTGCTCCAGGGTTATCGTCGGAGCAAACACTCCCATCACGCGGTGGAGTGTTTGTGATACTCTAAAAGGAATACACTTGTTGAATTTGTGATCCTCTAAGACGAATACGCGGGACACGGATCACGTACTTGGTGATCTGCCTCACTGCATCCGGTTATCATGTGGCATTGAGATTTCAATCCCATGCAA
>JAJRTO010000045.1 GCA_024278235.1 Candidatus Poribacteria bacterium
AGCACCATCTCCGCGCCATCTTTGCCCATGATACGCACTGCGGGACCGGGAGGTGGCTGTGGCGTCGTCGCCTCCAAATGCACCTCCGCTCCGGCGGGCTCTGTCTCCACCACCAGTGTTGCATCGGTCGCCAATTCCTCAATCGGTGTCGACTCCTCCCTCTGCGGCAGGAAGAGGAACTCGCCCTCCCCCTCGAAATAGCCCGAATGCGGCGTCTGACGGGCGATATTCGGGACGACACTGCGCAGATGACTCGCCAATTCCAACGCCGTGATCACCCCGTCACTATTCATGTCCGCCACACCTGTGCGCAGCGCCTCCAGCAGCTTGTACGTGAACGCCCCATGCCCCCACTCCGGCTTCTCGATGCTCTGTTCCCCTTTTAATCCCGCCGTGATGATCTGACGCACGCGGAGGGATGCCACCTTTCGTAGATAGCCGGGGATGCTGGCTTGCAGTCCGCCCCGGGAACTCACCGCCAGACCGCTGTAACACGCATCGATCAGGAACAGCACATGCTTCGCCGGGATGCCCGGCCCCAGACGCTTCAGCTCGTCCATCCCGAGGCAGGTGGCGTAATAGGCCGAGAAGTTCTCCACATCCTCCAGGTCGACCTCGGCGTCATACGGCAGGATAAACCCCATCTCGCCGCCGTCGGGGAGGGGAACCGTCTGACCATGGCCGGAAAAGTAGACCAGCACCCGATCTCCCCTCTTGACTCGACGGCTGTCTGCCAACGCCGCCAGCGCATCCGTGATCCCCTGTTTGGTCGCCTGCTCATCGGTGAGCAGTGTAACGTTCGATTCGGGGAAGTTGTACTGTTCGACCAGTAACTCCTTCAACGCACGCGCATCGTTGACCGCGTAGTTCAACTGGTTCTGCCCCGGGAGATTCGGATGTTTGTTGATGCCGATCAGCACGGCCCAACTGGTACGGTAGGGCGTTTCGCTCAGCGTGTCATCCTCACCCACGGGGCGTACGGCACGCTGCGTCCATGCCGCCCCTGCGAACAGCAGGAGCAGGATCAATACCAGGATGATAGGTTTTTTCATGAATTCACTCCCTCGTCAAAACCGTACAGTAGGTCTGTGCCAGCAGTGCGGGACCTGAGGGGGCATCCCCTGCCACAGCGCCGATAGCACGCGATTTCAGTGCCCTCACCGTTTCGACCTCGCCAATGTTACCGAAGCTGGGAAATGCCCCTTTTTCGTCGTAGAGAGCACGGGTGCCGCCGGGGCCTCCGAGTGGACGGGTGCTCGCGATCAGCTTGAGCATGTCAACGCCATAGGGCGAGAAGACCTGGAGTTTGAAGCTGTTGTCCTGCGGTATCCGTGTGCGCACCCCGGCGCGGATGAAGTTGCGTCCTGCACCGTGCCGATCCTCCCAGTATCGATTGGGAAAGACGAGCATCGTCGAACCATCGGAGGCGATGTCATAGATCTCGATGTAGCAATCCACATCCGATTTCACATAGAGTGTCAATGCTTCTCCTTCGCGATAAGGTGCAGCACGATCAGGTTCGATAGTGATGCGAAAATCGGATTTGAGTTCGTCACCTCATCTTCAATCTCAGATCCCTTATCTGCTCCTGCACATACGGATCCTCTGGCTGGAGTACGGCCATCGCCTCCCATTCCTGCAGAGCTTCAGTGAGCCGCTCCTCCTTCTGCAAGAGGAAGGCGAGTTGCCTCCGTAGGCCAAGCTTCTCGGGTGCGGCCTCCACCGCCCGACGTTGCCATTCGATGGCCTTTGCCACCTCTCCCAGGCGATCATAACACGTTGCTGTTAGCGTTGCAATTGTCGCATCCTGCGGTGCATGGCGGTGGGCCAACTCTAATCTGGGAATCGCCTCGCTGAATTTGCCCTGCACCATAAGCAGCTTGGCATCGGACATCAGCAACGCAGGGTCCACGGTCTCCCGCAGAAAGAACTGGTAGGAGAGCCCTGCCCCCACGAGAAAGGCGAGCAGGGCTGCGATCAGGATCAACTACCATCGACTGTTCTGAGAAGGTGAGCAAGTACTTGCTCAACGCCGGGTCGAAGGCCAAGCCGTTGACCTTCTCCACGCCATACACATGATACTGGCTCAGCTTGCTCTGCATGGCCTCAAAGTCCTCGTGCCGTTGGAGCCCTTTGACGTAGAGTGTGACCCGCCGGCTCGGCGCGCCGAGCTTCTCCTCCATCCGCGCGATGAATCTCTGCACCGATGCCTCGGCATCCTCGGTAGCCATTCGGATCGCCTCTCGTGGGCGCACGTGAACATCTTGCCAGTTCCCTGGACTCCGTTGTGAACGAGCAAGCTGCACGCTCTACAGCAAATGAGCATACTTACAGGGGCCGTAGAGCATGCTGCCAGCTTGTTCTCCTACGGCGAAAATGTGAGGTACTGAGACTCCCTTACGAAAATGCCTCCGGCGTGCCAAAAGATGTGATGAACTCCTCACTGATATTCTGTTGACGCATGAACTGGACGATCGCTCCGTGCAGGCGTCTGACCACCCCGGGGTAGTCGTCGAAGACGTTCGTCTCCGCCAACGGATCTGCATTCAGGTCGATGAGGGAAGGATCGCGTTGACCGCGCCAGACAGTGTATATCCAGCGTCCTGTCATGGCCTGAGCGAGCATGTTCGTCCCACAGATGGCGGTGTCACGGATACGCCGCTTCTCGCTGTGGATCAAGGGTAGCAGAGACTCACCGATCAGTTCAGGCGGCTTCGAAATGCCGAAGGCATCGAGGAGTGTCACCGTGAGATCCCACGGCTGCACGATCTCCTTGATTCGCTTCCCATCCTTCATGCCGGGCAGACGTACCATCAGCGGAATGCGGGCGACGTTCTCGAAAATCGGGAAGTAGCGGATGGGATTCTCGGGTGGGCGTCCGGCAGACATCAGCATCCCGTCCGCACCGACGGTGTTCGGTTTACAGAGCAGACCGTTGTCGCCCGGTGTGTCGAACATCGTGCCGTGGTCGCTCGTGAAGATCACCAGAGTCTCCTCTGCGATGCCGAGGCGTTCGAGTGTCGTCAGGAGCTGTCCGATCCACGTATCCACCATGGTCACCTCCCCGGCATAACGCGCACGGATATGCTGGAGTTCCTGGTCAGTGATACCCATCATTTTGCGCAGCCCGTAGGTCGGCGCTTCGAAGACACGACCTGTGTAGCCCGGATCGTACATCTCCACATAGTGTTGGGGCGGATCCCAGGGTTCGTGGGGGTCGAATGTGTCGATCCACAGGAAGAAGTCATCACGTCTGTAGTTCCTCTCGAGCCACTTGATCGCCGTCGAATACGTCCCCGGTGCGAACCAGTCCGTCTCCACCTGTCGATGCGCGCGATTGATCAGTATCTGATGCCACCATTCAGCTCTGTATCGGATGAGTTCGTGTGGGACCGGCCATTCGAGGGGGACGTTCGCGTCGAGCCAGCACGGATCGGCTTCCTGCCCCCGGTTCAGATACCAGGCCGTGTAGCCCTTGTGGAGATTGATACCGCGTGTCACGTTGTTCTGGGTGTCGCCGATCCACATCGATGGGATGTTCTTTTCGGCCAGCCGCTCGGGCAGCGTCACTTCCTGATTTTCGAGTGGTTTCCAGCGGTTGAAGGGCAATCCGATGTCGCCATGACCCAGCAGTGTGTCGCGACGGTTTGGAACCGTCGGGAAAGACCCGATATAGGCGTTCTCGAACACCGCGGACTCAGAGGCCAGCTTGTCGAGGTTTGGAGTGCGAATCCAGTCGTTGCCGTAGGTTCCCAGATGGTCCCGCCGGAACGAGTCAGCTATCATATAGATCACTTTCATTTGTCAGTTTTCCTCCGTTCAGCACGTTTCAAAAATGGTTGGTAGTCGGTCGGGGCAAAGCATTTGCCGATGAGAAACGCAGAAGCCACACCAGTCCAGTGAATGTCTTGCCCCTACTATGGCGATGCGTTTGGGTCGGTTGTCAGGAAGATCTGATCGAGTTTTGTGCCCCCTTCACGGGACCAGATGAGGATCTCATTCACCCCTTTGGCAAACTCAAATGTCAGCGGATTGGGGCCGTTTCTCGCTTTCATCTTGGACCATCGCCATACACCAGGCGCGCTCCGGGGCACATCCCAGATCATCGTTGCCTGATCGACGTTTGCACCAACGAAGAATGAATCGCTACTTCCATCCTCCGCCGAGGTACGTCCCCAAATAATGTAGATGCCATCTTCGGGAATATCGATATCGAAGCGCGCCCAGCCTTTCCCCCCGCTACCGACGATGTACTTGCCGCGGGACGCGCCGGCATCCGTATCATCAATCAGCATGGGTGCCTGGATCTCTGTCGCATCCTCCGCTTCAAAGTAAGGCCATGTCGTAAACAACACATCCATGGCCGCGACGTCATTGGCAATGACCTCGATGCCCTTCTCCTCGATCGGTGGAAAATGCGAGTCTTCCACATCCTCTTTGACGATAACACTGTAAGTGCCGGGAAGTAGATCCTCTATGAAGAGGCGCCCATTCCGATCGGCCTCCACATTGAATTCCTCGCCTGTTGTCTCGTTGATGACCGTCGCAATGACCTTGATAACCTCCGGTGGCTTCACATCGAAACGGATATTCACACGAATGATGCCAAGCGGACTCTCCGCTTCTGGCTGACCATCCGTATCTGAGGATTTCATATCGTCAGCGGTATCTCCGATGTCAGCCTCACCACAGCCCATAAACCAGGTGAATGTCAATACCAGGGTCAGGGTAAGGAATACCATCCAAACAGTTCGTCTTTTCAATTCAAAAGCCCCCTTTTCTTGATGGATAAACTTGCTGGTTGACTGTGGCTATTATAAGGCAAACACGTGTGGAAGCCAATCGAATTATCCGTTTCCCGTGGAAAAGCATCTTCACGTGTGATAGAATGTTACCAAATCAACGAAACTATCCGCTAGAAAGTGCACCAGGAACGATGAAAATAGATCTTCATGTCCACTGTCAAGAACGTTCTTCCTGTGGTCGATCCTCTGAGGAAGAACAGATACTCGCTGCGATTGACGCGGGTCTGGATGCTATCGTCTTTACGGACCACGGCAGACTGATGCCCGCAGGACGGTGCGAGGCGTTGAATCTGAAGTACGCGCCTTTTCGCATCTTTGGGGGTATCGAGGTAAACATTGAGGGGGAACACATCCTTGTACTCGGTATCCATGATCCTTGTTTGGAGAGTCGCAGATGGTCGTATCAGGAGTTGTACCGTTTTGTTCAAGAGCGGAATGGATTCCTGGTACTGGCCCATCCGTTTCGCTACCGGGATACCATTCATATCGAGTTGGAGAGCTTGCCACCGGACGCCATCGAGGTGGAATCCATCAACACCCGCAACGGGACGCAAGCGGAGATTCGGAAAGTCGCCAAGCACTTTGGCATACCTCTCGTGTGCAATTCGGACTCTCACAGCAGTGACACGCTTGGCTTCCATTATAATGTGACGCACGCGGCAGCGAAAGATGAGACAGAGTTGGTTCACTTGCTCAGAGCGCGAGCGTTCCGGTGTCACGTAGATCGTGGTAATACGAGTTTTTCACTGATGGAGGAAATCACGAAGTAGAGCATGCTGCCAGCTTGTTCCGGCCAGCGGCCAAGATGCTTTCGTACCAGAACGAGCAGGCTGCACGCTCTACGGGAAACGAGCGTCGCTGTGCTGCCTGGCTCCGTTGAACGTTCAACGTTCAACGTTCCAACGTTCAACTATCCATCCTGGTTTTGCACCAGGAAACGAGCAGAACGAGCAGGCTGCACACTCTACTCAGCTAGGTGCAACAGATGGTCGAGGGCAGCAACGATAAACAGAAAACGGTATGAAAGCTGATGGCGGAAGGAGCATTCAATGATGACATCCAAAGAACGTGTCATGTGTTCACTCTCCTGGCAAGAGCCAGACAGAGTACCCGTACAGATATATCTGACCCCTGAGATGCACGCTAAACTCACAGAGCATTTTACTCCCGGAAATGTATGGGAGTGTCTGGGCATCGATTTTCGAGGCGTTGGGCCTGTTTATCAGGGCAAGATCAAGGAATCACACGATGGCATCTCCTATGACATCTGGGGGACAGGCTACTGCAGTGTGACTCATGCGAGCACGGGATCCTACCAGGAAGCGGTCATCCTACCCCTTGCCGATCTGAAAACCATGGACGATGTTGAGAAATATCCCTGGCCCTGTGCTGATCACTATGACTATTCGACGATCCCCGATCAATGCGAACGGGTGAAAGACTACGCGATATGCGTCGGTGGTGCAGGTTCCCCTGACATTCTCAATGGCGTATCCCGTGGCCGTGGTATGGAACGGGTCATGATGGATATCGCGTTGCGCGATGAAGTGGGAATGGCGATCATTGACAAGCGTGTCGAGTTTTGGTACGCCCTCATCCGTCGTTGTTTAGAAGCAGCCCATGGCAAGATAGACATCGTGTGTCTGGGGGAAGATTGCGGACAGCAAAATGGGAGGATGTTCTCCGAGAAGGACTTCGATGAAGTATTTCGTCCCCGGCTGCAGAAGTTCATTGACCTTGCTCATGAGTTTGGCGCAAAGGCCATGATGCATTCTTGCGGCGATACCCATGAACTGATGCCGACTTTCATCGACATGGGTCTCGACATACTGGACGCCATGCAGCCAGAGCCTGTGGGGATGCACCCGGAAAGCATCCGCGCCATGTGCCAGGGCAAATTAGCCTTTTGTGGACTGATGAGCACCCAGCAGACGCTCCCTTTCGGTACAGTGGAACAATGCCGTGCCGAAGCCAGACATCGGCTCGACGTGATCGCCAAAGGAGGCGGATACATCTTCGCTCCGGCACATTGCATTCAGCCAGACACGCCGCTTGAGAACGTGTTGGCCATCTATGAAGAGGCACTGGGAGAGAAACTGATGTAGTTGAGGGTGACCAATCCGGGTAATTACTATGCACGTATCAAGGCTTATGTGAGTAAAAATGATGCACCTCATATCGCTAAGAGACCCTGCCTTACCTTGCCCATCCATGCATTTCTAATACCAAACGCCGTTTAGAATGACAGGCTTGCGTTGCGGGGAAATGGGGCACTGGGGAAAGCGGGACAGCGGAACTTGCGTCTCTTACTGTCTCACTGTCCCACTGTCCCGTCTTCCCTCCTTCCCTCCTTCCCGTCTTCCTCCGCTCCAACGCTCTTTCCCATGTGTGCCTGCCTGTGCGTTGCACGCAGAGATGATACGGGCGCCGATATATGCCTCCACAACGAACGTTCTTACCTGGCATGCCGCTTGCTTTGGTAGGACACCGTTGATTTCATTCTAGCCTTATCTCATAGATTCAATGCGGGCATTGACTGTGTCTTCAAAGAACCAAACGGCAGATGCATCGGTGACTCTCTGCACCCTGTCCGTTCGGTGTCTCTCAGGATGAAAGTGCAGTTGGTGTCCGTTCGTAGTGGGATACAGACAGATCAGAGGAGGCAATATGAAAAACCAGAGTACGCTCCGGAAGGGGCTGTTGCTGCTACTCCTGTTTACTTTCATAGGATTTGCCCAGGCAGCACAGGAAAAAGCAGGCAGCCCCCCAGAGCCTGTACTATCCGATCAGATGGACCTGCCAACCCTTATCCGACTTGCCTATCAGAACAATCCCCACATCAAAGCGACCCGCACCCAATGGAAAGCGACCATTGAGAAACTCCCGCAGGTTACTTCCTTGCCCGACCCGATGGTGATGTATGGGTATTTTTTACGCAATGTCGAAACGCGTGTGGGCCCCCAGCGACATCGGATGAGCATTTCTCAATCTTTCCCCTATCCCGGCACACTGGATGCTGCCGGTCAGGTTCTCGTCAAGCAGATTGAAATTCAGCAGAAGAAATATGAACAAGCGGTGCGTGATACGATTGTCAAACTCAAGCTGAGTTATCACGAGTTGACTTATCTGGATCAGGCCATTGAGATCACCCGACAGAACCAGGAACTGTTGGATCATATCGTAAAACTCGCTTCCACACGCTATGCCCAGGACACGGCCACATTCAGCGATCTGTTGAAAGCCCAGAGTCAGCGGGCGCAACTGGATTACGATCTGGTGCTGCTTCGGGAATTGAGGGAAGTCGAACAGGCCAATATCCGATCTCTGCTCAATCTTTCCCCGGAGACGCCGTTGGGTTCGCCCATACCGGTCCCCTACGAGACATTGGATGCGCCGCTTGATAGTCTGAATCGACGCGCATTGGAACAGCGGCAAGAGATTCAGATGGCGGAGCTGATGATTCAGAAGGCTGAAAAGGGCATCCAGCTTGCCAAAATGAAGAACAAACCGATGTTCAAACTTGACTTGATGACCGTTGAGACAGGAGAATCCCTCATGCTCGGTGCTCAGGATAGCGGGAAGAATCCGTGGACAATCGGTATGGGCGTCTCGATCCCGCTCTGGGGAGCGAAGAATGACAGCCGGGTACAGGAGGCAACGTTGAATCAGCAGGCAGCAACAGAGAACAAAGCATGGATGGAAGCTCAACTACTTGCCAATCTCAAGAAGATCTACTTCAGGCTCGACAACTCGCGCCGTCTCGTGGAACTCTACGAAAACGTACTGATCCCCCAGGCGGAAAAAGCGATTGAAATCACGGAAGCCTGGCATCAGGAAGAAACGCCCAGGAGCCTTGCCGGCCTCCTCGAAACCCAGAGTGTGTGGCTCAATTTCAATCTTGCGCGGACGCGAGCGATTGCGGACTACCAGCAAAATCTGGCGCGCCTCGAGCAACTCGTGGGTGGAAGCCTGGAGGGGGAGTAATACGCATGAATACGCGCTTTCTACTTTTCTTTGTTCCTTTCCTCCTTTCCCTGTTCCTGGTGGCTTGTGGTGTCCCAACGCAGGAATCGTACCAGCGGGCACTCGAACAGGTCAACTCTCCCTCTGAGCCAGAGTACTATCAGAACGAAGTGAATCGTCCTGTAAAACAAGCGGTAGCACCAGAATCGACTGTCAAATGGATAGAAGAACTGGAGAAGCTGGCACAGATGCAACAGCAACAGCGTTCGCAGGCTCTGGAGCCGTTTTATGATTTTGAATCGCCGGAGAACATCGAGTATCGGCGGCTTGCCAAATCCAGAGATGAGATGGAAGCGAGGTTGGCTGAGCCGATAAATTTGGATTTGCTGTTGAGCCTCGCCTACGAGCGGAACCCGGGGCTACAGGCCGCCTACCGCAAAATCGAAGCCGCGCTGGAACAGTATCCACAAGCAGCCTACCTGGACAATGTGCTCTCGCAGTACAATGCTTTTACGAAACAACTCAATACGAAGATCGGCCCACCACGCAACAAAGAGATGATGGCGATGAAGTTCCCCAGTCCCGACATGCTTACGATTAAAGGGCATATCGTGACTCAGGACGTCCAACTGATACAGAAGGATGCCGAAATCGTATTGCGGGATCTGATCACCGATGTCCGACTGGTCTACTATGAATACCTGTTTGTGCATAGAGCCCTGGCGATCACGCGTGACAACCAGGGATTATTGGATCAGATGCTCCAGATTGCCACCGCTAAGTTCCGGGCAACCTCGGGAAATTATCCCAGTATTCTCAAAGCACAGGTCGAATTTTCCAAACTCTCCGATTCGATCCTCACGCTGGAAGAACGCAAAGAGACTCTTACAGCGCGTATCAATTCCCTCCTGGATCGCTCTCCGGATGCTCCGCTTGGCTCCCCGGAAGCACCCGCGCATGTAGAGGTGACACTACCGTTGGAAAAACTCTATGCGTTGGGGATCGAACACCGGCAAGAAATCCAAAAGCAGAAACTGGCCATCAGCAAGATGGAATTGATGATCCAGATGGTCCGCCGGATGTCAACACCGGATGCAAGTACCGGGGCAAGCTACTTTGAAGATCGAACAGCCTTGCGTACCGGAACACAGAAGATGCCCCCTACCTTTATGAATGAGCGCACTGTGAATCCACGCACGTCAGCCTGGTTCGCAAAGGATGATGCCTATGTGCGTGAGGTCGAAGTGAAAGTCGATGCGATGGAGCGGATGATCGCCAACATGGAGGATAAAACGCGGTTCAAGGTGAAGTTGCATCATTTTGGAGCGAATACCGCAAAACGCACGGTCGTGCTTTATGAACACACCCTGGTTCCCCAGGCACAACAGTCGCTGGAGGCTGTGAATATCGCTTACCAGGCAGGCGAGGTGGACTTCCTCAACTTTCTGGACGCACAGCGCACGCTGCTGATGTTCAGTCTGGAGCGAGAAAAGGCGTTATGGAGCCACAGACGGCACACAGCTCAACTGGAACAGACCGTTGGGAAGGAATTACCCAAGAAGCGTCTGGATCTGAACCGCGTGCAATGATTCCCGGAAGCGTCTACTTCCAGAGAAGGTAAACCCATGCGCACAATCGATTTCGTCACCAAAGAGAGCCTTCGACGAGGGAGAAAGTCCATCGCAGGTGTGCTATTCATACTCCTCGGCATCGGCATCTTTGTCGCCAGCCAGACGATCAACAAGGCGCTGCATGATAGGACGAAGGAACAACTGTTGAGATTTGGCGCCAACATCATCGTTCAGCCAAAAGGCGAACCTTTTGACCTCTATTCTGGCACCGTGAAGGGCGAGATACTTCTCCCGGAATCCTACGTTGACAAGATCCGAACCATCGAACACCAGGGCATGCTTGTCGCAGTCTCTCCAAAACTATACGAACGCTTTGAGATCGACGGGAAGGCTCTATTGGTGGTCGGTGTGACTCCCGAAGAAAAGAAAGCGAAGCCGTGGTGGATGATCGACAATGAGGTGCTCACCATCGAATTTCCCCAGGGAAAGGAAATTCTACTTGGCCATTACGCCGCTGCTCGCCTGGGGGAAGACAGATCCCAGATCGTGTTGGGAGGCGAGACATTCAGGGTGAGCGGTGTGTTGGATGAGACCGGCTCACCTGATGATTTCATGGCGTTCATCCCTCTCAGTGCCATGCAAGGACTTGTCCGGAAGACGGGGATGGTCCACCTGATCGAGGTTTCGACAAGCTGCATTTCCTGCAAAACGATGAATATCTATGGGGTAGCACAGGAGATGGACGAAGTGCTACCACCGGATGCCCAGGTCTCGACGGTGGAACAGATCGCGAAAGCACAGATGGGGACGCTCAGGAAAGTCACGGGATTGACCACTGCAATTTATCTGATGGTATTGATCCTCTGTGGATTTCTCCTGATGAATTACATGTCGAGCGCGGTGGATGAAAGACGACGCGAAATCGGAATGTTGCTGGCAATCGGCATGGAGCCACGGAAGATACAACTTATCTTCGTCCTGAAGGTGATGGCCTTCGCCGTGATCGGCGGCCTCCTGGGATACGTCATGGGGACTGGGTTCTCTGTCCTCCTGGGACCTTTGGTTGCCGAAGCAAAGGTTTCACCGATCATCAGCCTTTTGCCGATTTCTTTTGTCATCGCTATTGGACTCGGCATCGCATGCAGTATCATACCCACCCGAAGAATATCGAGGCTTGATCCGGTTGAGGCTTTAAGAGAGGTATAGGATGATCGAAGTCAAGGAGGTCACGAAAACTTATGGGGATGTCATCCCTGTGCAAGATGCGAACCTTCAAGTCGAGGAGGGCGAGTTCGTCTCCATCGTTGGTCCCAGTGGCAGTGGCAAGACAACACTCCTGAATCTGATCGCCGGATTGCTCACACCAACCCACGGCGAGGTTATCGTTGATGGGGTGGCGCTCCACTCGATGAGTCAGCGCGACCGGGTGGCTTTCAGGAGAAAGAATTTTGGCTTTGTATTCCAGGCGTTTAATCTCATCCCCTATCTGACGGGCATCGAAAACGTGGAAATCCCCTTGTATCTGGCCGGTATCAAAGCGAAACAGCAGAGATCCCTGGCAAGGGAGTTACTGGAAAAAGTTGGACTGGATGACAAAGGAAACCGATTTCCGGGTCAGCTCAGCACGGGAGAACAACAGAGAGTTGCTATTGCGAGGGCACTGGCCAATCATCCCAGGATTTTATTCGCCGATGAGCCTACAGGTAATCTCGACAGAAGGAATGGAAAGGAAGTCATGCACTACATCAAGGAACTCAACGAAAAGGGTGTGACGATTCTTCTCGTGACACATGATTCGGAGATGGCAGATTTTGCCCGGAGACAGATCAAGCTCGTTGACGGGAGGCTACAACGATGAAGAACAAAAAAGCGGTCATCCTGGCTGTTATTGTATCTTCTCTTCTTGTTGCCCTCGCTGTCATCATATGGGTATCGGGAGGTTCAAGTGTGGCGACGACTGCCGGAGAACCGGGGCGAAGCGAACCGCGAATGACAGGCCCCATGAGTTGGGTAGGCACAGGGCCCATGAGCCTGGGCCGATTTGTTGGACAGGTGACCTACGATGAAGGGCAGGGGTATTATTTTCTTGAGTTACAAGGTGCGCGCTTCCCATTCAAGACTTCTCCCCTCCAGGTTCAGGAGATAACGCTGGAGGCAAAAGGGAAGAACGCACTCGAAAAAAACACCTCACTTCTCTATGGGATAGTTGGCCCGGACGTCGCACATGTGACACTGCTTATCAATCCGGATGAAGAAGATGAAGTCATGCCGGCGACCACGGACATCGCACGATACATACAGATGGTCAATGCGAGCAAATTCGCTGGTACCACCTATACCAAACCGGGAGGCAAGCTGACACAAGCTGCTACCAAGAGTTCCACGATTCAGACCCTCGAGGATGCGACAGCCAAAACTCCTATTATCCTGCTTAAGGGACCCAAGACAGGCGCCCGCAAGACAAGAGTATCCGTTCTCGGCGATGGCAAAGTGATCGTCGAAGGAAAAACCTACGAGGACCTTTATAAGGCGGCAGATTTGGTCTCGATAACGCTCCTGAAGATGCTTTGTGGAAGCCCGGATTGCCCGGATGCAGCAGCATGTACAACGGGAGGGGATTGTGGTTGTGGCTGACGGTAATTCTTCGCCACCTGTGGAAATCTTGCGATAAGCACGTTTCAGAGATGGCTGTTAAGTTTCAAACGCCGGGAACCCGGTAACCGCAGTGCTTTTCTAACGTTCAACGTTGAACGTTTTCACGTGAAACTTGCTTACTGTCAGAAGTAAAAGGAAGTTGCAGATTTGCGATCAACCCACCATCAAGAAAAGGAGGAGCGCACTGTTCCCCTGAGTCATATCGGGGATTTCTAGCGCCGTTTTTTATGAAAAGACATTATGGGTATCTTACCATTGGATGGATCGTGGTGATGATAGGACTGCTGGGATGTCGCGGCACACCGGAAGACAAAGACGCGACGACTGTTGCCGGGACGACGACCGAGACGCAACTGGAAATGACGGAGATAGACACGCACGCAGAGGAGAGCGTCGAATCCCATGCGGAACATGGGCCCGTTGTTCCCGTCACGGATGAAGAGACGGGCAAGATCCTCTACTGGACATGCGTCATGCATCCGAGCGTGCGGATGCCCGAGCCGGGGACATGTCCCGTGTGTAGCATGGATCTTATCCCCGTTTACGAAGGAGAAGGGCTCACACTGACTGCGCGACAGCAGGATCTCATCCCCATTCGGACCGAGAAGATCGGGTTCCACACGCTGGAACGTGAAATCCGGACAGTGGGCAACCTCGATTACGATGAAACGAGAGTCGCGTATGTGTCCACGCGGGTATCGGGTTGGATTGAAAGACTCTATATCAACTTTACAGGGACTCAGGTCAAGCAGGGAGAGCATCTCCTTCATATCTACAGTCCCGAACTTCTGGTGGCACAGGAGGAGTATTTGCTTACCATCAAGAATCTATCCGAGATCCAGGGGAGCCATCTGGCGAGTATACGCGACACATCGGAGCAAACCCTCCAGGCGGCCGAACAGCGTCTGGAGTTACTGGGACTGACGAAGCAGCAGATCCGGGAGATCCGCGAATATGGCAAAGTGCGCACCGAACTACCACTGTATGCCCCTGTCGGAGGTACCGTCATTCACCTCAACGTCAATCAAGGACAGTACGTGAATCGCGGTGCCCATCTCTACAAGATTGCGGACCTGAGCAACCTCTGGTTGCTTGCTGACATCTATGAGTATGAGATGCCCTGGATCAGCCTCGGACAAGATGTTGAAATCACGGTGCAATCCATGCCGGGGAAAAAGTTCCACGGCAAAGTGATCTTCATCTATCCCTATATGGATACCAAAACACGCACGATCCGATTGCAGGTCGAAGTACCCAACCCGGCGGGCGAACTGCGTCCCGGGATGTATGCGAACGTACGTCTGAAATCAACCCTCGCTCAGATCTACTCGCAACGGCCGGAGATCCAGCAGACAAGAAAATCAGAGATTCTGGTCGATTCACCCACCGGTCCACCCGTTTCCATCTGGACATGCCCGATGCATCCGCAGATACAGCGTGATGAGCCCGGGGAATGTCCTATTTGCGGCATGACTCTGATCGAGAAAGAAGTGTCTCCAGCATCCAAAGAGGCATCTCCCGCGTCGGGGGAAAGTACAGAGCAGGGTACGAATCCCGCGCCCCTTGTTCTGCGGCCGGATGCGCCACCATTGCAGTTCAGATACGCATGCCTGGATCACCCGGACACGGTTTATGACGCGCCGGGAACCTGTCCTGAAGATGGCAAATCGCTGATGATGCTGGCGGAGGTTCTGTCGGTCCCCAAGAGTGCTGTGATCGACACAGGATTGCGGACTGTTGTCTTTGTGGACAAGGGGGACAGCGTAGGGTACGTACAGACCGAGGTAAAGCTCGGGCCGGAAGCGTGGTCAGAGGAAAACGGTGAGCGGAGACGTTACTTCCCCATCATCAGCGGTCTGTTCGCGGGGGATGTCGTTGTCACCAATGGCAACTATCTGCTCGATTCCCAGACACAACTAACGGGTTCCGCTGCAGGGGCCTATGGCGGCGCGCTGGGGAAGGAAGAATCAGAAAGCGGCACGGCTCCGGCGCATCAACACTAATGGCTAAAAGCTGATGGCTGGTGGTGGCCATAATCCATCCGCCATCGATCATAAGGAAGAAACAACTCATGATAAATCATATCATCGAAATATGCATGCGCAATCGGCTATTGGTGTTCGTGGTGTTCGTGCTGATCACAGTGGCGGGCTGGTGGGCTCTCAACAATACACCGATTGATGCCATCCCTGACATTGGCGAAAATCAGGTGATTGTATTTGCGGATTGGCCCGGGCGCAGCCCGCAGGATATCGAAGATCAGGTGATCTACCCGCTGGGTATTGCCATGCAAGGGATTCCGGATATCAAGTATGTGCGTTCCACTTCGATGTTCAGCTTCGGATACATCAATATCATCTTCAAGGAAAATGTGGATTTCTACTGGGCACGCACGCGTGTACTGGAACGGATCAATGTCGCCCTCAAAGAGATGCCCGAAGGCGTCGTCCCTACATTGGGCCCTGATGCAACAGGCATCGGTCAGATATTCTGGTACACCGTAGAGAATGGATACTACTGTCCGGATCATCCGCTCGAACGCTACGCCGAACCCGGGAAGTGTCCAAAAGATGGACAGGATCTCGTTCCATCGAGACTGGATCTCCATGAACTACGGAGCTTGCAGGATTGGACAGTGCGTTACTATCTGGCCGCTGCCGATGGTGTCTCCGAAGTGGCAACAGCAGGAGGCTATGTGCGGCAGTATCAGGTCGATGTCGATCCCAATGCTCTCCTCGCTCACAGCGTCAAACTCGCTGCCGTTTATAACGCCATCCGTGCCAGCAACGTGGATGTCGGTGCGAAGGTGATCGAAGAAGGTGGCATGGAGTTCCTCATCCGAGGGATTGGCTTCATCAAGAGCATCGAGGATATTGAGAATATCGTCGTCGCAGAGAAGGGCGGCGTTCCCATCTATATCAAAAATCTCGGAGTGGTGAGCGAAGGACCCGACTTCCGTCGAGGCGCGTTGGATAAAGAGGGCATTCCAGCCGTCGGAGGCGTCGTCCTCATGCGCTATGGGGATAATCCCTTGCGTGTGATCGGCAACGTCAAACAGAAGATCGCCGAGGTGGAGCCCGGATTGCCACCCGGGGTGCGCATTGTCCCCTTCTATGATCGCACGGCTCTGATTCATAGAGCGACGGATACTCTGAAAGAAGCGCTGACGGATGAGATCTTTGTGGCCGCCCTGGTCATCCTGGTCTTCCTCGGACAGATCACCAGTAGCCTGATCATTTCCGTGATCCTTCCGCTCGGTATCTTGTTCTCCTTCCTGGGCATGAAGCTGATCGGCCTCCCATCCAATATCATGTCGATGGGAGGGATTGCGATTGCCATTGGCGTCATGGTGGATGCCGCCATTGTGATGACGGAGAACATCACCCGCTTACTTCAAGACCCCCATCCTGATGAGACTCGTCTGGAAGTGGCGATTCGAGCGGCCAAGGAGGTAGGAGCACCTATCTTCTTCGCCATGTTGATCATCATTGTAGCCTTCATCCCTGTGTTTTCACTCACAGGACAGGCGGGAAAGCTCTTCAAGCCGCTGGCGTATACCAAGACCTTTGCTATGGCTGGGGCGGCCATCGTCGCGATCAGCCTGATCCCAACCCTCTGCTCCGTATTCTTGCAGGATCCAACTCAGCGGAAGAGATGGTGGAGCCGGGTACTGGACATTCCAACCTTCCCGATACGAAAACTCGCGCAAGGTATGACCTGGCTTCTTCAGTCCGCATATAGGCCCGTTATCAGCCTTGCGGTTAAGAATACCTGGACGAAGCTTTTCGTGGTGGCCCTGTTCATCGCCGCATTTGCGGCAAGCATTCCACTCACGCCGTTCTACAAGAACATCGGCCAGGAGTTCATGCCTCCACTGAACGAGGGCGATCTGCTCTTCATGCCGGTCTTGCTGCCGGGAGCTTCCATCACCCAGGCCAAGCAGGTGATGTCCCAACAAGATCGTATCATAAAGCAATTCCCGGAAGTCACGACGGTGGTGGGTAAACTGGGACGCGCCGAGACGGCGACGGATCCAGCTCCCATCGGTATGTTTGAGACCATTGTGGGAATGGTGGATCCCAAGGAATGGCCGCAACGTGCTGTCAGACAAGATGCCGTCGTTATGCTGGTTCATCAGGTCGCAGGAGAACTGGCTTCGGAAGGACTCATCCCGGAGGAATCTATGGAGCAGATCGATGAGGATTTCGCCGGGAAAGTCGCTCTCGATGCATCAGGATACCTCGATGAGTTGGCGATTCAGTACCATAATCCCCGTATCTCCGTCGAGGAACAAGAATCGCTCTACCGTGTCTGGTTACTGCGAGTGGTGATGGAGCAGATTGTTCAGCGTACGGTCGGTGAAAATATGTTGGGAGAGAGTGATTTTGAAAGCCAGCTACATACCCTCGCGAAGGAACTCCAACCGACATTGCAGCATAAAGATTTCTTCCGACGCAAGACGCGGAACGAGATCATCAATGAGCTGATCGAAGCAACTCGCATGCCCGGCGTGAGTCCCATCATGACACAGCCCATCCGTAATCGCATCGATATGCTGGCAACGGGGATTCAGACACCTATCGGTGTGAAGGTGTTCGGAACCGATCTGAATAAGATAGAGGAGATCGGCGTTCAGATTGAGCAGGTGCTCAAGACGCTACCGGGGGCCATCGGACCGTATGCGGAACGCACTGGGAACAAGCCCTACCTTGAGTTCCATATCAACCGCAACGAAGCAGCTCGATACGGCATCAAGATCGGTGAAATCCAGCAGATCATCATGACGGCTATCGGCGGGATGAATCTCACCACCACAATCGAGGGACGTGAACGTTACCCCATCCGGGTGCGCTACATGCGGGAGTTGCGGGATAACGTCGAAGCACTCAAACGGGTACTGGTCCCGACAGCCAGGGGCGCTCAGATTCCCTTGCAGCAACTGGTGCATATCGAGCGGCGTCCGGGCCCCGCCAAAATTGCGAGTGAAAACACCATCCTGTTCTCACGCGTCTTCTGCGACGTGGATGTGGACAAGATTGGACTCGTCGATTTTGTGGAACTCGCCCAGAAGGAACTCGCTGAAAAGATAGATCTGCCTGCGGGATATTTCTACTCCTTTAGCGGGCAATATGAGGCAGAGATCGAAGCACGAGACCGCTTGAGTCTCGTGGTTCCACTGTGTATTTTGATGATCTTCCTGTTGCTCTACATCAAGTTCCGATCTCCATCAGCGATCCTGGCGGTTTTCTTCGCGATCCCCTTTGCTTTCATAGGTGGGATGTGGCTTCAGTGGCTGATGCAATACGTCCCCCAATGGCTTGGAGGTGGCTCTCAGATCAAATACAGCACAGCGGTCTGGGTTGGCTACATCGCCCTCTTCGGGGTCGCGGTCGAGGGTGGTATTGTGTTGATTGAGTATCTGCTGGAGCGAGTTCGCAGCGGGGAGAAGGTGGAGGAGGCCGTCATCAACGCAGGCGTGCTCCGTGTGCGCCCGATTATCATGACGACAGCCACCACGATTCTCGCGCTCTTGCCCATTATGATGTACGAGGTAAGCACCAACACAGGTGCTGAACTGATGAAACCGATCGCTGTCCCCACATTTGGCGGGATGTTCACAGCGACCCTCAGCAATTTGATCCTCGCTCCCGTCGTCTTCTCGCTCTTCTACAGTGTAGAGCACTGGTTCACTCGCAGGCGTAAAGGGCAGGTGGAACCCATCATAGAGCCGCTTGGGACGATACCATCCGATCCGAAGGAAACTCTACAATCCGTTGAGGGTGAGACATCCGGATCGCCTGACGATGACGTGGACGGGGAGATGGAAGCCAACAAAGCAGAGAAAGAGATCCGGGAAGATGGGGAATCCCCCGGACTCCCAACACTCACTCAAGAGGAGGTGGAAGATTCAGAGAACGAAGACTTTCAACAGGAGGAATCGGTTCCGGAAGACGCTGTAGAGCACAGGGATACGGGTGAAAAAGAGCCTCCTGCTCCGGACAAACCGAAGTAAGACCAGATGCAATTTGGGCACGCCATTCCATTGCGTGCCTGACTACAAACCACCATCGTGAAGTACCGGGCCTTCATTTAGAAAGGAAACACACCATGAAATCAACCTGGTTGGTCACACTTTTGATACTCGGATTGGCGACATTCGCAGCAATCGCTCAGATGCAGGAGATGCAGGAGATGCAGGAGATGCAGGGCTCCGATAGCAAGGGTTCTACCCGCAAAGGCGACATGCAAAGCAGTGGAATGTCAGACAAAGCACGCTGCGCATACGATGGGATGCTGATGAAGACATCCGCCATGGTTCCTATGAAACATGGGGATGCAACCCTCTATTTCTGCAATGAGGAACAGATGAATGCATTTCGTAAGCATCCGGAACGATACTTGAAAAAGATCATGATAGGGAATACCCACGCCTTTATGCATGTGCTCACTATCAAGGAATATAAGGATATGATGCAGAACATGGGCATGGGTAAAATGGTGAAGATCAAGGATCCCAATGCGACTCATCACCTCGTCGCTTATCTTGCGGAGGAACCGTCCGTGAAGGCCGGGGGCCTCGCCGTCAAAATCGCAGAGCCCGATGGTAAAACGAGTTTCCGTGAACTCACATACGATAAGATGATAAAAAGCTATGTCGGCAATGTTTCGCTCATCAAGAACGGCAAGTACAAGCTGAACTTGTTGCTGGCGTCGTCGGAGATCATGCTACCGTAGTTTCAGCACACGAGTTTTTCGGTGAGTCCCGTAGAGCGTGCAGCTTGCTCGTTTCGATGCGAAACCATCCTAGTCAACAAGTTGGCAAGAACAAGCTGGCAGCATGCTCTACTGCCGCCGTAAGTGAAAAACTCGCATTCAGCCGTTCACCCTTTCAGAACAGGAATCATGATGAGAACAGCAAAATTCTCTTTCTTGACGCTCTCTCTGGGCTTTTTCCTCATTTCTGTACTTGCTTCTGCAGAGTTTCCATCCTATAATCATACAGCAAAGGGATTCACGCTCAGCAGCAGTCGGGGGATCAGCTTTCGTAACGCAGAACTGGAAGCGACCTCGACGGAGGAGTTCGTACTGGGGAAAGAGCTGTCACCCAACGTTTTACAGTTGCGCATCCCCTTCGGCTCCTATGAAGTGGACACCCGTGGGAAGACGCTCCCACTCGGCAGAATCCGCGCCAAGTCGATTGGCACGTCCCTGTGGCTTGGATTTGGAGGGGAGCATTGGGCCCCTTTCATTGGAGCCGGGATAAGTTTTTACTCTTTCCAGGAACAGTTCAAAAGCATGGGAAACCTTGAGAACAGCTTTGGGGCAGATCTGTATGCGGGTTTGCGTTTCCGCTTCATTGATAACCTCTGGGATGCCCTGAAACTCAGAGGAGCGCTCCACTATCAGGGGACACTGCTCAGACCAGGTGTTCAGGTACCTGAGCAGCCAAAAACGAAAATCTCCATGCATCGCCACAGTGTGGTGATCATGTTGGAGGCTGTTGGACTCTAAGAATGCGTATGGATCGGCGCATCCTCTATTTTCCAGCGATCACATTGATCGCTCTGACCCTGACGCTGACAGTGATCATGGTTATCTCCACATACCGTAACCAGAACAAAGAGCAAGAACAGATGGAGAAATCACTCACCTTCGAGGCAATGGCATTGCTGCGCCTCTTTCAGCAAACGGTCCATAATTATGCCAGCGATATCACGGAGGAAACGTCCCAGATCCAGCAGTTGGCGACAGCCGTAGCACCGAATGATGATATTGTCTATATTTTCCTGTTTGATCAAACGGGTCGAATCCTGGCTCATAACGATCCGCAGCAGGTTGGGTTGCAGGTACATGGCGATATCCCCGGCCCCGATGAGATATTAAAGTTGAGGAACGACGATGCGACCGAACATGTCCTCGAAATCCGCCGTGCCTTCCATCCCGGAACGCCTGTTGCTGCAAACAAACATTACATCGCACTCGGACTCAAGATGACAGCGTTGGAACAGGTGCATAAGGCGGATCGTAAGCACAACATGATGATGGCAACCATCCTGATCCTCCTGGGTTCTGCATCCCTGTTCTTTATCTTGGTCGTCCAGAATTTTTACCTGGTTCAGCGCACTCTGGACCGTATGAAGAGCTACATATATTATGTCATCGAGAGTATGGCGAATGGGTTGATATCACTGGATGCAGATGGGATCGTGACGACGATGAATCCTGTTGCAGCGGAGCTTATCGGTGTTCCCGAACAGAGGGGGGGAGATGTCTCTTTTGAGACGCTCTTTCCTGAATATACTGAGGAGATCAGGAACGTCCTGAAAAACGATAGCTCGATTCTCAATCGGGAAATCGTGTATCAGCGGCCCGACGGCTCCCTGGTGCCGGTGAGCATCAGCGCGACACAAGTGAAGGATAATCATGGAGATGGTATCGGTGCTGTTCTTGTGCTGCATGATCTCCGGGAAGTCAAAGAATTGCAGCAACGTGCCCGCCGCGCGGAGCATCTCGCTTCGATTGGGCGAATGGCTGCCACCGTCGCCCATGAAATCCGCAACCCGCTAAGCTCGATCCGGGGATTCGCACAATACTTTGCAACCATGTTCAAAGAGGACGAGGAAGAACGCTCGTATGCTGTTGCCATGATGGAAGAATCGGATCGATTGAACAGGGTCGTCTCTGAACTCCTCGATTATGCCCGTCCTCTGGAACTGAACATCGAGACAACTTCTATACAGTCACTGTTTGAGGATACCATCCGGTTGGTCGGATTGGAGGAAGAAAGCAGCAACATCCAGATCAGTCAATGGATCGATCCCGATCTGCCTCCCATACGGGTAGATCGAGATCGGCTGGTTCAGGTGTTACTGAATCTGACACAGAACAGCATCGCAGCGATGCCTGATGGAGGCAAACTGATCCTGAAGGCTTCCTGGTTCGGAGAATTACAGACAGTCCGGATCTCGGTCAAGGACACAGGTTATGGGATTTCAGAGCAGGATCTCCCCCGGCTGTTTGACCCTTTCTTTACGACGAAGACCCGTGGTACGGGGCTAGGATTGGCTATTGTACGTAAGATCATCGATGCCCATCATGGAGAGGTCGAAGTCCAAAGCGAAGAGGGCAAAGGGACCATCGTTACGGTGAGTTTACCACAGGAGATGAAGATGCGTGAGCACCATGCCTGAGAGAAGGAACGTTTATCATGGCTATCAAAATCCTCATTGTAGACGATGAACGAAGTCATCGGCTCATGCTACGAGCATTTCTCAAAGCAGATTATGAAGTCTATGAAGCTGAGGACGGTCAACAAGCCATCGAAGCAGTGCGTCAGCAGTTCTTCGATCTGGTATTGATGGACATCCGGATGCCGGGAGTAAACGGGCTGGATGCGTTAGCTCAGATCAAGCAGATGAGTCCGGGCATCATCGTGTTTATCATGACCGCCTATGAGTCCATTGAAACGGCGCGAGAAGCGATCCGACGGGGAGCCAGTGACTACATTACCAAACCTATAGAAGATGTAGAGGAACTCAAGGCCGATATTAACCGCCTGCTGGAATACCGTACCCTCCAGCGGGAGAATGTTCTACTCAAAGAGCGTCTGGGGGAACAGCTCGCCGACTCCAACATCATCGCGCAGAGTGCATCGATGCATGAGATTCTGGAACAGGTAGAGCTTGTCGCTCCCAGTGACGCCACCGTACTCATCCTCGGAGAAAGCGGCACGGGCAAAGAACTGCTCGCCAACCTGATCCATGAACGCAGCCCACGTGCCAAAGGTCCACTTGTCAAGCTCAACTGTGCCGCCTTGACAGAGACATTATTGGAGAGCGAACTCTTTGGCCATGAGCGAGGTGCTTTTACAGGTGCTACAGGCCGTAAACAAGGGCGGTTTGAGATGGCAAATGGGGGTTCGTTATTTCTGGATGAGATTGGAGAGATGAGCCCCATCACCCAGACCAAACTATTGCGCGTTCTGCAGGACCAACAGTTTGAACGCGTGGGCGGGACCCAGACTATCTACGTGGATGTGCGTATTATCGCCGCAACGAACAAGAACCTGGAAGAAGAGGTCAAGAACGGTCGATTCCGCGAGGACCTCTACTACCGGCTCAATGTGGTCCCGATCCTCTTGCCGCCTTTACGTGAGCGCAAAGAAGATATCCCCCTCCTTGCCGAGCACTTTCTACACGCTTACGTCACGAAGAATCACCGGCGTATTAAACAGATTTTGCCTGAAACATTAGATTTGCTCATGCGTTATGATTGGCCTGGAAACATCCGCGAATTAGAGAACGCGATTGAACGTGGTGTGATCATTGCTCGCGGTGAATATTTGACGCCTGAGGAACTTCCAGTGGCGATCAGGGGAGATACATCCTCTGCGGTGTTCCAGCCTTCCCCAACAACAGGTCGCACTGTCAAAGAGATAGAACGGCAGTGGATCACAAAGATACTGACAGAGGTAGACGGCAACCGCACTCGTGCCGCCAAGATCCTTGGTATCACACGCAAGACACTCCAGAATAAGATCAAGGAATATGGACTGTCTTGAGCATACTCAGCTCTCCCGTTTTTCTTTCACCCTGTTCCTGTCTCCTCTCATCTATCTCGCCAGTACCACGCTCTCCCGCGCCATGACGATGTCGGGAACATCCCACTCTTTTTACTCCATTAACTCAATGAAGGCGCGGCGGAAGACGAGTGTGACCTCACCACCGTGGCGATGGAATCGACTGGCATCTCAATGTCTTGTTTCAACGTTCCCGAATGTCTTGTTTTGAATGTTACAGAACATCCGCCCTATTTTTCATTGACGGTTAAGTATGATGCAAGTATACTATGGTTGAGCATGCTCTAACACGTTCTTTGTACCGTGTCATCTTTCCGCTCTTTTTTGTTCAAACGATTCTAGGAACGCATTTCTGATGGTTGTTGAGCTGGTATTGCTTGCGATTTTACTGGTACTATCAGGGTTCTTCTCCAGTTCAGAGACTGCCATGACTTCAATGACCAAATTAAAGATACGGCGACTGATGGCGGAAAAGCGACCGCGAGTACAATACATGCAGCATTGGCTGGATGATCCGGATGGTATCCTCACAACGATACTGATTGGGAACAATGTTGTCAACATTGCCGCGACCACGATTGGCGCTTTCATCGCTGTTGAAATCGTCACGAGATTCAGCGTCCAGGCGTCAGAAACGGGAGCGGTCGCCGGAGCGGTTGCCATCGCAGTGATGACAACTCTGATCCTTGTTTTTGGTGAAGTCGTGCCGAAAACCCTTGCTCGACGGTACGCAGAGACGTTGTCATTGTGGGTATGCCCTGTCTTGTATTATTTGAGCCGTATTCTATTGCCTCTGAACAAGGGATTGGTGGCTATATCCAGAGGGGTGCTTCGGCTCTCTCGCGCACCTGAGGAGGAAAACCAACCGATCACTCATGCACATTTCCGGGCACTGATCGATCTCAGTGAGGAAGAAGGACTTATTTCCAGCGATATGGCCCCGATGTTCAACGGATTACTGGTTTTGATGAACACATATGCGACCCAACTGATGACTCCACGCACAGAAATGTGCTGGATCCTGCAGGATGCATCGCTCGAAGAGGCGCTTGCATTGGCGAGAGAATCCGGCTATTCGCGCATCCCCGTTGCCAAAAAGACCGTCGACGAAGTGGTCGGCATCCTTTACATCAAGGATGTGCTGAACCTTGAGAAGCAACCGGAGGATCCTGAGCCAATTGTAGCCGAACTGATGCGACAAGCGGTGTTCGTGCAAGAAACAAGAAATGCCCTGGATATCCTGCGGATTCTCAGGAACAAGCGAGTACATATCGCCATTGTGGTAGATGAATATGGCGGTGTTTCTGGGATAATCACGCTGGAGGACATCATCGAGGCGATTGTGGGGAGCATTCATGATGAACATGATGAACCAACTCCCGGATGCATCAGACTCCCTGACGGCTCTCTACAAGTGGATGCACGTCTGAGACTCCGGGATATCTCCCGCCAACTTCACTTGCAGCTTCCTGGAAATCCCAACATGAGGATTGGAGTCCTCATTCAACAAGAACTTCAACGACTGCCACAACAGAACGATGAAGTGAGGCACGGTCCGATTGTCTTTCATATTACCCATATGAATGGAATCCAGGTAGACCAAATAAAGATCCATGTCAGAGAGGATGTGACTAAGGCTGATGAGGCCAATGTCGCGGCGATGCCCTGATTGAATGTTTTGAGGAGGCACTACATTGCACACAAAACAGATTGCATGGATGTTACCTATGATCATGGTCCTGATGCTCAGTTGTGGTCCGGATCAGAAAACAGATGAATGGACACTTATCCCGACGGGTACAAAAGCTCATCTCTATGGGGTCGATTTCTCCGACGCGAAGAACGGTTGGGTTGTCGGGAATAACGGCACCATTCGACATACTATCGATGGGGGGAAAACGTGGAAAGATGTTGGTGGCGATCCTCCGGCAAGCAAGCAGTTACTCAATCAAGTACAGTTCCCGGGCGGCTCCAATGGCTGGATCGTTGGAACCTCAGGAGAGATACTCTACACTGCGAGTCGCGGCAAAAACTGGCAGAGACAGAACAGTGGTGTCAGCGTCGGTCTCCTGGATCTCTTCATGGTAGATAACACAGAGGGTTGGGCTGTTGGTGGACGGGGCAGCATCGCCCATACGTCGAATGGTGGTCGATCGTGGCAGGTGCAGCAAAGCGGCACGGACGCTCATCTGTGGAAGGCGCATTTTGTGGATCGGATGAACGGTTGGGTGGTCGGTGAAGCCGGCAGCATGGGTGGTCATGGAACCATCCTACAAACCAGGGATGCGGGGCAAACATGGGCTCAGCAGCAGTCGCCGACCAAAGGTGCTATTTTTGGTGTCTGCTTCGTGGACAAACGAAACGGGTGGGCTTGTGCGGCCAAGGGCACCGTTCTGCACACGGCAAATGGAGGAGTTCACTGGGAAATCCAGAGAGCTGCTGCCAATGAAGTGCTTCGCTCCATCTACTTCGTAGATATTCAACAGGGCTGGGCAGTTGGAAACGATGGGTTGATTATCCACACAAATGACGGGGGACAAACCTGGGAAAAACAGCAAAGCCCTACCAATGAGAGTCTGATCGACCTCGATTTTACTGACAAACAAGGCTGGATCGTCGGTGGACATGGTACACTGTTGCACCTGCGTCGGAAGACCTGATGGATGCAGGTAGATGGATGCAGGTAGATGGATGCAGGTAGATGGATGCAGGTAGATGGATGCAGGTAGATGGATGCAGGTAGATGGATGCAGGTAGATGGATGCAGGTAGATGGATGCAGATATGAGGAATGATAGATTGCTGAAAAACTCCGAGATAAAACTAGACCGAAGGCAATTCCTCCAGGCTCTGGGAGCGGGTATCACGGCGACCGCCTTCCTCACTGAGCCGCTTCGGGCACAGATGCCCCAGAGCCGAGTGGTTCAGGTAGGTAGCGAGCAGGTTTGGCAAGCGGAGGAGCTTCAGACTGAGATTATGCAGCAAATGCTGCAAGCGGCTGTTACCACATTGACAGGTAATAAGGATGTCGAGGAAGCATGGCAAGAGATCGTCGCTCCAGAGGACATTGTGGGCATTAAGATCAGTTCTGAAGCCGATCCGATGCTTGGTACGCACCGACAGATCGTGGATGGCATTGTCCAGGGGCTCCGAAGCGCGGGGATCCCGGATCACCAGATCCTCATTTGGGACCGCATGGAGGCGGATCTGGTGCGTCTCGGTTATACGATTCAAATGCAGGATACCGGTGTTCGGTGTTATGCCACAGATAGGAGTGGGCCTGGTTATGACCCACGCATATTCTATGACACGGACGAGGATATTGCCGCCCGTCGCGAGCAAGGGAGCACTCGTTCTCACTTTAGTAAAATCGTAACCCAGGATGTGACCCGGATCATCAACGTGCCAGTGCTCAAGCAACACATTGCTTCCGGTGTAAGCCTTGCCCTCAAGAACCTTGCGTTCGGGTCCGTGAACAACACGTCTCGCTTCAATGGTAATCCCGTGAACGGGGACCCGGCCATTGCCGAGATCTGTAATCATGCAGCCTTGAAACAGAAAGTCGCCTTAAACATCCTGGATGGGCTGGTTGGTTGCTTTGATGGAGGACCCAACTACACAGCAGAAGGCACCTGGAAGGCCGGCTTGCTTCTGGCGTCGTTTGATCCCGTCGCCATCGATTATATGGGATCGCAGTTGATCGAAGAGCGTCGTAAAGAAGCTGGTCTTTCCTCCGTTCTCTCCAAAGCGCGTCACATCCGTACAGCCGCTCGTTCTGGCTTAGGAACCAATGCGCCTGATGATATCGATCTGCGGGATGTTACTGTCTAGTGAAGGTAGTATACAGCCTTGAACTGATCTACGCGTAGACCTATGTTCTCTTTGGGCTCACCAGACTGAGGGCGTTACGCACCGTTCCGCGATCCTCCGTAAGCTAGATTCTATCGTAAGCTAGATTCTATCGACGTTTTCTTTGTTTCCGGATCCTGTTGTCGCCCCATTAGGCAAATCGTTTGTAGATGCTGCTCAGCGCTGCAGAATCTCGCCGGGCGGTAGGACTGTGCACTCAGGCATCTCGCGGAGTTGCGCCTCTGGCCCGGGAGGGGCATAGACAGCAAGGATCTTCATCTCTTCCCAGCCCGTGTTGATCGTCTCATGGTAAACATCGGGCGGAATATGAACCAGCATCCCTGCGCGGATGGTTCGGCGTTCTTCCTCTACCAACTGTTCCCCTTCTCCAGAGAGCACATAGAGGATTTCCTCCACCCCAGGATGATTGTGCCTCGTGTGTCCCTTTCCCGGAGAGAGGATCACAATCCCTGCGCTGAACTTTTCAGCATCTGTTACCCGTGGTTCGCTTATCCATTTCAGGATCCCCCAATCGAACACCTG
>JAJRTO010000046.1 GCA_024278235.1 Candidatus Poribacteria bacterium
CACATTTGACACCTCTATGTCAACACTTTTTTGCATCTTCGACACCCGATAAACCCAGATGGCATCTGGGTTTGGAAGGTTTCCGGAACCAAAATTACACGCGAAAATACCTTTAAACCCACGCCACATCTAGGTTTCTGGACACTTTTGCCCCATTGGAAGACCATCACAGAGCTGAGGTTCGGAAACCTGATTCATAGAAGTTGGATGGACGATTTCTTAAAATTCCTCGGTTTATGTACCGGACAGGTTCTAAGGACTAATCCAAATGCGCCCTTGTTCATCCGGAATGATCTCGCCAATGTTAGCGGCAATGAGCACATCGGGCCGCTGCAGTGCAGTCAACAGCGCATCGCAACGGTCCGGCGACACTGCCATCAATAGACCGCCGGAGGTCTGGGCATCGCACAGTACCAATTTCTCGACTTCCGAGATAGCATCATCCCACATTATCGAATCCTCGATGTACTCCATGTTCGCATAAGATCCGCCGGGGATGTAATCCTCATGTGCGAGTTCCCATACGCCTTCGATGACAGGGACTTCACTCAGTTTGATCCGCGCGCCGACTTTGCTTGCACGGGTCATCTCACGAAGATGCCCTAGCAATCCAAAACCCGTTACATCTGTGGCTGCACGCACACCCACCGATATCATGGCTTCACTGGCTCCCCGGTTGAGGTGCGCCATGATGTCAATCGCTCGTTGCGCGACTTCCGCCGAAGCGACATCGTTCTTGACGCCCGTGCTGATGATCCCGGTGCCAATCGGTTTGGTGAGGATAAGACGATCACCGACTTGGGCCCCAGTGTTTCTGATGACCTTCGTTGGATGGACCTCTCCAACGAGCACCAGTCCATATTTGGGTTCGTCATCATCGATTGTATGCCCACCAACGATAAAGATACCCGCTTCCCGGGCTTTGTCAGCGCCTCCCTGCAAGATCTCCCGCAGGATATCGTAGGGCAAGTCTGGTGAGTTCGCAGGGAAACCGACAACGTTCAGTGCCATGAGCGGCCGGGCCCCCATCGCGTAAATATCACTCAGACTATTGGCAGCGGCAACCTGCCCAAACTCGTAGGGCGAATCGACAACGGGCGTGAAGTAATCCAACGTTACGACGAATGCTTGGTCTTCATTCAGTTGATACACTGCAGCATCATCGGCGGTTTCTGTACCAACGAGGACCTTTGAATCATCAACAACGGGCAAATGACGCAGAACCTGCGCCTCCAGATCCCCTGGATTTAACTTGCATGCTCACCCAGACTTATGGCTGAAGGAAGTCAGCTTGATCTTTTTGTGGGTCACGACAGTTCTTCTTTCTTTTGTGCACTCATACTCCGACTTGATCGTCGCCCATATCATCGGGAGTTTCTCAGACGGCTCGATAGCCAGGAAAAGCTCCAGATTTTAGATCTCCGGGTGATATTGCCATGATCATGAGTTACCACCCGTGTCCAACTATCGTTTAGTGTATCAGCTTTGCCCGTTGAATGCAACACAAATATGGCAGGTGTTCCACAACACACAAATATGGCAGGAATCAGGAATGCAAATATCATTGACCCCGGAGCGAAAGGTTGCTAGAATGATCTCACGTTGTCGGTCGGACACAGGAGACAGTGACATGCAAATAGACTACAAGATGACATCCAAGCGCAGGTTCCTATCGGGTATCCTGGGTGGTCGAGTCGACCGTCCACCCGTAGCGAGTGTAACCTCAGTCGCCAACATCGAGCAGATGGAGATGACCGGTGCCTTCTTTCCGGACGCGCATCTGGATGGTGAAAAAATGGCGCGTCTTGCCGCTGGTGCGCATGAGTATCTGGGGTATGATGCCATCATGCCCTATTTCAGCGTCCAGGCCGAGGCTGCTGCTCTCGGATGTGAAATGGACTGGGGGGATATGGAAAACATGCCGGTGGAGCGTTCTCATCCCTGGTCTGAGCCTGAAGATGTGCGCATTCCCAACGATTTTCTCAAGGCCCCCTCGATCAAGGCCGTTCTGGATGCCCTGCGGATACTGCGAAGTGGATATGGTGATCAGGTCGCGATTGTCGGTAAGGTGATGGGCCCCTGGACGCTGGCGTATCACATGCATGGCATCAACGACTTCTTACTGGAAACGCTCACCGAGCCAGACAAGATACGCCATTTCCTCGACAGACTCAAGGAGATCCCGGTACTGTTTGGTAGAGCACAGATGGAAGCGGGTGCGGATGTGCTCTGTCTGGCCGATCATGCCACGGGAGACCTGGTGAGCCCAACCATGTATCATGACTTTCTGTTGCCTTACCACCAGGAGTTGACCCAGAGGCTCGGCTGCCCCATGGTACTGCATATCTGTGGTAACACGCTCGACAGGATGCACTCCATCTGCGAATCAGGATTCGACTGCTTCCACTTCGATTCCAAAGTCGATGCCCAGGATGCTATGGAGGTGATCGCCGGTCGGATATCGCTCATGGGCAACGTGAACAATCCTGAGATCCTTCTCAGTGGAACGCCTGAGCAGGTTGCCGAACAGACCCGATATGCGATGGAATCGGGAGTTCAGGTGATCGGGCCCGAATGTGCCATCCCACTGCAGACGCCTCTTGAGAATCTCAGGATGATCGCCCACATGGTGCAGACGGCAAGGGTGATCCATGAATGATGGACAGGTTTCCCGGATCCGCCTGCTGCTCAGCCTGGCGATCGGCGTTGTGGCCATCTCGTTCGCAGCCGTTCTTATCCGCTTTGCACAGGCTGATGGTGTCCCGACTCTATCCATTGCCACATGGCGGCTCACCTTCACCTCTCTTGTACTGCTGCCTTATGGCTGGTTCACTCATCGCAATGAGATCCGAGATCTCTCATCGCGGGAGTGGGTTCTGCTCATCGCATCCGGTATCTTCCTCGGACTCCACTTTGCCACGTGGATAGTATCGCTGGGATACACTTCTGTTACGAGTTCCGTGGTTCTGGTGTCCATGGGCCCTCTCTTCGTGGGGCTTGGCTCATGGATGTTTCTGAAAGAACGCCCGGGCTTTCGGGTGATCACCGGCATCATCATTGCGGCGACCGGCAGTATCATCATCAGTTGGAACGATTTCAGCAAAGGACAGGATCAACTGCTCGGCGATCTCCTGGCTCTGACAGGGGCCGTCATGATAGCAGGATATTTGATGATCGGTCGTCGAGTGCGCGCTCAACGTTCGTTGACAGCATATATCGCCCCCGTCTATGGCATCGCCATGCTCACCTTGCTCGTCATTGCGCTTGTTGGCAACCAACCGATGTTCGGCTTTCGAAGGTCTGCCTACGGCTGGATGCTGTTGCTCGGTTTAGTTCCTCAACTGATTGGGCATTCGACCCTGAACTGGGCGTTGCGTCATCTTACTGCCACCTATGTGTCACTCATCACATTGAGCGAACCGTTGGGGTCGAGCGCGTTGGCCTATTTCATCCTCGGAGAGACGATTTCATGGCTCATTGCCGTCGGTGGTCTCCTGACTCTGGTGGGCATCGTCATCGCCTCCCGATCCGAGATTACCGATCCAGGATAAACCTGATGAACTTTTCATACAGCAGATCCATCTCTCAATGGACCGTCGAAAAGATCAGCGACCGTCTGGGCATATCAACCGCAATCTACCAGAGAAGTCGCTTGTGCGCTCGACATATCGCTGCAATACGGGGGATGGGAATCACCCGTATCGAACTCTCGATCATCACCGGTTGTCTGGATTACAACGATCGGCGTCTCGCTGTCCATTCATGAGACAGCTCCTGGCATTTGACATCACAGAACAGAAAAAACGCTGGCATCCTCGAAAGCATGCCAGCGTTTTTTTTGGTCGTTCAAGCGGATTAGTTGCCTTCATGCACCTCAAGTGATTTCAGGTACACGAAGATCTCCGTGTAACGCTTCTCAGCGTAGTCACGGGCTTGTTGTACTTGCTCATAGGGAGCCGGCTTATTGATGGGATACTTGTCGAGTAGATACTTGTAAGCTTCCATCGCCTTTTCCCAATTCTCCATCACAACGTAGCTCTCGGCAATTTGGATATAGCCGATATCGGCCAGGGGAGCATTTGGGAATTGCTCCGCAAGGTCTTCGAAGACCTTGATGACATCCATGAGCTTCTGGTTCCGTGCTTCATCTGCGAGGAGTTTCGCACTGTCGAGCATATCCTTACCACGCGTATAGATGTCGCGTGTGAGCAGATCTTCAGTCTCGACAATGTACTCTTTCGCCAGACGCTGAGATTCCGGCTTGATCCCGGGCAGTTCAGAAGCACGCTGATAGGCTTCCAACGCGAGACGATAGAACCGTTCTCGCTCCTCAGAGGAAATGTCCGTGTTCGAGCCCTGATTGAAGTAGTTGTTCCCGACATTGATGAAGGCATCCGGTGCATACTGGCTATCGGGATATTCATTTGCCAGGATCTCATTCAACTCATAGACCTTGCTCAGGTTTGCATCCCGGTTCTTAACATCACCCTGGGATTCCGCCATGTCTGCTATCAGTTGATAACAGGTCGCCATCGCGTAGAGGGAATCCGCAGCGCTTTCGTGCTGAACATCCATCTGCCGCACCTTTTCGTACTCCTGGATGGCTGTCACATAATCCTGGGCAGCATAAAAGGATTCCCCTGCCTGGTATTGCCACAGAGGAGCGTCTTCGTCTTTCGGGAAACGACGCACGAGATCCTTGAACGTAGCAGCCGCCTGATTGAAGATCATGGGATCCAGTTCAGCCATACGCGCCAGTTCAAAGTACGATGAACCGACATAGGTGAGGGCATCCCGGACGTTTTTCTGGATCTCCGAATCCTGGGCAACGCCCTTGAAATATCCCTGATCCGCAAGTTTCACGAAAGTCTCGAGAAGCGGGATCGCATTTTGCAGATCGGACTGGAATCGGAGGAAGTAGTAAAGCTGACCCGACTGGAACAACGAGTGCATCACAAAGGCTCGTGAACTTTGCTCGAGCTGATCCAGAGGCTGGGCCAATTCATAAATCTGGGCATAAGCACTCGCGGTCTCACGGACAGAGTTCTTGTATTCTTCCGTGGGAACCTGATTTTGCAGGCTCTGCCTTATTTTGTCTGTCTTCAGAGCAAGCATATAGGACAATTGATACTGCGCTTGCAGTTTCTGAGCGATGGGGATGTTGGCATCCGCAAGAGCCATATCCCTTGCCTTTTGGGCCTCCGTAATTGCAGCTTCCAGGTTGCCCGTCTTGATCAACAGATCGGAACGACGTACCATCGCATCGGAAACCATGTCGCGGATGGTGCTGTGCTGACTACCCGAATACTCTGAAACCAGATTGGTGAATGCTTGCAGTGCATTCTGCGTTTCGTTCAGGTTGTTCTGGTAGATGAGTCCCATACGATAGTAGGACTGTGCGCGTGTCAGTTCATCCTGGGATGTTTCGATAGCCTTCTGATAATTCACCACAGCTTAGTCGTAGTTCTGGAGCTGATCATCATAGGCATAAGCGATAGCAAAATAGGATGCACCAAGCGTCTGCGCATCGGTGGAATTGGCAATCAGATACTAATACTCGCGAATAGCTTCGGGGTGTTTCCCTTGACTCGCATAGAGTTCCGCCAGTTGAGTATGCGCCTGATAGACAATCGGTTTGCGATCCTCTTTTGTGACCTGATCCTCAAACCCGATGACCTTCTGGAACGCTGCTGTCGCGGCAGAGACATCCTGGAGTCGAAAATAAGCAAGCCCCTGGGTATAGTAGATACTCACGGACATATCGGCGTCGAGCTTGCCTTTGGTCGCTTCATCAGCAGCGGCGGCGGCGGCACGATAGTGGGCGCCTTTACCGCTGGATCCGTGGCGGCTTCCCCTTGCTTGAATTCACACACCGCAATCTGATAGTAAGCGATGGGGACATTCTCACTCGTTGGGAAATCCTCGATGAGTTTGCGATATTCGGGGACGGCTTCCGCAAAGCGATCCGCACCAAACAGGATGTGACCGATCTTCAATTGAGCGACCGCACGGGATTCTTCCTGAATCGTTGGCGTTCCAACCACCTTACGCAAACCTGCAACCAGGGCATCCGCAATTTCCGCTGAATCCTGGGTGGCCTCCATCGCCTCAATACGCCGGACTTCAATTTCGGCAAGACGTGTACGGACCTTGGAGTCTTCGATATCCCCGAATTGTGCGTTTGCGGCATCCGAAATCTCGATCACTTTCGCCCAGTGCACAGGGTCATTGACTGCGAGTTCCTTGTAGGCAAGTATCTGACCGAAGTAGGCCTCGACGACATTGGGACTTTCGGGGTAATTATCAATCACTAACTGGAAGGCAGCCAGTGCTTTCTGCATGTCCTCCGGCGACTTCTGTCCACGCTCGCCAATGCTGTAGTAGCACAGACCGACCAGATACTGAGCGTCATCAGCGAATTCGCCCTGAGGGTTACGAGCGACAACAGCCGCGTACTGGTCTGCTGCTTCGTTATAACGTTCCTGATTCCTCAGCAGATCCGCGAGTTTGATCTCAGCAAGGGATTTGGTATCCGCTGAGAAACTATTATCAGTGAGTACCTGTTGATATTTCTCGATGCCTTTGGAGGCATTGCCTTCCTGCACAAACGTCTCTGCGGTCAGCAACTGAACACGTTCGTAATTGTCATAACCAGGCTGGAACTTGGCATACACATCCCGTGCATTTTGCCATTCCTTCAGCTTCTCATAAGTGAGCGCTTGATTGAGCAGACAGTTCTCGACCATCTGGGCCCGCTCTGGGAAATCCTGGCTCATGTCGAAATTAACGAGGAACTTGTCAACGGCTTCTTCATATGCTGCCACTGATTTCCGGAGATACTCCTCGTTGAATGCAACGTCTTTGTCATCTTCCTCGTAACCTTCCGGTTTTGCAAGGTTATAGTAGGAAAGACCTTGCTGGAATTTTGCACTGAGTTTGAGCAGATGGAACTGAGGAAGATCACGGTAATCAGCCCAAACCTTCGCATATTCAGCCGCGGCGATCTCATAGTGTTTCACAGCCGTGGCGTAGTCCCCATCTTTCAGGGCATCCCCTGCGATCTGGAACTGGATATCTCCGAGTTTGGTCTGGATTTCCGCAGCTTGTAATGCGAAGTCTTCATCATCCTTGCGCTTCGCGATGAATTCCGCACCAACGCGTTGGACTTCATCGTTCCGCCCCATTTCGCTCAGGGTCCAGATAGCACCGTAAAGTGCGTGAGGCGTGAATTGATCGTTCGGATATTCGTCGAGAACACGCTGATACCATGTGAGACCGGTTGCGAAGGCTTCCTGATCGTCTGTCGTGCGACCTAACTGGTAATAGCCTTCACCAATCTGGAAGATGGCATAGGGAACATATTCCGGCGGGTCGCTATGGTCATCGAGGAACTGCTTGTAGGAGGCAATCGATTCATTCCATGATTCGAGCTTGAAGTAACTATCCCCGATGCCGATCTTTGCCTCTGGAATGTGCGGGCTCTGAGGATACTCGTTCAGGAGTGTCTGATATGCCACCACCGCGTTCTGGAAGTCCCCTTCATCGAAATACACCCGGGCAATTTCATTCTGTATTTCTGAACGAAGCTCCGGATTGTTGGTATTTTGAAGGGCCAGTTCGTAGTTCTGGCGGGCATTATCATAATCTTTTTGCTTGGCGTAGATCGCGCCGAGGTCGAAATAGGCAGCCGTGACGAATTGACTCTGGGGAAATTCTGAAATGAACTCATTGTAACGGTCGATTGCCGACTGGTCATTTCCGAGCATACGTTCGCAGAACGCCGCCTTATAACGAGCTTCTGGCTGCAGATCCTTGAAGATACGGAACTCTTCACTCGCAAGACGGTCAAATTCGATCCGTGCTTGTTCGTAGTTATCTTCCTTCAGGAAGGACTGGGCGATCAACTGCTGAGCATCATCTTTGTATTCAGAGTTCGGAAAATTATCCAGGATCTCTTTGAAACCTTTACGGGCTTGCGGATAGTCTTCGATCTGGAAATTCAGCTTCCCGAGAGCATACCAGGCATTCTCAACAAAGATGCTTTGTGGGAAGTTGTCGATCAGTTCCTGGAATTTTGGGCGAGCTTCTTCATACATATCCTGTCGGAATAGGATATGGCCCCACAGGTAGATGATACCTTCCCGATGCTTAGGAACCGTAGCCGTTTGGTAGATCTCCTTGATGATGTCCTCCGCCTGGGAATACAGCGATATGTCCCCCTGCTGAGCCCAGTTGGCATACGAAACAGCGATACGGTACTTCGCCAGTGTGGTGAAGTCCTCGTCGATCACCTTGGTGTCAACCAGGGGCTTCGTGCTCTCCTCAAGAGCTTCTTCATATTTTGCGATCGCTTCACTGAAGTTACCGGCCTGGCGCAATGTTTCTGCCTCATTATAGAGGTCTTCGACCCTCTTGGAACTTCCTGTGGGCCAAAACAGAACGACAGCAAGAGCGATACCTGCAACGATTCCCAGTATTTTGGGATTCATAGCAACGATACTCCTTTCATCAAATCCTTTTGATCTCGAATTGCAGATGACGGGCTAAGAAATCCCGGTTCCGCATTCCGAATTGGTAGTTATTGGTTCGTCCGATCCTCGATCACGAGATTCGTGGGGGAAGCCACTGGATAAACCAGACGATCCAGTAGATCAGCAAAAACATAACCCTGGCGTATCCTCGATGGTGCCACAGGTTCATCGAAGTTACGCGGTAACATAACAACGGTTGGATTCGTCGTCGGCATAGTGACTTCCCGCAGCGGAACCTCCTCAGATTCTGCGTTTGCCGAACCAACGATGTCCAGTGTACCTACAAAAAGCAGTTTGCCGTCCTTCAATTCGACGGCACGTACTTCCATACCTTCGGAATGCTCTATCGGTAGAGGTGCGACAAATCCGTAGGCCCGATGATCGCTGATCTCATCACCCTTCAACCTGTCCGCAGCTTGTCCCATCAACTGAAGTCCCCGTCGGCTGAGCGATTGGCCGGAATCGGACACAGAAGCTGGGGCATAAGCCGTGTCAGTCACCAGAGCTTTCCGAATCATCCCCGGGAGATTAGGCCGGTAATAGTAGCGATCAACCCATATCCCTGCAAATATCAGAAGAATGACCGTGACGAGTGTCTGTAAACGTCGTTGCCATCCCCCTGCATCCATCACATCAAACCACGTCGCCTGCCAAGCACGGACTTGCAGCATAATGGACCCGAACGTCCGCTGCCACCAATGGCGAGCGACCTCCTGCTCTAACTTGTCCAGCAGTTGCGATTGCAGATCCTCCAATCTCTCTGATGAGATCGATTCCATCCGTCCAGAGGCACGAATCAGATCAATGGTCAGTTCGAGCGCGTTTCGTTCGTCTGCACACACACGGCATTCCCGTATGTGCTTCTCGATCTGACGGGATGCCTCCTCCGGGAGAATCCCATCCAGGTAATCCGATAATTGTCGTTGGATTTTCTCACATTGCATCTTGCTGTCCTCTGATCCGTTCACCACACGGCGTTCACAGCTCAACATTCCGTATAGGGGCGTAAGAAGATCTGTAGCCGCTTGCGTGCATAGTGAAGTCTGGAACGCACTGTGCCTTCTGAGCACTGAAGGATCGACGCAATCTCTGCATGCGTCAACCCTTCTAATTCATGAAGGATCACCACACTACGGTGGTGTGGTGACAAAGCATCGATGGCCTGACGTACCCAATACTTGAGTTCTTTCTTTTCCAGCTTCTGATGGGGATCCTCGGCAGTTCTGCGGGGCATCGCCTCTAAAGCGGCTGCCTGATACTTAGCGCGCCGCTCAGATTTCTTGACAGCGTTGAGCGACAGATGAACCACAATGCGATACAACCACGTTTCAAAGGAGGATTCCTTGCGAAACTTACCGATAGACTGAGACACCTTCAGAAATGTCTCCTGGAAGATATCCCCGGCGTCTTCGTGATCCCGGGTGATACGATAGGCCACACGATACACAAGGTGTTTGTACTTTTCGATGAGGATCTCCAGAGCCACCTGATCACCAGCCTGTACATGCTCTACCAGGATAGCATCTGCTTGTTCCATACGAACCATCCTCCTCAACCACCATGTTAGACAACACAGCAAGGCAAAGTGTTCAAATTATTCCTGTACGATTTTTGTCAGCCTTCGTTCGATCTGTTTATCTCTATCCGGAGAGATGTTTCGCAATGATTCGTAACGTTTCTGGGCATCTGCAGTCCGCCCCTCGGCTCGATATCGATCCGCTTCCTCGATCAATCGATCGACGGCTCCGGGATCGATCTGGTTCAGTTCACGAAACATCGCCTGTGCCTTTTTGATCTCACCCACTTCTCGGTAGCATATTCCCAGGCGGAGGTACAGGTTTGCCTCCCGGATGCCCAGTTCGAGAGCCTTCTCAAGGGCCGCTCCCGCTTTGCGATACTCCTGGGTCATATAGAACATGAGCCCCATGTTGTAGACGGCGTCATCCAGCAGTGAGCCGTTGCCGGCCAGGCTCTCCTGCAATTCTTCTCCCCCGAACATCCCTTCCCCCCCGAGTAACAGTTCACGGACGTTGTATCCAAAAACATCCGAGGGTTGCCATTCATACAGCAGTTGCCGGGCATTCGGTCTCGTCGGAGGCCCCACCTCCCGCAATCCGCCCTCGGGCACTATCGGTGGTGCCTGAGCCAGAGCACCGAGTTCCTCCAGGCGATTCTCGGCCGAAGCCGCCTGCTCCGTATGGGGATACTCTTCCACCAGTTTCCGGTAACGGGCTACCGCCCGATCTCGACGTTGCATGTGTTGCGCGTAGAGATCCGCCTGGCGCAACAGGATTTCCGGAATCCGGGAAGATTCGGGATAGTAGCGAAGGTATTCTTCATATACCGTGAGTGCCTCCTGATAGCGTTCCATCTTTACATAGCACGCTGCTCGTTGTAGATGAGCTTCCTGGGCACGGGGAGTGCGTGGGAAATCCATCATCAACTGGACAAATCTGGGCAGGGCTTTCGTGTACTCCCCACGGTTATAGTAATGCATCCCCAGCAACCACAGAGCCTCTTGAGCCTGCTTGCTCCCGGTATACCGCTTCGTAACATCACGGTAGATCTGCACAGCATCATCGGGCCGGTTGAGCTGCTCTTCATACAGCCTGGCGATGCGCAAGGTTGCATTCCGAGCGACCTCTGAACCCGGATGCTTCCGGATGATTTGCAGATACTGCGCAACGGCCCCCTGGTAGTTCCCTTCCTCCACCAGTCTGTCCCCCTGCCAGAGTTGGGTCGAAGTCGTACATCCGGTTAAAATTGTGATGAGCAGGACGTGCAATACGAGGAGGGAGAGTAGAGCATCCTGTGGCAACCTATGGCTCAAAACTCGCTGTGTATTCATCACCGCATCACCATCATTTTCCGCAACGCCGTGTTGGTTCCTACCCGGATCTTGTAGAAATAGCTTCCGCTTGCCACCGTTTCGCCGACCTCATTACGCCCATCCCAATAGATGGCATCGGCCTTTGAAACATAGACCCCCGCAGGGAGGTAGCCCAGAGCCAACTTCCTGACAATTTTGCCCTGGAGATCATAGATGGTGATTTGCACATCCCCGCCTGCCGTCATGACAAATGGGATCCAGGTTTCCGGATTGAATGGATTCGGATAATTCGGCAACAGGAACACCGCTTGAGCACCCACTATGGCAGGTGCTGCAAGCCCATAGGTTTCCCCAAAATGTTGACCAACCGAAACCAGATCCAGGATGTCCACCCAGCCATCGCCCGTCACATCAGGATTCTCATCGGGAGATCCCGTGATCGCTTCCCCGAAATGCAGTGCCACGATGGTCAGGTCCAGCACATCCACAACCGCATCATCATTCACATCCCACGGACGGGGTTCTGAGATCTCGATAGCCACCGATGGTCCCCAGTCGCCGATTGTCCCCGCTTGATTGACCGCCCGGATCTGTGCCTGGTAGCTTCCGTTGGCCCCAGGAACGAAGGCGTAGCGCAAGACATTTCCGGCCACTTCCGCATCGACAGTCCCCCCCTGTGCAGATACGACACGGATCTCGTACCGAGCAATGCCGCTGGTATCCGAGACGGCCTCCCACACCAACTCAAGCGTTTGGCCGACAGTCGCACGATTCACAGGTGCTCCCTCGACGAGCCAGCGTAGATTGGCGGGGACAGCGGGTTTCTGTGTGTGGATCTGCAACTTGAAATGAGTTACATCCGTCCAGTAGCCGAGCGGATCGCGAGCCCGTACGTGGAGCCACCAGATGCCATCATCCAGTTGCTGAAATGAGAGATGATTGCCAACCAAATCGGGGTCGGTGTCCGGTTCTGTATCTGCGGTCTGATCGAGGAGGTAGCTAAATTCAGACACCTCCGATTCAATCGTCAAATCGGGCGAGGCGTTGGCGACCCATTGTGTGGGATCGGGATGTGTTGCGGAGTGGACCACAGGGGCAGCGAGCGGCGTATGATCCACGAACACTTTCCCACGGCTGTAGGCTTCCGCGCTTGCGCCTCGGTTATCCGTAACACGCACCAATACATAGTATCCCCCATCTGACAGACTGCTGGTATCCCAGAGGTATTGGGTGATTGTGCCGTCAAGCCCTCGTATCATTGGGAATGTGTTGCCGGCAAGTATGTCCTGGTCATAATACAGATCCACGGTCAAAGGATCCCCATCCGGATCGCTTGCTGTCCAGGTAACCGTGGCGAGTTTCGGCGACAAACGATCGGTTGTATCCGGAGTTAAAACCGCAACAGTGGGCGGTTGGTTGCTCCGTAGAGGAACGCCATGACTCGCAAAGATGAGTTCCGTGGCATCGTAATAGAGTCCCCGTTGCTTCCAGCGTTCGCCGAGCGTGCGGATGTCGGGCGGACGCTCCTCCGTCATGATCTGCCACGCATAGGGGAAGAGACTGTCGGCATCATCATCGTCCACTCCCGGCGTGTGATCGGTGCTCCGGGACGTGTCCGTGATGTCCCACAGAATACTGGCGACTGCTCCCTCAACGATGTTGCCGTCCATATTATTCCCGTTCCCATCCACTTCGCCTGTGTACCAAGCATTTTCCTCCACATTGGGCAGATCTCGGTTCACATAGCCGCGCAACATCAGCGCATCATCATCTACCGCGGCCTCCATGAATTCAGCCCAACCTTCGCTCATTGCAAACCCCGGGTCCGATACCGTGTTGACATAATGCGGCTGATCGTATTCTCCATTGGGAATACGATCAAAATCGTTGTTGTAAGCGGCAGACATAACGGAATGACCATATTCGTGCAACATCGTGATCCGTTCCCACGCATCGGCACTTACGATATGAATCTCATCGAAAAAAAGCGTGCCTTTCGTGAAGTAAGAGTAAAACGAACCTCCCTCATTTGTGGGCCAGATAATGGGGATGGGATCGCGCTCCCAGGAAACCTGGTTCACCAGAAAATCGTGGGCATCGATGATGACATTGAAAATATGTCCGGCACCGCGGCGATTATGCGTGGCATCCAGGGAAACATCGAGTTCGATCAGGCCGTTGGGCACATCATGGACCACGTCTGAACTAAGGACATAGACCTGCTCATGGATATTTATCAGGCGCAAGGCTTCATTCTCGAACACAGCCGAGATGTACAGATCACGCAATCCGCCATCCTGTGGATCCACGTTGTCAATCTGAGCAAAGCGATACTCCCCGTCATTGTCTGTAAAGGTACTGTCGATCAGAACATCGCTTCCGGTATTGAATTCCCACAGCTCGACAAGTATCCTCCGAACCGGTCGGAGCGCGGTTTCATTGTCATCGAAGTAAGTAACCGTCCCCTGTACTTCCACAGATTGCTGAGGTGCTCGCTGTATCACACGGCTCCGGGTTGCCATTTTCTGAACAGGTTCTCCAGGCAAAGGCGTTGAACTCACCTGCGCACCTGTATGGGTAACACGGACATAAACGATGAAATGGCGAGTCAGATGTCCCGCGTACAGTGAAACCTGGAGAGGATAAGTCCCTGGAGATTCGAAGCGTACGGCAAATGCCTGTGATATTTCCGCTCCGGCGGGGAGGTAAACGGGCATCCGAACGTCTGATTCCGCTGACACACCGACGGGCAGACGTAGCCACAGTTCCGCCTGTGTCGAGACATCCAGATGGGATTTCGTTGTCAGGATGAGAGTCGACATCTGTTGAAGACGGGGTGGGGAAGCGAAGGACAGATTCCCTGTGATATCAGGAGGAGGAAAACGGCGTGCTTCGACCGTGGTCGAGAACGAGAGCGTAGATAACAGTACACCGAGGATGATGCATAACGACCATTGGTATCTCAAACGTGATCCTTGTCTATTTGAAATTCCATACAAGCCCGGCTGTCATGTTGTATCCCGCGAGCCAGACTTCATCTTCCCGTATAATATCAGCAAGCGTGCGGAATTCGAAGGCTTTGTATCGGAAGCCGAAGCCCAGGCCCAGACCTGTTGACGATATCTCCATCGGATCCTCCACGTAGACTTCCTCCGCGCCGTTTGTGACGGACCAAAGCACATCCTCTGTGACGCTCGTGCTGGACCAGAGCACATCCACGACATACATCATTTCAGAAGCCGGTGAGGAAAAATTCATGTAGCGCAGTCCAAACCGGGAAAATCCTTGACGCCAGGTCGTCCCATCTTCGTCCCCAATGCCATCACTAATGACAGCGTAATCACCCGATTTCCCGGCATAAGATGCGGATAGCATCAGGTAAATCCCCCGCTTGGATATCCGCAAACCAGCGTCTATGCCGCCTGTAAGCCAGGGCTTTCCGTAGCTATCAACGACGAACTCGTCGACAGGCGCGTACAGCCCACCGTGGATGCCGATAAACCCTCTCGGTAATTGTCTCTTTTGAACCTGAGGTTCAGTCGGTGGAGGTGTTTCTGTCACTTGCGGACTCGACGCCTGTGGTTCCTGCTCCGCCGCTGTTGGTGGTTCAGGCTTCGTTTCAGGCTCAGGTTCAGGCTTCGTTTCAGGAACAGGTTTTGACTCCGGTTCAAGTGTCAGTGTTATCCGCGTGGGCCCATCCGTTGTGATCTCGATCGTTCGGATCGTGGATTTGTAGCCATCCTTCTCTGCAATCACACGGTAGATACCAGCGCGGAGTTCTGTTGCCTGAATGCTCACCTTCGTTTGGCCTGTTGGTTGGATGATGAGGTCTTTTGAAGCGATCGATTTACCATCTGAGGTGAGGATCGTCACTTTTGCGTCAGGAGGTTTCACATCGACATACAAGGTCCCCAGCCGTGGTTTCTCTGTTATCTGAGAACTGGTATCGAATTCATGGATCACCTGTGCTCGTTGGGCAAATTCAGCGACAGAGATTCGACCGGTTCGCAGTGAATCGATCTCTGCCAGCAACAACGACTCCTGCTCGGTCAGCAGTTCTCCACTGATCGACTTATCATATGCCGACTGTATGACTTGCAGTGAAAACTCCTTGAGTTCCTGATCCAGACCTTCGAGGCTCGCCCTGAGAATTGCCTTTGTCCTTTGATTGAAGATATTTCGCTGTTCCTGAACAAACGTCTCGCGTTCCGCTTGATTGATGGCGAGGGGGATATCACCGCGCACCTGTCCAAAATCATAACGACGCGTTGGTTTTTGAACCCGTGGAAAGTTCTCGCGCGTATATTCCGGCACTTTATCCTCGACGTACATGGCCACCTCTGTGAAGGTAATGATACCATCGCCATTCGCATCGGCTTCGCCGTTCAGCCCCTCCAGCAGGAAGCGCGTGAAAACACCGTTCTCTGCGGTTTCCCATGAAACCTCTGATTCGTCGGAGGAGAGCAACAATGCGCGTCCTTCCGCCTTCCGGAATGTTTCCAGATAACGCCGGACAAGACCTGTACTTGCCATCGCCCGTGCTCCCGCAGGTTTGACCCCTCCGGCGTGACAGGCATCCAGGATCACGACAGCCTTTTTGGCTTGCATCGCGCGGATCTTCTTTGCAAGGTCATCGAAGTTGATACAAGTGGCGGCAAAATCGCGGACATCGAGATCATAGGGGATCAGATAAGTGCTTTCACCATCAGCTCCGCGGTAGCCATGCCCACTGAAGTAGAAGATCACCATATCTTCCGGCTGAGCACGCCTTGCGATGTCATTGAACGTGATGAGGATGTTGCGCCGAGTTGCTTCCGCATCGGTAAGCGTAAACACATGATCGGCATCGAAGCCGCCCCTGCGTGGATCTTTCAGAAGTTCGGTGAGTGCCGTCACGTCTTTCACAGGAGCCCTTAGCGGTTGAATCTCATATCCACTGACAGACCTGGGATAGTTCGCAATGCCCACCAGAAGGGCCCAACGAACACCTTGCATGGTATCGAAAGATGCCGTGCTATTTGAACTGTCATCAACAATGGAAGCTCTGGGGGGTTCCTGCGCGACCAGGGGAGGAGGGATTGCGATACCTATCACGACACATATCGTTAGCCATTTTACGATATTCATTAGCATAGTTGTCCATGAGTATTGCGCATCCCGATAGATGAAGGCGGTGGATGCATGTGTATGCGAGACACACGGAGGAATCATCGCATAATACGTTTCGCGAGTACAATGACAAATAGTGGAATTGAGAACATGCCGATCATCGCTTCGAGTATCACGAACAGCTTAAGGTGTGGAGGTATTTCCAAGAGCGCGACACTTCCCATAGTCGCAAAAGTAGCGACACTGAAGTAAAGTGAGTCCACGATTCGAGCCAACAGATTCCCGGCGTCACTCACATTCGATCCGCCCATGACGAAATATGTAACGGCAAACAGCAGGATGATGGTACTACAGAAGATGAGCACATTCTTGATCCGCTCACCGTAACCACAGATGGTCTCATACAGCAGCGTCGAGAACCATTTCCATGAATGAGGCTCCAATTGCATCCTCTTCATCAGCATTTCTCGATAGTGCATTTCACTGGCATCGTCGTACATGCCACCTTCTTTGTAGACCGCTTTGGCCTTGCAGTAGCTCTCCTCTGCGCTGACCCACACGCCGGCATGGTGATAAGCCGTGCCGGACTGTGCGTAACTGAGACCGGATGCCTGCCAGGCGCGAGCCCGCCGACACGCTTCTCCCGACTGTTCGTAACTTGCCCCCACTTCTTGCCAGCTTTGCACCTGCTTGTAAGCCTCGCCCGATCGGCGGTAGTATTCACCCGCGGTGATAAAATCATCGTCCGATTCATAAGCAAATGCTGCCTGACTGTAGTGGAGGCCGGCCGCCATCCACTTGCCAAGTTTCTCGTAACACTCAGCCGACTTAACATAACTAATGGCCGCCTTCCGCCATTTACTAAACCGCTTATAGGCTTCCCCGGACTGGCCATAATTGAAAGCAGCACGTTCCCAGTATCCAGAACCTTCATAAGCATAGCCGGACCAACCATACCAGAGCCCTGCCTTCTCATACTCACCCGCTTTGTAGAGTCCCCGGGCTTTACGTTCGACGAGCTTCGCGCGCTCCAGCAGCAAGACATGACTTTCATTGACCGACGCCAGCGCGCTTGATTCGATGACAGTTGTCTGTTCGGAGTCCATCATGGCACATTGCTCTTAAGATAAGCCCACGTGATTGGTAATTTGCCTTCGGTCCGGACAGCGATTGGGCCTTCTACCACCACGTCGTAGTCAACCAATTCAAAAACAACATCGCTGGTATTGATCTCTTTCACAATGCCAACATCTGGTGCCAGCCACATGAAGCGTTGAAACGACAGTTGGCCAAGTACAAAGCTGAGTTCGATATCCTGACGGATCTTGAACACGCCCAGAAATGTACCCGCAGGCACCGTCACATCTTCGATTGCCACGACCTGGCCCCGATTATTCGTTGAGATGATAGTATCTGCAACCATCGCTTCACCAGAAACGGTCCAGGTGGTGTCTAAATTCAAAGGAATGGGGAGAAACACTTGGGGGGGATTATAGTCGAATTCCAGATTGAAATCGCCGAGATGAACTTCTGCCCGATGGATCCAAATCCCATCATTCTCTGTCACGACATACAGGCGATCCGGAGGATTGTCATTCGTTTGCCCTTCGAACACAGTGACCAGACGATCCCTCAATAGTTCCTTCCTGACAACCTCATTGACCCGCGTATCGAGTTCATCCGTACTACGGAGTACCCATCGGTTACCAACACGATCTGGGTAATAGTTCTGAGCTGCTGCAAACATGGCAAACCCAAAGAAAACAAACATGACAACACAAAACCGCATTAAAAGCCTCATGACGCTCTCCTAGAAAGCTGTGAGGAGATATCCCAGCAATACCCCAAGCATCACAACACCAATACAACCGATGACAACCAAGAGAGCAATGCCAATGGAGATCCCTGTTTCTGGTTCGGAAGACTCGCTCCAGAACTCACGTTCTCCCTTGTCCTGTTTTCGCTTCGGAGGAGTCGTGAGACTGGGAACAGACTTTTCACCTGCCCAGGTTGCACGTCGCTGCTCCTTGATCTTCTCACGAAGTTGCTCTTGGATGTAGGCATGCTGTCGCTGAGAGGATTCTTTGTTCTGATCATGGAAGATCCGCAAACGCTGAGGTGGATCATCCGTCGGCGAGTTATCGACTGCCGCTTCAGAGGTGGCAGGAGGATCTGATGGATTCACCTGCTCAACAGGTTCCACGGTGATCAGACGATCCTCTTGTATCTCATGGTTCTGTTCTGCATATTCGGTGGGTTGGGTTGGTGTTGCTATCACTTCCGCATGGTCATCCGCTCGTCGCAAAACAGAAACCTTACGTCCGGCATCAGCAGAACTCTGCTCTTGAACCGAGTTGTCGTCCTGAAGTGGATCCTCTTTTTTTCGTTTGCGGGTACGAATCCCCCAGGATGCGCGACGTGATTCCTTATATTTTTCCTTGAGGATACGTTTATCCTTTTCACTTAAGGACATAGGAGCGAATCCTCTTCTTTCTCAACTTTCGCCTGGTTCAATACTCACCACGGCGCCACTCCGAACACGTTTGAAATCCTTTGGATCGCCAAGCAATTTCCCAACGACCTCAACAGCACTCGCTGGTCGGATTTCATCCCCATGACTGGCGGGGGTACGCCCAAAGAAGATGCAGAAGGCGTTTCCAGGGGGCCAGTATCCGAGATCACCCAGCTCAACGACTTCCTGACCATTTTCGAGACCGGCCTGAACGGGAATCGAAAAGTAGATCTCCTCCCCCCATGTTGAACCTCGGGTTTCAATGGGAAGCGCGTCCCAAATAGCTTGTGCTACCTTACCATCGTTCAACTCAGCTTCCATACTTACATCACCAGCGGTGATGAGGATTTTCTTACTCATTAGACCCCTCCGTTTCCCACAAATCTGCCCGGCACAAGCCCATTTTCAAAGCAGGCTTAGTATAGCACAGACGCCCCGGATGTTCAAGCGTTTTTCCAAACGCTCAATAGGACAATCAGACCACACACGGCGAGGATCGCAAGTAAGGTTCGGCGCTCGCTCTGAAAAGCACGCTTCCACGAGAAGTCATGACGAGAGGCGTTTGGATAGGGAGTCCGCATCGGCAGCCAGCGCGGTGTATGCGACCGATAGGCTTCGTAGCTTTCTCCATAAGTGCGCAGCAGGTAATCCTCCTCAGATCGCACAATGGGCATATACTGGATAAAATATCCGGCGACCAGTAGCGGTAGTATCCAATAGACACCCGAGAGGATGCAGATCCCCACACTCAGCAGCCCATTACCAAGATAGAGCGGGTTACGCACATAGGCATAAGGCCCCGTCGTCACCAACTGGCGTGCAGCACCGAGCGTACGGGTTCGTGTGGAGGAGCCCGCATATCCAACAGCCCACAGCCGTCCTAGTTCACCTAACAACAGTAATATCACACCGATTATGATGGAAAATCGTGTGGGTTGGACAAAATAGAGCATTAGTAAGATGAGTGGAACAGGAGTGAAACTGCGAATGCGAAAGAAGAATCGGCCCAGACGTTCCAACAATGCGAATGGTCCCCCGGGAGTTCGAGTTGTCCCAACATTATCACATGTTCTTTGCCCTGTCAACAGAAAAAACGGACGTTTAGAAATTCCCCAGGGGGTAATCCTTTTGGATTGTGGTAACAAGCTACAGTTTTCAAGCACCGACAGCTTGTCTGTGCCAAGTGAATCAGCATGCGCAGACAGGCTGCCTGCGCTACCCGTTTTCCAAGAGGAGGGTAAGCTACCCACCCTCAAGAAGCTGGAGGGGTTCTGAAATCCAGAGATTTTTGTTGACTGGAGAATGAGAAACGGGTAAAATGACTTGTTGATATTTTCGAGGTAGACTGTAAAAACCCATCAGGTTCCCATTATTGCCAAAACTGATAGGTTGGGGAAGAGGGAGCGTGGGGTACAATGATACATCTTACCAGAATGGAGGACATCCTATGAAGGCAACGTTACTAGGTCTAGCCATTATCTGGCTAGTGATAACACCAACAATCTCCGGTCATGCCAACATTGATGCTGACTCTATCCTCGGGATGTGGCTGTTCGATGATGGCAACGGTGATGTCGCTACAGACGCTTCCGGGAACGGAAATGATGGTACACTCATCAGCAATCCCAAATGGGTCGACGGGAAAACTGGTATGGGACTCGAGTTTGAGTTCGGTGCAAACAGCTATGTGATTGCACCACTACCCCACAGCAATACGGTTACCGTGGCTTTGTGGGCACTTTTCACGGCATTACCCACGAACAACTCCGGTCTGGTACATTTTCAAGCAGACGAGCAGGCAGGAGGAAATCCTGACTCAAAAATCATCGGCATGTGGGTTGAAAACACAGGTCTCCTATGGGGCAGGTTCATCCCCGATGGCGGCGGAAATGTGAACATGCCCAAAGTTGAGTCGCTCGATGCAGATACCTGGTATCATATTGCGATGACCATTGACGAGCAAGGCAAGAAGGGAATACAGTGGCTCAATGGGGAACCAGTGTCCGAGATGGACTATCCCGGTGAGTTAACTCAGTTCGCCTTCATTAAGATAGGGAGACAGGGAACCGAATCTTGGACAGGAATACTTGATGAGGTGATCGTCCTCGATCAGGCACTCACCGGGGATGATCTCAAGAACTTGATGAATGGTATAGAAAGCGCGTTAGGGTTGGAGCCTGGTGGTAAACTGACCACTCTCTGGGGAAAGATGAAATCCAGATAGTATCATCGCCGCTCGCAAGATGCTCAGGTCGGATGAAGCAATCGTTTATCTGCGTATCGCGATGGACCAAGAGTTGGGAGATAGCCATATATGGCAAAACAACAAGCTATCGAAAGCAACCTGAAATGGAGTTCGTGCTGTCAGATGCTAGGCCCTGTAGGTCTCCTCATCTTTGTGCTCCTGCTGGGTGGCTGTATCAGTAAACAGACTGTCGAGCAAACAACTGCGAAGCTGGAACCTGTCCAGTTAGGGAACACCCCAAACGTCCACAAATATCAGCAAATCTTCCTCGCTGGGCAGCCGAGTGAAGCCGACTTCGAGATAGTGAAGCAAGCAGGCATCAAAACCGTTATCAACTTGCGCATGCCAGCAGAGATGGACTTTGATGAGCCTCAAGTCGTCGATAGATTGGGGATGTCGTATCGCAATCCTGGCATTGGTTCAGCAAACACACTGACGGACCAACGGTTTGAGGAGGTACGGAGGCTTTTGAATCAGACGGAAAATCACCCTATCTTGCTGCATTGTCGCTCAGCGAACCGTGTGGGGGCCATATGGCTGGCATACCGTGTGTTGGATGGAGGAGTGGGCTATGAAGCTGCTCTGGCTGAGGCCAAGCGTGTGGGGCTCAAGAGTTCAGCACTGGAAGTCAGGGCAAAGGAGTATATTCAGCATCACAGGCAACCCAAGTAAGCAGTAAGCAGTAAGCAGTAAGCAGTAAGCAAGACAGTAGAAGAAAACCTGTGAACCATTCGCACAAAGGAGCGGCTCCGATGTTAGCGACCATCTTGAGCAGTGCGATTCTGGGGATTGATGCCTATATCGTGAAGGTTGAACTCGACATCACGGATGGGCTGCCCACGTTCAACACCGTCGGCATGCCGGATACTGCTGTCAAAGAAAGCCGGGACCGGGTCACCGCAGCCATCAAGAACTCCGCCTTCCATTTTCCCATCAAGCGCATCACTGCCAATCTTGCTCCTGCGGACATCCGCAAAGAGGGAGCAGCCTTCGACCTGCCATTAGCCATCGGTGTGCTAGCTGCGACGGGCCAGGTGAACCATGACCGGCTGGGGGAACTGCTTATCCTGGGAGAACTATCCCTCGATGGAAGCGTGCGTCCAGTTCGGGGAGCGTTGCCCATCGCTGTAGGAGCACGCCAGCATGGGATGAAAGGACTCATCCTTCCTGCTGAGAATGCGCGCGAAGCTGCGGTCGTGGATGCTCTCGATGTGTTTCCCGTGAGTAATCTCCGGGATACGGTGGGTTTCTTGAACGGAGAATCGCTCCTCTCTCCACTTGACTACGACATCCAGGAAGCTTTCCAGCGACAACAACAGTTGAGCGTGGATCTGAGTGATGTGAAGGGACAGGAACATGTGAAGCGCTCACTGGAAGTGGCAGCAGCGGGTGGACACAACGTGCTGATGATCGGGCCACCGGGTTCAGGGAAGACGATGTTGGCACGCCGTCTACCGACGATACTACCTCGGATGACGCTGGACGAATCGCTGGAGACGACGAAGATTCACAGTATCCTGGGGAAACTCTCCGCGGAGGAAGGGCTGATCACCATCCGCCCCTTTCGCACCCCACACCATACGATTTCAGATGCTGGTTTGATAGGCGGGGGTAAAATACCACGCCCTGGAGAGATCTCGCTGGCGCACAACGGTGTGCTGTTCTTGGATGAACTTCCTGAGTTCCGGCGTAACGTTCTGGAGGTTCTCCGACAACCACTTGAGGCTGGACAAGTAACTATCTCGCGCGCGACCGCGTCCCTCTCTTTTCCGGCGCGTATCCTGCTCGTTGGTGCGATGAACCCCTGTCCGTGTGGATTTCACGGAGATACAATGCGACAATGCCGTTGTAATCCGAACCAGATTCAGAACTATCTGGCAAAGGTGTCCGGTCCCCTGCTCGACCGCATCGACATCCATGTGGATGTCCCTGCGGTGCCCTACAAGGAACTATCGGGTGACCGTATGGGTGAATCATCGAGCGCGGTACGAGAACGCGTACAGCATGCCCGTGAAATCCAGCAGCAGCGTTTTGAGGACGCTCCCATTCACTGTAATGCCCACATGACATCCCGTCAGATGCGCCGTTACTGCAAGGTCGGACGTGCCTCCCAGGAATTGCTGCGTACTGCCATCACCCAACTGGGACTCAGCGCTCGAGCCTATGACCGGATCCTCAAGGTTGGACGTACCATCGCGGATCTTGCGGGAGATGAGACCATCGAAGTGGAACACATTTCAGAAGCAGTGCAGTACCGTAGTCTGGATCGACAGTTCTGGGCGTGAGACATCGGAGTTATTCTCAAGCACAATAGCCGGATAGCCGCCGTAGATGAGATACTGCTCGTAATGAGCCTGCAACTGCCTTCGGTGGATTTCCAGGGGAATCTCCCCAAGGTCGCCATCAAACGGGAATTTTTCAGGGACAGTTCGAGGTATTGTCGTTGTTGCTCAACACTATTCGTAAACAGGCCCGGCGAGGGCTTCGATGTCGCGGGTCCCTTCGGAACAGAGTTCACCTTCGGCATCGGTGATCTTCAGGCGGAGCCGGTAGCGGCCCGGCGAGATGGAGGCAGTATTCAGAACGATGACGCGTCTTTCTGCGAGATCCTGCTGTTGCTGCGCCACACCCTGACCCTCTGTTGTTTCGAGCAAGGCGGTGAGCGTATGGCTCCCCACTTCGACCGCGCCGGTTCCCATGACGTTGAACTCCACCGGCAGCCAAGTCGTCGGTAACGTGAAGTAGGCGGGCGCGTCGATCTGCGAGATCATGGGGGACTTGAACCGCAGCAACCTGGCCTCGGCGATATCGAAGGTCAGGCTTGTGCCGTGCGCGAAATTCCCCTCGGCGATGAAGATCTGCACCCGCGAGATGTCCCGCCACGGATCGGTTCCCCGGCCCACCTCCTCCATGAGCCTCTTGATCGAGAACCGGACGGGTATCCAGACGCGCTGACGATCTCCCAAATCGCGTTGCGTCTCGAAGAAACGCCCTTGAACCTTGTGCGAAGCCAGCATGAACCCGAGCGGGGTAGAATCGTCGGCCACCTCATCCCGATCCGAATCGATGCGCACCAGAAAGGAGAGGTAGTCGTAGCCGCTCATGTCCAACTTTCCCGGGTCGAATGTCCGCGCGATACGGGGCCAGCCGACAGGGTAGTTGCCCCCTTCGCCGCCATCGTTCTCGTGATCCACGCGGACGCGCCAGCGCAGTCCTTTCTGCCCCTGTCGCCCTGCTGCTTCGGTCACCTCGGCCGTCCCCTCCTTCGTGCTGTTGACCCAGGAAGCGAAATCATCACCCAGATCCTTTACCTCGACGTTCCCCTCCTGAAAGGCCTTCTCGATCAGGGGTATTTTATCCTCCGCAGGACGAGGTGTGGTGTCCGCCACCAGCACGGAGGGAGCCGTCCCCTGCCGTTCTGGCGGGTATCGGTGCAGCCGCTCGATGGCCTGTGCCAGCAGCCAGCGCCGGGTATTGAACTCCTCGGAGGGCCACATCCCGCCGGCGAGGTACTTCTGCTGGACGTGGATCGCATCCCATGTTTCCTGAAGCAGCGACTTCGCCTCCTCGACGGCACGGCGACATTCCGGGTCACGTGCTCCTTCCCGCTCGAAGACCACCTGTTGCAGCGTGTAGAGGTATCGCGCGTCGTCGTTCCCCTCGCGGAAGCACTCCCAGTAGATGGCGGGGATCACCTCACCATCGTCAGTGAGACGCTGACCGCATCCTGAGCGCGAACCGCGCAGGTAATCGAACTGGTCGTCCCCCGGTGTCCAGCTCCAGTGCCAGGGAATGAGCGTCGTGTAGCCGCTCCGCCAGAAGCCGAAGCCGTAGGTCATCCGACCGCCCTTGCACATGACCCGTCGATCTTTGATCTCGCCCGCGTTGTGGTTCGGGTAGGACCAGTATTCGTACCGATCCTGCGCGACGATCTTCTCATAGGGAGTCGAATAGGGTTGCGAGCACCAGACATCCACATACGGTTGGTAGGCCACCGCATCGCTGGCGATGGGATTCTTGGTGATGTAGGTTCGGATGCCGGCCGCTCGCACCGCTCCATAGACCTTTGCGCCAAATTCCTTGTGGGTGGCAGCAACCTCATCAAGAGGGCAGCAGACGAACTCCGGCCATCCCCGGGCCTTGCGTTCCACTTCGAACGCTCTGAAGAGTTCCGTGACTCTCTCATAGAACTCCGGCGGGGGCATCTTCTCGGTCCGCCAATGGGAACGCCTCTGACCACCCGGTGTCATGTCCCGATAGATGCGCTCGATGGCGTTCCCGGCAGCCAGAGGTACAGGGCCTGTGAACCCCATCTGCAACAGCCGATCCAGATCCTCCGCGTTCCTGACCGTGAACGTCTCCCCATCGAGACACTGCAAATACTGAGTCGGCACCATGTCCAGGCCGTATTCGAGCATCGCCCGGTATTCGTTTTCGGAGGCTTTTCGGACGAACGATTCCGGCTTGTCGTGGTACTGCGTCCGGTTGCGCACGTAATAGTACACCGAATAATGCTTGGCCGGATCACGCCGGAGCGAGAAATCCAGGACACGGAATTCCACAGGGATCTGCGCTGCCCGTTCGCCCTCGTCGTCCCAGACCGTCACGTTGCCCCGGTAGATCCCCGGCTTGGCATCCGCTGGCACATGCACCAGGATCCAGTACCGTTGACATTCGCGGGCAGGGGAAGTGTGTACCGTGACGCGCTCCAGCAGTTCGGGCGTCCGGCGGTAGGTGTCACGCGACGTGTAGCGCGGGTAACCGATGTTCCAGTAGGTAACGAGGCGCACGCTGATCTCGGAGGCGGGGATCTCCCCGGCCTTTCCGCTGAGCGACGAACTGCGTACTCTCAGGTTTCCCAGATCCCGCACGGGGTAGAGGCTGAACGTGAGTGGCTCAAACTCGCCGGGCGTGGCGAAAGCGACAAGCCGTTCGAGACGTTCGTGTCCGAGCGGTTGCGTGTTTGGGTACACAGGCTCCATGATGGGCCGCTGGAACAGCAGATAGCCCCGCGCCTGTTCCTCGGCCGTCAATGCAGGTGTAGGAGCTTTTTCGATGAAAGGAACTTCCCGGTAGTTCTCGGGCACCGTGGGTTGCATCCGCGCCCGGAGTTCGGGCGCGGAGTCAGTCGATTTCGGAACCGTGTTGATGGGTGATGACAAGGCAATACTCCCTCCCTGGATAGTAGCGACAAACAGTGTGATTTGGAAAATCGAACGACAAAACCTCATCAATTCAGTTATGATGATCACCTTCATCTTCCTGTTTTGGTGTTGTCTGAGTGACACAAGTTTTTCACTTCATCTTTCTCTCAATCCTACCGCATCGTATCCTCTCTGTCAAGCTCACGGTTCGCGGAGGCGGATTCCGTCATTGATCGTCCCCGGATGGTGTGGTAGAATGAAATCAAATCATACGAGTTTTTCACTTACGGAGTCCGTAGAGCATGCTGCCAGCTTGTTCTCCGTTGAACGTTCAACGTTCTTCCAGACTCACGAAGCCACACACACGTGTCCAACTCTCTATCCTGGTTTTGCACAGGAAACGAACAAGCTGCACGCTCTACGGGGCTCACTGAAAAACTCGTGAGATCAAGGTATCCGTCGGAGATTGCAGGCTCTCATGAAAGGATAGAAACATGTTCCGAGAACCCATCGTTTGCTCTGCCGGGTGTGCTCAGCAGGTCATTACACCTCCCGTAGGGGTATCGCTCGCAGGTTACTTCCACGACCGTGTCAGCAAGCGCATCCGCGATGATCTGTATGCCAGGGCGGTCGTGATCGAGCATCACGGCACACGTCTGGCCATCGTCTCGTGTGACCTCATCAGCATGACCGAAAAGATCACCATCCCCACCAAGACCATGATCACCCAGCAGGTGGACATTCCGCCGGAGCACGTGTTGATCTGCGCCACCCATACGCATACGGGCCCCGAACTCAGATCCAACGCGGTCGTGCCACGTTCGCAGGCGTGGGCCGAGGCATTGCCTGGACGGATAGCTGATGCTGTCCAAATGGCCGCCGACTCCATGTTTACCGCGACCCTTCATCCGGGGCGCACCGAAGTGGAAGGCTATGCCTTCAATCGTCTCTTCCGGCTCAAAGATGGCTCGGAGCAGTTTGGAAAGCGGGGACGGGATGCTGACATCGTCAGGGAAGCGGGTCCCATCGATCCGGAACTCCAGACGCTGAGTATCGTCGATGAGGAGGGGGCACTCCGGGGAATGCTCGTCAACTTTGCGTTGCATCCGGATGTCATCGGTGGTGGAAGCGCGGACTTCATCTCCGCCGACTGGCCGGGGGAGATGGCTCGGAACCTCGCTGCCATCTATGGTGATGAGGTGGTAACGCTCTTCCTTCAGGGGACGGCGGGCGACATCAACCATGCGCCTCACGATGCCACTCATCTACCACGGGGTGGGCCGCGCAAGGCCGTACAACTCGGGAGGGCTTTGGCAGGCGCCGCCATCTACGCCGCCGAGCGTGCGGAACCGATGACAGCGCTGGAGATCGCCGGCCAGATCGAGGTGCTATCGATCCCCTACTACACGCGGGATGCCGCTTTCATGGCCGAAATCGAGCGGCTCAAAACGGGCGAACAAGGTCCGTTCGAGAAATACCTCATCGAGCGAGCGGAATCCTGGCCCTATGACGGCAAGACTGCCGACGTTCCCGTGCAAACCATGCGCCTCGGGGATGTGGCCGTGGTCGGATTACCCGCGGAGATATTCGTGCGCATCGGCCTCGAGATCAAACAGTTTTCACCGGCTCCCTTCACGTTCGTGGTTGAACTCGCCAACGCGCGAGTTACGACCTATGTCCCAACGACCGATCAGGCTGAACGCGGTGCGTATGGGGCCAAACTGATTCTGTCGCGGTGGCTCTGCGCTGATGCAGGACGTCGCATGTCCGACGCCACTCTGGTCATGCTCCACCGTTTGTTTCTATTTTCATAAGGAGTCAAAAAATGGCTAACTATGTCAGGATAAGTACCATCGGAGCAAGGGCGGCGTCGGGTAACCCGGGCACGGGACAGGCTGCTGTGGACAGGATGATCGCGTATTGGAAAGGCCGATTCTCCCAGGTCTTGCCCGACCGACCTGACCTTATCGTGGTTCCAGAGTGCTGTGATCGCTTCCCTGCACATTCCGCAGAGGAGTGTCCGATCTACTATCGTAATCGCGGACATCAGATCGGCGATTATTTCGCCAGCGTCGCCAGGGAAAACCGCTGTTATGTCACCTATCCGGCCTTGCGCGAGATGCCTGATGGCACCTGGCGCAATTCTGTAGAACTGTTCGACCGAAAGGGCGAATCGATGGGTTTCTATAATAAGAACTTCCCGGTGATCACTGAGACGACAGGGAGCGGAGTCCTCGCCGGGCGAGAGGCCCCGCTGTTTGAATGTGATTTCGGACGTGTGGGCTGTGCTATCTGTTTCGACCTCAACTTCGACGGGATCCGGCAGAAATATGTGGAATCAAAACCCGATGTGATCCTCTTCTCCTCTATGTACCACGGAGGACTGATGCAGGAATACTGGGCTTATTCCTGTCGGGCACACCTGGTAACAGCGATATGTGGTTTGCCAAGCAGGATCATCTCTCCGGTTGGGGAACCCATTGTTTCCACGACCAATTACTTCGATTTCATTACTCACGCAGTGAACCTGGACTGCAAGGTAGCACATCTGGATTTCAACGGGGAAAAACTTAGGGCGATGAAGGATAAGTATGGACCGAACGTGTCGATTTTCGATCCGGGATACCTCGGCTCGGTGCTGATCTCCAGCGAGACCGATGACGTGACGAGCGACGAGCTGATCGCCGAGTTCGGAATTGAGTTGTTGGACGATTATATGGCACGCTCCATCGCTCACAGTAATGATCCACAGATTTTCTAGTGTTGTGGAACAATCAAAACAAGACACATTGCAGGAGAAGACGCGAACTTGGCATGAGAATTGATAACCCTTGAGTTGCTGCTCCTGGGAGTCGATAGGTTGGAACCTTGCAGGAGCATGAGGGGAAAACATCAAAACCTTCAGGAGGACACCTATGAAAGTCGCAGCAATGTTTGGTGATGGCAAGGGAGGGCTGGTAGAGAAACCGGATCCTATTCCCAAAGAAGATTTTGTCGTTGTGAAGATCCACGCTGTGCCCATGTGTACGGAGTATAAGGGGTTCAAAGCGGGACATAAAGGCGACCATTTTGGACATGAGGCGGCAGGAGAAGTGGTCGAAGTAGCCCAACCAGGACAGGTCAAAGTCGGTGACCGGGTTGTCGTGCAACCCCAGTATTCATGTGGCCGATGCTGGCTGTGCCTGATCGGCGAGTTCATCCACTGTCAGAATATTCGTGATGCCCTTGCAATTACGGGGTCGAGTACCGGCACAGCCACCTATGCCCAATACCTACTCAAACAGGATTGGTTGCTTTCGCCAATCCCCGACGGCGTCAGCTATGAGCATGCGGGTATGGCATGCTGTGGACTCGGACCAACTTTCGGTGCGATGCAGCAGATGCAGGTCAACGCACTCGATACGGTTCTCATCACCGGTTTAGGCCCTGTGGGATTGGGCGGGGTGATCAATGCACATTATCGCGGCGCACGTGTTATCGGGGTTGAGGGTCACCCTTACCGCGCGAATCTTGCCAGGGAACTCGGGGCTGATGTCGTGCTGGATCCGAAAGATGAGCATATTCTCGATCATATCCGGGATCTGACGAACGGCATGGGTGTCGATAAAGCGGTGGACTGTTCAGGGGCATCCCGGGCGCATCGACTCATGGTGGATGCCGCTCGGCGGAAAGGTCAGGTGACCTTTATTGGGGAAGGAGGCGAGTTTCCTCTCGCGGTAAGCGGGGATATGATCCGCAAAGGGCTGATCCTCAAGGGCAATTGGCATTACAATCTCGGGGATTATCCGAAGCTGATCAAGGTGATCCAGGAATCTGGCGAGCAACTCGACAAATTTATCACACACACATTTCCGATGCGTCAAGTCCAGGAAGCATGGGAACTGCAAAGCACGGGTGAGTGTGGTAAGGTGGTTCTCGATCCCTGGGCATAAGTAATACTCATTTCAGCGTAGGATGATAGCATGGCTCGATGATGGGTCGATGGATTTGTGGACAGAGGGATTCATGCGGTATATTGGCTGCAAGAACAATCTCCTACCTCATATAGAGGATGTGGTGCGTGGAGCGGGATGCCAGGCCGGAGTGTTTTGCGACATCTTTGCAGGGACTCATTCCGTGGCAGCGCATTTCAAGCGACTGGGCTTTCAGATTGTCTCCAATGACCTGCTCTTCCTTGCCTATATCTTCGGACGTGCCCTCATCAAGAATAACAGTAAGCCGACCTTTGCCAGACTCGCTGGGTCCCTGGCATCAGATAGGAAATCAGCCCTGTCTGAACCAGGAGATCCCTATCTGAAAACCCTGAATCACTTGAACCATCTTCGAGGTGTTCCGGATGGTTTTGTCTTCAATGCCTATTGCCCCAACGGGAACAATGAGTATAAACGACAGTACCTCTCTGACCAGAACGGGCAGAAAATCGATGCGGTGAGACAACGGATTGAGGAGTGGAGACAAGCTGAACTCATCACTGAGGATGAATACTATCTCCTGTTGCTTTCCCTCCTGAAAGCTGTCTCCAGAGTTGCCAACATCTCCGGAACCTATGGTGCATATCTAAAGGACTGGGATCCGCGAACCAGGAAGCCATTGATCCTGGAACCGATTTCGATCATCGCATCTGAGAAGGAACACCACGTCCACCAGCAAGATGCGAATGAGCTGATTGAGGAGATAAAATGCGCCGTTCTCTACATTGATCCGCCCTATAACACCCGCCAGTATATCACCAACTATCATCTGTTAGAGACCATTGCCCGCTATGATCGGCCGGAGATCTATGGAAAGACCGGGCTGCGGCCATACACGGATGATGAAAAGTCATCCTATTGTTCCAAAACAGTGTGCCTCGATGCGTTTACGGATCTGATCCAGAAGGCACAGGCAGAGCATATCGTGGTGAGTTATAGCAGCGAGGGGATCATGGCCGCTGATGAAATTCTTGACGTCCTTCAACAAAGAGGGGAGACCAAATTGATAGCTCCCATTGAATACCAGCGATTCAAAAGTCATTCCAATGGAGTTTCCAAAAACACAGTTCAGGAATATCTGTTCCATGTCCAAACCAAGCAAAAAAGATAGTCCAAAAGGGAAACACGATCCCCGCAATCAAGTCAATGATCTGACCGGCAGAGAGTGGGTCTATTTTCTGAACTCAATGGAGCTTGAAGGCGGTGAACCCAGGATCGTTACGGGTGAGAAGCTCAATGAGTTATCCGAAGAGGAATGGGCGAAGTTCCTGGCACCAGTCATCGACACGCTCTATCCGACTTCCGGCAAAGAAGCCTATGCGCATCATATCCGCAAGAAACATCCTTCACCAAAACCACCTCAACTGATGAAGCGGCTGATCGAATTTTTCACCAAAAAAGGGGGTTGGGTACTCGATCCATTTGCCGGCGTCGGGGGCACGCTTCTGGCTTGTTCGATGACCGGACGTTACGGGGTGGGCGTTGACTTGTCCGCAGAATATCTGGAACTCTATGAGCAGGTGTCCCGGGAGTTGAACCTTGAGCCGCAGAAGGTTTATCAAGGAGATGCCAGGAGGTTGGGTGAGATTTTCCGGGGAGAGGATTACCTCTTCGACCTGATCCTGACGGATCCACCCTATGGGGATATGTTGTCCAGAAAACGGACCGGAGAACGCAAAAAGAAAACCGGCAGCGATGCCCCCACACCCTTCACAGATCACCGGGACGATCTGGGGAACATGTCACCGGAAGCGTTCTACGGAGCATTGGAGGAAGTGATCACCGAATCGCTGAGGTTCCTGAAAGTCAAAGGATACGTCCTGATATTCTGCAAGGATATGCAGCCGACAGCCGAGCACCATAACATGATCCACGCAGATGTGGTCAATCGGTTGATGCAGATACCGAATCTCCGCTTCAGAGGCTACAAAATCTGGTATGACAAGTCCTTGAACCTCTATCCTTTTGGCTACCCGTATGCCTATGTTTCCAATCAATTACATCAGTTTATCCTGATCTTTCGCAAGGAACCATCGGATCATCCAATGCCTTGAGCACATCTTCCACTGAGACTTCCCCGACACATCCCCCGTCGTGAAACTTGCAGCGGTCCGCCATACAGGGAGGGCAATCCGGCTTGTGACGCAAACACCGCACATGAGGGCCGATGGGGCCAAAACGCCCCGGACTGCTCGGTCCGAAAATACCCACTGTTGGGATCCCAACGGCCGCCGCCAGATGCATTGGACCGCTGTCATTGCCGATGAAACCAGTACAGTTCTTGAGAATCCCCAGCAGTTCCGTGAGGGTTGTCTGTCCCGCCAGGTTCCAGGAATCATGGTGCATTGCTACCTGAATGCGGTCGATCAGATCCGATTCGCCTGATGCTCCCACGAACAGTACCTGCGCGTCATAACGGGCTATCAATGCGTCCGCAAGCTCAATGAAGCGGTCTGGTGGCCAGCACTTGAGCGCGACAGGGGAACCGGGATGGATCGCAAAAATCGGTCGCTTCAGGACGACTCCCCGCGACGATAAAAAGTTCCAGGCTGAGAAAATCTGATCCGTCTGCACCGGCCAGTCAGGGACACAGTGAGGTTTGGGAATCGATGCAAGCACTTCGAGATTCCGATCCAGTTCATGTTCCGGGGCGTTCCGATGGAAACCCCATGAAACGTTACGCGAAGCTCGATCCAGCCGGTAACGAGCACATCGTGTTGCCGCGGCCAGGAGTGTGAGCCAACTCCCACGCAAGTCCACGATCAGCTCCTCATGGCGTGATCGCAGGGCTCGCAGAAGCATCCAACGCATCCTTAAAGGGGTGGAAGGCACGGAGCGTGCAAAGAAGGGGGCATTATAACAGAGCACCTCGTCGATATGGGGATGGCTCTCCAGGAGTTCACGCATCCAGGTTCCGGCCATCATCGTGATGTGTGCTTCAGGAAATGCCGCGCGCAGATTCGCCAATATCGGCAGTGAAAGCAGGACATCGCCGATGTGATCGAGTTTGATCAGCAGGATGGATTCAAGTTTATCAGGGAGCTGCTTTTTGGAGTAGAACAGGTGCTGTATCAGGGATGAGGCCAGGAAGAGGCAATATTCTGACAACGAACGTCGCCATAGCATCATTACCACCAGCGTTGATTCAAGATCGTATCGAGCACACTGGAAGGGACTTGTGCATAGTGCGAGAATTCCATCGTGTACGTGGCCCTCCCCTGCGTCATGGAGCGGAGATTGGTTGAATACTTGAACATCTCCGCCAGTGGGGCTTCGACATCAATCACCTCGACGGCCGGCCGCGACTGAATATGCAGGATCTGGGCTCTCCGAGTGTTCATATCACCGACCACTTTGCCCACATGTTCGCCAGGAGTGATGATCTGGACGCGCATGATCGGTTCCAGGAGCGTAGGGTTCGCAGCTTTGGCGGCATTTTCAAAGGCAATCGAACCGGCGGCCTGAAATGCGTTCTCCGTGGAATCCGACTCATGGTATGAACCACCGATCAGGGTAGCTCGAATATCCTGCATCGGGTATCCTCCAACAACACCGGAGGTCATCGCTGCACGAATCCCTCGTTCGACGGCGGGGACAAAAACGGGGGGAACATCTGTTTCATCCGCTTCGCTGGTAAACTCAAATTCTGCATTGTGTCCGAGTGGCTCGAGGCGTAGCCGCACATGCCCGTAGAAACTCACTTCCTCCGTTTTGCGGATATATTTGCCTTCTCCCTCCGCGGCCGTCTGAATCGTCTCCTTATAGGCGACCTGGGGCCTGCTGATCCTCGCCGAGACCCCAAACTCGCGTAACATGCGCTCCGTGATGATTTCAAGATGCAGCTCTCCCATACCCGAGATGATGCGTTGTCCTGTATCTTCATCGAAATGAACGACAAAGGTGGGATCCTCCTCGGCAAGAGCTGCGAGGGCTTCATCGAGTTTATCCTTCTCACTCTCGGAACGTGGTTCGGCTGCTATCGAGATCACAGGATCCGGAAATTCCATCGATTCGAGGATGATCGGATGATTGGGCGCGCTCAGCGTATCCCCTGTGGTAGCAGATTTAAGCCCCACCAACGCAACGATGTCTCCCGCATGCGCTTCGTTCAAGGTTTCGCGTTTATTGGCGTGCATCTGCAGGATGCGTGTGACACGTTCCCGCTGGTTCTTTGTCGCGTTGAGGACCACTTCACCGCGTTTGAGAACACCCGAATACACACGGGTAAAACAGAGCCTGTCCACATTGACATCGGAAGCTAACTTGAAGACGAGAGCGGAAAAAGGTGCACTTTCTTCAGCGGAGCGTGTGTCCACCACTTGTGTCTTGGGAACGATTCCTTCGATAGGTGGGATGTCAAGAGGGCTTGGCAGATAATGAACAATGGCATCCAGTAGAGGCTGGATGCCCTGGTTTTTGAGGGCTGTTCCACACAATACGGGGACGATCTGGTTTGCGAGAGTTCCTCGCCGCAATGCTTCCACAAGTTCCTCAGGGAGGATCACTTCCCCCTCAAGGTATTTCTCAAGTATTTCGTCATCTTCAGTGGCGATGGTTTCAAGGAGTTTTTCTCGATGTAATTCTGCGGATTCGGCCAGTTCTTCCGGTATATCCATCATATCGTAAGTTTGTCCCATATCCTCCGGATGCCAGCAGATCGCTTTCATGGTGAGCAGATCGATCACACCACCGAAGTTTTCTTCAGTGCCAATGGGAATCTGAACAGCGGCCGGTTGGGCCCCAAGCCGCTCCTGCATCATATCCAGAACGCGAAAGAAATTTGCTCCCACTCGATCCATTTTGTTCACAAAAGCGATTCTGGGAACGTGATAGCGATTCGCTTGATGCCACACTGTTTCCGATTGGGGTTCGACGCCGCCAACTGCACAGAACACGGCAATGGTTCCGTCGAGTACACGCAAGGACCGCTCGACCTCCGCGGTAAAATCCACATGGCCAGGAGTATCGATGATATTGATACAGTGATCGCGCCAGAAGCAAGTCGTCGCAGCCGATGTGATGGTAATTCCCCGTTCGCGCTCTTGTTCCATCCAGTCCATCTCGGCAGTGCCATCATCCACCGCACCGATCTTGTGCTTACGACCCGTGTAAAACAGGATGCGCTCTGTTGTCGTCGTTTTACCTGCATCGATATGGGCCATGATGCCGATATTGCGCGTTTTTTCCAGAGGATGTTCCCTGGCCATAAAACCTCCCTTGCTGATTCACTGCCTCAGTAACTTCGCAATAAAGAAGCCGTCCATACCGTGACGGTGAGGCAGCGTCTGTATGAATTCACGGTCCGTCCGCAGTTCCGACGAGAGGCCGGGGGAAACCACCCGAAAGGCCGGGTGTTTCTCCAGAAAAGCATCCACGATCTGTTCGTTCTCTTCCGGCTCTGTCGTGCATGTGCTATAAACGAGCGTCCCCCCCGGTTTGACGTAGCCGGCAGAAGCCTCCAGAATCGCAAGCTGCAATCGTGCTAGTTTCTCTATCTGCGCTTCCTGGCGTTTCCAACGAATATCGGGGTGGCGTCTCAGAGTGCCGAATCCGGAGCAGGGGACATCTACCAACACCCTGTCTGCAACTGTGCGAAACTCCGGAACAGCCTTCTGCGCATCGGTGATCCGGGGATGGACGTTGGTGATACCCAGGCGAGAGCAGTTGGCATCGAGCATTTTGATCCGTGCTGGAGATTGATCGACAGCATGAATAACGCCCGTGTTGCGCATGCGTTGGGCGATATGAGTTGTCTTACCTCCAGGGGCAGCACATACATCGACGATCGTTTCATCCGGTTGCGGATCAAGCACCTCTGTTACCAGCATCGCGGCCTCATCTTGAACAAAGAACCATCCTTGCTCAAAGGCTTCCAGCGTGAAAATGGGTGAAGATCGTGTGAGCTTGAGCCCTTCCCTGGTATATTGGAGCGGCTCCGATTCGCAATCGTGGGCATGCAAGGACGATCTCAAAGCCTCAGGGGTTGTGCGTAATGAGTTGATCCGGATTTCTAAAGGAGCTTTTTGATTGCTGGCTTCACAGAACCGTTGAGTCCATTCAAGGCCGTGCTCATCAAACCATCGTTTTATCAGCCACTCCGGATAGGAATAAACGATAGCACTGCACGCGACAGGATCCGAAGGATATTCAAACTCTGTCTGTTTTCGTTGGGCACTACGCAGAACGGCGTTCACGAAGCGTTTCTGACGCTTATGACACAGTTCGACGGTTTCATAGATGGCAGCATGCGCCGGGATCTTGTCCATCATCAGCAACTGATACAATCCCAATCGCAGGATGTACTGGATCCGTGTTTCTGGTGGCCGTTCCACCAATCGGGAGAGGATCCAATCCAAACGTCCGCGCCAACGCAGAACCCCGTACACTATCTCCGTCAGCAGAGCCGCATCGACACTGGACGGGGTTTCTCGTCGAAGAGCCTTATTCACAACCGATGCAATGCTCTGTTGCTTGCGATCTAGCTCAAGTAAACAATCAAGGGCGATCTTCCGTATCTCCTGTGCCATTGCCGAAACAGTATACTGTACATCCTGGGTTGCGTCAAGGGAAATGCCGATTTCGCTCAACACGAATGAGCCGGTGTGATATAATGCCGAATGCAGTCTGGAATGATAGTAGGAGCAAAGCATTGCGATAAGAGAGCAATGCTACAGGAAGAATGCCTGAGATGGAACAGAGATCTCTGTTCCTCGTAACAAAGCAGGCAGTGCTTTGCCCTTGAATAGGAAGGGCATTTATTTTCGAGCCTTAACATGGAGGATAACCATGGCGAAATTGAATATCGGTCTTATCGGTTGTGGCAATATGGGGACAGGTCTCGCCAGAGCCTGTAATCAGCTTGAACGTGCGCAGATCGTGGCAGTGCACGATGTGCATGCGGAAGCGGGGACCAAGCTCTCACACGAACTGGATGTTCCGTGGTACGAGCAACTGGAAGGGATGCTTGCAGGGGAACATCTGGACGGTGTGATCGTGGCAGTGCCTGGTTTCCTTCATGCGGAGTCTACCGTTCGAGCCGCAGAGGCGGGCAAGCATGTTTTCTGTGAGAAACCGATGGCTGTGTCGCTGGAAGATTGCGATGCGATGATAGCCGCCTGTGAGACCCATCAGGTAAAACTGATGATCGGTCAGGTATGCCGTTATCACGCGATCCATTCAAAGGTGAAGGAGATGGTCGATGAAGGTGTGATCGGCGAACCTATCTGCATGGTTGTCCGGCGGTTGGGCGGTGGCTTCGGTGGCGCCTGGAAGAAGACATGGCGTAATGAACGGCGTTACTCGGGGGGGACGCTGATGGAAGTCAATGCTCACGAAATAGACTTCATGCGGTGGGTCTGTGGAGATGTCCGGAGTGTGCATGCCCAGGGCGGACATTACCTCGAAAAATCCACAGACTACGAAGATGTCGTATTGGCATCACTGAAATTCAAGAGCGGCGCGGTGGGGCTCCTGCATTCGTCAAACGCTTCGGCCATTGGCGGATACGGCGGTCGGTTAGATGCCACCGGTGGTTCGCTCTTCTTCCCTTCGATCTGGGGTGGCGACGCCGGCATCCACTGGGCGAGGTTTGGAGAAAAGCAGGAGTTCATCCCTGCATCCGATATCCAGGTCGAGAATCCGGTGCGAGTAGAACTCCGGGCATTTGTGGATGCCATCTTGCACGATAGTACCCCACCCGTGACAGGGCAGGATGGCCGAGCGGCTGTTGAGATTGCCCTGGCAGCTTATCGTTCTGTCGAAACAGATGAGACCGTCGAACTGCCGCTAAAATGACTTGAGGAGAAACTCATGCAAACCAATATGCTCGGGGCTTATGGGCCGTGGGCGGCATCGATCGTAGGGGATGATCCCGCGAGACTCTCGTTTCGACTCGGTCGATGGAAGGATCTGGAGGAATGGCGCGCGGTTGCCAAACAGCGGCTCATGGATTGTCTTGCTCCACCTGACACGGGTGGAGTGCCGGAAGTGACGGTGCATCGCAAGTTTCATTATGATGGACTCCACGTCGAAGAACTGTCCTGGCAGTTGCCCTACGGTCCTCCAACCCAAGCGATTTTCCTGAAACCGGAGGGTTCCACTGGCAGACACCCGGGTATCCTTGCGCTGCATGATCATGCCGGCAAGAAGTACTTTGGCAAGCGAAAAATAGCGAGAACTGCGGATGAATGGCACCCGATGATGCTCGAACATTGCGACCAATGCTATGGCGGTGTGTCATGGGCGAATGAGATCGCCAAACGAGGGTATGCTGTCCTGATCCACGATGCGTTTCCATTCGCGAGCCGACGTGTGCTGTTGAAAGATGTCCCTGAGAAGATCCGGGGAAATCTATCGGACGAAGATCCTGAGAACCCACGGAATATCGAAGCCTACAATCGATGGGCAGCGAGCCATGAATCGATCATGGCTAAATCTCTCTTCTGCGCGGGAACGACCTGGCCGGGGGTATTCCTTGCGGAAGACCAACGTGCCCTGGATGTCCTTTGCGCCCGGGAGGATGTCGATGAAAACAGAGTGGGTTGTGCCGGGCTTTCAGGCGGAGGGATGCGCACAACATTCCTGGGAGGAACCGATCCTCGAATACGATGTGCTATCTGTGTGGGGTTGATGTGTACCTGGCGTGATTATCTGTTGCACAAATGTTTCACCCATACATGGATGGTTTATGTCCCATTGCTCCCCCGTGATCTCGATTATCCGGAGATCCTGGGATTGCGCGTACCACTACCGACCTTTGTACAGAACAACATCAGCGATCCTTTGTTCACCTTACCTGAGATGGAGAGGGCTGATGTCATCTTGCGTGAGGTGTACAGAAAAGCAGGGGCGGAGGAAAACTATCGATGTGAGTTTTACCCGGGTCCTCACAAATTCGACCTGGAGATGCAAGCAGAGGCATTTGATTGGTTCGACCGGTGGCTCACTGAAGACTAACGATAAGGAATATCTATGGCACATCCCAATATTCTTCTCATTTTCACGGATCAACAGCGAGGCGACACTATCCATGCCGCTGGCAATCCTGTCATCAAAACACCCCATCTGGATCGCCTTGTTCGGGAAGGTGTGCATTTCAGGAGCGCTTACACCCCCTCTCCGGTTTGTGTTTCGGCGCGCTGTTCGCTGATTCACGGACAGTATCCCCACAATACGGGGTGTTTTGACAACGGTTTCCGCATGCCACAGGATAGACCAACTTTTATGCAGTTATTCACTGAAGCTGGTTACCGGACACACGGCATTGGGAAGATGCATTTCAATCCCGATCCGCGTGGGCTGCGTGGATTTCAAGCCCGGGAATATCAGGAAGAGATGGGCGGGCAGATAAAACAGAACGATTACCTGGAATTCCTGCACGCCAACGGCTTCGAGCACGTTTATGATCCGATGGGCCAGAGGGGGGAGATGTACTATATCCCTCAGCCGGCACAGATGCCAGCCAGATTTCATGCAACGAACTGGGTTGGCGATAGGGCAACCGACTTCATCCGGGATGTGGGTTCCTCACCGCCCTTCCTCCTCTTCACCAGTTTCATCCATCCGCATCCCCCGTTTTCACCGCCGACACCGTGGAACAAACTCTACCGTGGCGCGCTCATGCCACTCCCCAAACGTCCTGAAGACTATGAAACGCTCCACACATACGCGAACCGACATCAGAACCGGTATAAATATCGGGACAACGGGATCGACAACAATCTCCTCCGGGTTATGAGAGCCTACTACTATGCGTGTATTTCGTTCATCGACTTTCAGGTTGGCCGGATCCTCCAGGCCCTCGAAGATACAGATCAGCTCGACAACACGCTTATCCTCTACACTTCGGATCATGGGGAGTTCCTGGGCGATTACAATTGCTTTGGGAAGCGAAGTATGCTCGATGCCTCAGCGAGGATTCCGATGATCGTGAGGTTCCCTGAGCGGTTTACATCGGGACAGGTTTGTGAGATCCCGACGAGCCTCGTCGATGTGATGCCGACGTTTCTGAACGCGGCAGGCATAGACGCAGCTACGTGCGATTTGGACGGCATCGATCTCGCGGAGATCGCAGCCGGTGAAAACAACGGCGCCTACCGTGACAGGTTGGTCTACAGCGAATATCAGCGGGATGCTCTTGGTGTCTACATGGCCGTAAACCGGCAATGGAAATACTTCTATTCCTCACCGGATCGTCGCGAGTTTCTGTTTGACAGAAGGACAGACCCCGATGAAACACGGAATCGTGCAGGACTGAGTCTCTGTCATCACAATCTACAACAGATGCGAACAGGACTTCATGAATACTATCGGCGGGAAGGATTTACAGATCCGCTGGAGGATGATCGTTGGAAGTTGTACCCGCAGCCTGCCCTCCCGGTGAATCCGGATGCAGGGCTGCTGATCCAGGATGCGCGTTGGGCCGCGCCCTACCAGGCGATCCCCGGATACACGGATAGCTAATTCATAAGCTGTGCTTTGGCTGGAAACGAACGGGAAGGGCGAAAGGCAGGAAGACTGGAAGGCCGGAAGAGTCGGGAGCCGGTTTTCACTTACGGCGGAAGTAGAGCATGCTGCCAGCGTGTTCTCCGGATTCCGTATTATGAACGAGCAAGCTGCACGCTCTACAGGACTCACTGAAAAACCCGCGTTCCACTTACGGCGGAAGTAGAGCATGCTGCCAGCGTGTTCTC
>JAJRTO010000047.1 GCA_024278235.1 Candidatus Poribacteria bacterium
TCCCAGCGCGAAAACGAGATGATTCCCGGCGGAAGTAAGGGGAAAAGCGGCGCTGAGCATATTCAGACGGACATTGTTGCGATCTGCCTGCCGAGAATCGCCACCAAAAAGAAGGACCGCATTGGTCTCTCTATTTATGTGGGACAGTGTCGCAGAAAATTGATGACGCTTCAATTGAGATAGGCCGGCTGGATTCCATTGAAGTGCGGAAGCATTATCAGCGACCGCGGTGAAAGCGGCTCCCATACCGAGTGCACGTGCATCCACTCCTGAATGATTACCTACCGTGAGTTCGTCGGTTTGCGCATAGATAAAGGTTATAAGGCACAGCAATCCGATCAGAGAACAGAGACACACTCGCAATGGCATAATACATCCTTTCAGAGAGGGGGAGAATCGATGCTGGAGCAGGGATCAGGAATGGCGCTAGTACTTCAAAGACAGACGTACGAACGGCCCCTTAGCCCAGTAGGAGCTTTCTGGAAAGTCTTTGTCACGACTGCCGCCACGGAAATTGTAGCCAACAGCGGTACGGAGATTGGGAATAAACCAAAATCCAAGTTCAGCAGCATATCCCTGTTCGTAGTTCGGACGATCTCCAGCACTCGTTTTACGAAAATAGAGTACTCGATATTCACCTGCAATGTCAAGATAGTCCGTCAATTGCAGTCGAGATCGGCCGATAAAGAGGTCCGATGTCGTCGTGAGCTTGCTTCCGAACTGATCGCTTACAGCGCTACGGATGGCGTACTTCCCGTAGATCTCGAAGTAATGGACGGGTTGGAGAATAATGTCCAGGGATCCGATAAGGGTAAGATTCGCTGTTGGGTCTTGCAACACATTGCTGCTAGACTGCTTGATCTCAAGTTTCGCCAGTGATTGAATAAAGTTCATATTCTCAGGTCTGAAAGCAGCTCCGACGATCGTGTGATTGCGGCTGAATCGTGGTGTTTCCGGTGTCGTGCGATGGACCTCACGATGGAATCGGTGTTTCCCCAACAGACTGAAGCCATGAGCGAGTTTGAAGTCGATCCCGGCTTCTGCAATATTGATCCGCGAGCTGCTGTCACGCCGAATTTCATATTTACCGGACGCCTTGATGGGACTCACCGGCAGATACTCTCCGGATAAGGCAAACGCATCGAAACCGCCCCGGTTGTCGAGGTTGGAATCACGCATCAGATTTTCCAGAACATCGATCTGTCGGGAGCGTTCAAAGGAGACATTCAGGGTGAAGTCCGGGTGAATGCGAAAGCGATTGCGCAAGCCAATACTCGCCTGATTGCTGTCTCCTGCAATCCCCCCGCCGATACGATACTCACTGTAAGCCGTCAGGCTATCCTTGACCTGTGATCGGATGCCGAGCACTGTCGACATGGCATCCAGGACGGACTCGTTCTCACCATTGTCGCCGAGGGCTTCGTCGAGTATCTTCTCTGAGGCATAGGCTGTCAAACTGTCTGTCAGTTGGTAACTCAGTCCGATGCTGGTGGCGTTGGGACGATACTTCTGTTCTTTTTCGGAACTAAAATTCTGATCCCGCTGGAGATGTGCCTGGAGTTTGGCGTTCAGATCGACATCGACAGCCGCCATCCCCACCAACGCTGTAATATCCTCATCGCCTCCGCTTAGCGATAGACGCTCAGCTCCCAGCTTGCCAGCAAAGTTCTCGAACTTGTGGCGGTAATAGGCAGAGGAAGAGAGCACATCGTTGTAAGGACTGGTACCAACCACATCCAGTTTGTTGCGGTAGTGTTCCACACGAAATTCACTGACATCGGGTACTCGGTAGGTGATCTCGCCGCCGTACTTCTGGCTACCGACCTCAGATGGCAGACTCGATTTATTGTCAAAGCTACCTCCTATATCACGCCAGTAACCACGAAGATACAGGTTATCATTGGGTTTGGAGGAGAGTTCGACCTTCCAGGCACGCCGCTCACTCGGATCTATCTGTATGTCATCCGACTCACTTTGCGCTGCCTCGGCAAAGAGCCGTGTGTGTTGAGACACATCAAAATACGCATGAGCCCCTGTCAGTTGATAACCACCAAAGGTTTGAGCGGTCGTATCGAACCCTTCTTTGATGAGGGTTCCACCCAGCGCAGCCGTCATGTTGCTTTCTGGCGCAGACCATCGCAGCTCACCAGTTCCTGCCGCTACGAAATCCTTCTCTACAGGATCCTTCGTTTCATAAACGACAACAATGACAACCTTATCATAGTCCCCATTGCGGCTCTGGATCGGCTGTTTGAAGAAAATGGTTCCCAGTTCGTAATCAATATCGTAGTCGAGGAAACGATACTTCGGTTCGCTCCGAAGGATAATATGGGATCGGTAGCGGTCTCTTACTTCGACATGGATCTTTTCACTGAATTCGACCACAGGCGCCCGCTCAAGGTAGTAGAATCCTGAGATGCCGCGTCCTTCGATCTCCTGCTTGACAATGCTTCGTTTTGTCTGAGCACCAACCCCGATGAACTTGACGTTAGGTTCATCGATGACCAGCTTAGCCCCTGTCATGGAACGGTCATAGGCGGCGAATTCGACATCTCTCATTTGAGTGTTGTAGTCGCCGAACAGAAGATAAGAGCGATCCTTTTCTACCTTGAGATAGCCTTTGCTGCTCGACTGTGCTTCAAAGAAGATGGAGCTGCTATCACCATAGATCGGATACAGCTTGTCAGGTGTCAACTGTTGAAAGAGGCGATCTCGGTAACGTCGCTCAGAATCGTAGGATCCTGTGACGAGATACCGATCCAGAACACTTCCGCGTACAAAAAGCGCGGCTCGCTTGTCGTAGAAGAGATCGATGCTATCCGTAAATCGCTCGCCCAAGTCCACGCTCAGAAGGTCGTCAGGATCCATGATATCAACATTCGTCAGTTTGCCGGTGAGCAGTGCCACGGCTGAGAAAGGTGGTAGAAGCGTCGTATAGTGAAGGACCGTCTCAGCCTTGAGATTATTGACCGTTGCGATGAGTTTGACATCCTCGATTTGAAGGCTTGGGCCAAGAACAGCCGTTGCTTTGCCATTCTGGATGCCAATCTGCACGCCAGGCGACTTGGGATCCAGGTCTTCGGTCAAAACCCGGGCGCGACCCGCATCCAGCATGACCACTGTCCGGTCTGGTAAACTCACGCCCCATCGATCCGTCACCGTGACAGAGACTTCAGGCTGCGTGTTGCCATCGGCAGGCACGCGCTCTGGTGTGACCTTGATGCTCATCTGGGCAGGAGATCCGATGACGTGAACCGGCATAGCCAGCTTTGTTCCAGCGAAACTCCCGTCAACAGCTTCCACCTCAATGGTATTAGGGCCTTGCTTCAAGTCGACACTGACAAATTGCCATGCACCGGCGATCCGTGAAGACAATCTCGCATCGGATAAACCGGA
>JAJRTO010000048.1 GCA_024278235.1 Candidatus Poribacteria bacterium
CCTAATTAAAGAATTTATGTTACAGAGTACTAGCTTACCTGTCGCTTCTGAGATTCATAATACACATTCCTTTCGTTCGATCTTGGGTTTTACTCCAGCATGAGGTGAATCCATTCTAGCATCTCTGCCAAAGATGATCAACCATTTTCAGGGAGCGATCAGTCCTTCTCCCTCCTTCAGTACCAGGGCACGATCCACAGGTATCTCTTCGATCACGTCCACCTGTCCGTCCGGCCACCGGATTTCAAGGCGATCCACCCCCGGTGAATCACCGAGACCGATCAGCATCCGTGGATCGCTGCTACTGAGGTAGCCGGAGCCGCGCCTTGCCTCGTGGATCTGCTGCCGTGAACCTGCTGTCACTGTGATACGTGCACCGATACCATCTCGATTGCAGTGTGTGCCGACGATACGGAGGCTCAACCAATGGTTCCGGTTTCCATCCTCGTTTCGCAAAAGCGTTGCAGGTTCTCCCGAGTTCATCACCAGGATATCCATGTCCCCGTCGTTGTCATAGTCACCACAGGTGACTCCGCGACTTACTTCGGCACGCTGGAAGTAGTCCCCGGAGTCGCTCGAAACATCGAGATAGGTTCCATCCCCTTCATTGCGAAACAGTTGGTTCGGTTGGGCGTAGCTCAACGTATCGGTCATCTGTCCGATATTTGGGAGCAGATGTCCATTCGCCACAAACAGATCCAGATCGCCGTCGTTGTCGTAATCTATGAATTGCGTCCCGAATGCAAGACGGAGTAAGCTTTCCTCGCCAACATGTGCCGCATAGCTCATATCGGTGAATGTCCCGTCATGGTTGTTCCGATAGAGGCGATTCATCTCATACGAGAGATTTGTCACAAAGATATCAAGCCAACCGTCGTTGTCGTAATCCCCCATATCCGTGCCCATACCCGCTTCGGCGATGCCATCTTCGCTGTATCCGACCCCGGCCCGGAGGCTCACATCCCGGAAACGGCCATCTCCCAAATTCTGATAGAGGAAGTTACGCGTATCATCGTTCGCTACATAGATATCGGGGAGCCCATCATTGTTGTAATCCCCGGTGACGACACCCAATCCTTTCGCTTCCATTTTCTGATAGACGCCTGCCTCGCGTGTCACATCGGTGAACGTCCCATCCCCATTATTGTGATACAACACATCATCCATGCCCTCAAAATGCCTTGGATGACAGTAGGTGCGCAATCCGCGCTCTCGGCAAGGCTTCGCTGTCTCCAATGTGTAATCCAGATAATGGACCAGGTAAAGATCCAGCCAGCCATCGAGATCATAATCGAAAAACGCGGCACTCGCACCCCAACGGGGATCTCCCACCCCAGCGAACTCAGTGATATCGGTGAATGTCCCGTCACCGTTATTGCGATAGAACACATCAGGGCCAAAATTGGTGACGAACAGATCTTGATCCCCATCGTTGTCATAGTCCGCTGCGATGGCTCCCATACCATAGCCTGTGTGCCCAACACCCGCCCGCCGGGTAACATCGAGAAAATGGCCCGCACCGTCGTTTTCATACAAGGCATTCGCAGGTGGATGCTCGGAACGGTATCCAGGCAGATCCCCGCTGTTGACAAGATAGAGGTCCAGGTCGCCATCGTTATCATAATCGAGAAACACCGCTCCGGACCCCATCGTTTCAGGAACGTGGAACTGTCCAAGTGCTCCCGTACTATGGACGAACCGGATCCCTGCCTTCTGAGTGACGTCGACATAGTACGCCGCTGCGTCTGTTTTCATGATGAAGAATAAGAAGCTGAGAAGAGGAACACTGATCACCATTCGGGATAGGTAAGTATTCATGTGGAACCACTAACGCGTGTTCTCCGCGAGACGGAATCCAACAAAACTCGTGGCAACCGTGGGATAGGCATAGAAGCGATGGATCCCCAGCGAAGTGTTCGCATCATTCATCCAAGATCCTCCGCGCAATACTCGCCAGCAACCCAGACTTGGGCCACGAGGATTGCCCTCCGGAGAGCGATGGTAATAGCTTGCATCATACCAATCGGCCACCCATTCCCATACATTACCTGCCAGATCGAGCACTCCGTACACGCTACCTCCTGCTGGAAAAGTGCCCACTGGCGCGGGGCCATTATCATAACCGTCCTGGCCATTCCAGATGTTCGCATAGGTCTGCTGTTGCCCTGTTTGCAGGGGGAAGGCATTTCCCCATGGCCACAGTTGACCTTTTGTACCACGAGCCGCTTTCTCCCATTCCGCTTCTGTAGGTAAACGCTTCCCCATCCATTGGGCATATGCGCTTGCCCCCATCCAGGAGACCCCCACCACAGGATAATCGGGATATCTCAAAGCGCGGTCAGGCCAGCTCCCTGTTTCTGATCCGAAACTGAAAGGGGTATGAGAACTTGCCTCGCCACCATCCGCTTTCCAGAAGGCATAGTACTGGGCGTTCGTCACCTCTGTCTTCTGTATGTAATAGGCATCCAGATAAACCTTGTGAGCAGGTCTCTCGTCTTCGTCGCCACCATTGTGTCCCATTGTAAAGGATCCTTCAGGAATGAGCACCATTTCGATCTCTACAGCGACAGAGATGTTTCCCATGATATAGAAACAACAGATCAAAGGGAGCATTGCTTTCTGGATCGCACCTTGCGGATTCATCTGCCCCATGTCTTCTTCTGATTCTGCGTGAGCGATTGGTATACCTGATAAGCCTTGCGCGCCTGAAGTCGATCACCGAACTGCTGGTATGCTTTGGCCAGATGCAGATAAATGTCAGGGTTCTCTGGATCCCGTTCCCGGGCTGCAAGGAAAGCCTCGATTGCCTGAGTGGGGTCCCCTTTGAGAAGATAGCAACGTCCCAGACTATCATAACCGTCAGGACGATCGGGTCGTAGATCAACCACCGTCTGAAACTCATGGATCGCTTGATCCAATGCCCCTACTTCCATATAGAGTTTTCCCAACGATTGATGGAAAAGATCATTGTCAGGTTGGAGGCGAGTGGCTCGGTGAAATGCATCCAAAGCATCTCCAAAACGCTTCTGCTCCAGATGTCCCTGCGCCAGGCGATACCAACTCTGTGCATTGGATGGATTGGAACGGACAGCCTGTTTCAGCAGGTACATCTTCTCGGCCAATTGATGTATTCTCTGGAACTGTTCCAAAACCTTCTGGGCGGTTTCCTGGTCTCCCTGCCGGAAGTAGACTTGGCCAAGCGTGTAATAGGGTTCCGGATCATCCGCTCTCAACTCGATGGATTTCCTGAGAAACACGATGGCTGAGTCGTAATCCTTCTGTTTGAAGTACACGAGTCCCAGTTGATAGTAGCCATCCCCATCGTTGGGATTTAGCTCGATGGCACGTTCCAACTCCTGACGGGCCTCGCGAAGCTGGTGTTGATGGAGATATGCGATGCCCAGTAGGCGGCGCATCAACGCATGATCCGGAGTGAGCACCAACCCTCGTTGAAGAACGGAGATCGCATCTTCTGAACGGGCCAGAGCACGGATGTAAGCACTGGCAAGCGAGCGATAGGCCTCGATGTATCGAGGATCGAGTTTGATGGTCTGCTGAAATTCTTGCGCAGCTTCCTGCCACAGCGACTGATCTGCCAGCAGTACTCCCAATTGGTAGTGTACATCGGGATGTTCCGGCCGGATCTCCGCAGCCTGACGAAACGCTTCCAGTGCTCCCTGTGCATCCTGAAGCATCAGTTGTCGCGCTCCTCGATCATAAAGCTGAGCGAACGTTTGGAGTTGCTTCCCATCCAGCGCTTCGGCAGATCCGAAAGGGAGCAACAAACCCAGCAGTAGCATACGGAAAAACAGGCTGTGCATGGTTGACCACCTTGCGAAGATACGATGGGCAGTAAACAGTAGGCAATGGGCACACAATTCCTGACTGTGCTCTGCGAGCATGTGTCTTCGTAATTATACTGATTCTTACGACCTTCCGCAACTCCAAATGAGGCACGCTATCGCGTGCATTATCCAAGATGTGCAGGCGCGTCCAATATCTGGAAGGCGCAGTCCACACAAGCCAATGGTTGCCCCCGTGATACCCACTCCGGCGAGATTTACTATGTTGAACCGGGGCTGTCTCTGTGGTAGAATGAACAAACACCTGGTTGCTGGTGCAGTTTCAAGGGAGTATCCATTCCTAATTCAGCGGAGGTATCTCTGTGACAGGTAGAAAATCCATGGGGTTGTGGGCGGCAGTGTCCATCGGCGTCGGTGGGATGATCGGGGCCGGGATCTTCTCCATCCTCGGTGTTGCCTGCCAGATCGCCGGGAATGCCGTGTTCGTCTCATTAATTCTGGCGGGATTCGTGGCGCTTCTGAGCACCTATTCGTATGCCAAGCTGGGAAGCCGCTACCCTTCTGCCGGCGGCCCGGTCGAATTCCTCGTCCAGGGCTTCGGCAACGGAACCCTGAGCGGAGGGTTCAATGTCCTTCTATGGGTGGGATACATATTCGCCCTCACGCTCTATGCCAGAGCTTTCGGGGCCTATGCGAAGACCTTCCTGCCGGCAGGTGCATCGGACATCTGGGTCAACGTCTTTTCGATTGCCATTATGATCCTTTTCACGGCGATCAATGTGATCGGGTCGAAGGCCGTCGGGCGCTCCGAATTCTTCATCGTTCTCGTCAAGATGGGGATCCTTGTCCTCTTTGCTATCCTCGGTCTCATCTTTATCAAGCCATCCCTCTTGACCGTTTCAGAATGGCCGAAAGGCTCCAGCATCCTCTTTGCAACAGGGGTTGTTTTCCTCGGCTACGAAGGGTTCGGCCTGATCACCAATGCAGCGGAAGATATGGAGAATCCTCAGAAGACACTCCCCAGGGCGCTTTATCTGAGCGTGTTGATCGTCATGGGGATCTATGTGGCCGTCTCGCTTGCCGTTACGGGGAACCTGCCCCTGTCTACTATCATCAAGGCTGAAGATTATGCCCTCGCGGAGGCCGCGAAGCCTTTTCTGGGAGTCGTCGGATTCAAAATCATGGCGATTGCCGCGCTTTTTTCCACTGCCTCTGCGATCAATGCGACCCTCTATGGCGGAGCCAATGTGAGCTACATGATCGCACGGAAAGGGGAGCTGCCGGAGATATTCGAGCGTAAAGTCTGGGGTGGAAGTACGGAAGGGCTTTTCATCACGGTTGCCCTGGTGCTCATCTTTACAAATCTATTCGACCTGGAGGGCATTGCGATGCTCGGCAGTGCTGTCTTCCTGCTGATCTATGGCGCGGTGAATGTGGCTCATCTGCGACTCTATCGAGAAACGGGTGCGCGGCCCCTGCTTGTCTGGGCCTCGATCCTCGGCTGCCTGGCAGCGTTTGGCGTGCTCGCTGCGTATGAGGTTCGCCATTCCCCGATGACGCTGGCGATATTGGTCGGTGTGCTTGTGCTCTGCTTCCTCACCGAATGGATCTACCAAGGGCCCACCCAGCGGACCATGAAGACAAGGTCAGAGATTCAGGACGACACAGCATCCTCTATCTGAAGGACACCTATCTGTTGCCTTGTAAGTCCTTGGTAGGTGATATGGAATGCGTGGGGAGACTATGCAAACAGAGAACAACAGATGGTTACGAGGCCGTGAAGGGGCGTTGCGTTTCAGTGCGTTCGTGCCGGCCGGGACTGTGAATCAACACCTGGCTGACCCGGATAAACGTGAGAGAGCACTGGAACTGTTCAGTGAAAATGGCATCCGCAAAGTCTACCTGGACTGCCTGCGAGGCGGACATTTCCCAGGGGATGAACTGCTCACGGAGTTGAGAGATGTTCTTCAGAAACGTGGATTTCAGGTCGCTGCTGGATTGACTCCCACGCGTGGCACAGGCAAAGCATCCACTCACGGCAGATGGTGGCTATGTTACACCAACGCAGATACGCAGGCGGAGCTTCAGGACATTGTCCGGCGAACAGCACGTATCTTCGATGAGATCATCGTCGATGATTTCCTCTGCACTCAATGTCAGTGTGAGGAATGTCAGAGTCAACGCGGCCATCGGAGCTGGGCCGAATACTACCGTGATTTGCTCGTTCAGGTGGCCCGTGACTGCATCATCGAGCCAAGCAGGTCGGAAAATCCCAACATCCGGATAACTATCAAGTACCCTCAATGGTACGACCGGTTCCATGTGTTCGGATATGATGTGTGTCGACATCCGGGTCAGTTTGACGAGGTGTGGGTTGGCACTGAAATACGTGATCCACGCGTCGAATATGTCCATCAGTATCAGGCATTCGCCAATTACCGCTGGCTTGCGTCGCTGGCAGGCTCCAAGATAGGTGGTGCGTGGTTTGACTTCATCAACTGTTATCCCGCTATCTATGTGGAGCAAGCGGTGCAGAGCATTCTGGCGGGTGCTCGTGAACTGATACGTTTTCACTATGACCCGGAACTCTATTCCCCAGAGAATCCCAATACCAGGGCACTGCTTCAAGCAATACCTATGTTGGAGAAACTTGCTGAAACTCTCGATGGACAGCCCAACCACGGCATTGCTTTCTACAAGCCTCCCGATACGGATGGCGGGGATGAAGCCTATCTGTTGGATTACCTGGGGATGCTGGGTTTGCCGATGATTCCTTGCCACTCATTCCCGGACGACGCACAAGCTGCGTGTTTACCCGTTCAGGCCGCATCCGATCCGGATGTCGTGACACGTGCCCTTGCATTTGCAGAAGCAGGTGGTACGCTCCTCATCACTCCCGGTTTCCTCAACGAACTATCACACGATACACGCATTCTTCAGTTGGCGGGTTACGCCACGCCTCCGGTAACGGATGCGGATGTGTGGACGTTTCAATTCGGCGTATGTCAGGAGCCAGTTCACGCTGAAGCTCACGTCCATTTTGGTGCATGCCTTCATCCTGTTGCCGCCGAAACGCTGGCGACAGGGATCCATCCGGATGGTAACTTCCCCGTGTTGACTCGGCATCTCTACGGTGAGGGCAAGGTGCTTGTACTGAACGCCAAGACATTTCGCTATCCCACAGGCTCAGGGCGTGTGACGACTGCTGAACCTGTGTCGCTTCCGCATCTGCCGCAATCGCTGGTGGACAGGCTGCGGGCTGAGATGCTTCCTCATCTCCCCGTCAAGATACAGGTACGTTCCCGAGTCGGCGTCTACTGCTATACAAATTTCCTTGTGCTCACAAACTTCAACGACCAGGCCGTCGAGACACGCATGACATGCCAACATGGTCATCGTGGCCCTGCGGAGGAAATAGCGACTCACCGTTCCGTGGGGGAATGGATAGATGGTCAACTGGTCTTTCCACTCCCGGCAAGACAGTTCGTGTTACTCCGGATGCCGGAGAGCTGTTCGGTGTAACACTTCGGCTCCCCTTCGGACTTCGGAACCTCGGACTTCTCCCTTGATCCCAACGTGTACGTATGTTATATTTTCTCAGGATGGATGCTCCGAATTTGGCTCATCAATGAGACTTGTGGTAGCTGTTTGGCCCTTAGTACATGTAAAATTCAGAGGAGATGAGGCTGATATGATGAACAACGTGAAAACCTGTTGGGGTTTCCTTGCGGTGGCCATTTCTCTCTACTTTGTGGGAGTGGGGATTGCTGCTCAGGATGAGTCGTTGGTATTGTACCTGCCATTAGACGAAAATCAGGGCGATACCGCACTGGACCAATCACAGTATCACAACGATGCAACGCTCAATGGAAAACCTAAGTGGGTCGATGGACGATTCAATTCTGCGCTAGAGTTGGGGACCAATAACTTCCTGACCGTGGCTGATTCGGATAGCCTGGATATCACGGATGCATTGACGATCAACTGTTGGGTCAACGTCGCCGGCGGGGGAACTCAAAGTGCTGTTGAAAAAGGCGCGAGTTGGGCTGCCGGTGAATACAATCTGCTCCCCGTGTACAATGGTGGTGTGCTCTTGCAGATGTTCGATCTTCCGGAGGGATGTGATGATGAGGCTATTGGCGGCATTGTCTCCGACCAGCAATGGCACTTTATCGCAGGGACCTGGGATGGGAAGGTCATCCGTATCTATATCGATGGAGACCTGAGCAAAGAACTGGCGTGTAAAGGTGCTCTGACCCCCAATACAGGATCTCTTTACATTGGATCGCGAGGAGGGGGCGAACGATGGATGAATGGCTCGATTGATGAGATAAAAATCTACAACCGCGCCTTGTCTGAGGAAGAACTGAAAGTTGATATGGAAGATCCGGGAGCCTCTCTCGCGGTATCACTTACAGGGAAGCTGACAACTTTATGGGCCCAGTTGAAGCAATGATAATACGATGAGACATAAGCTCCTACAACCACGTGTCATCCTTGTGGGCTTGCTTCTACTGGTTATCGTTGCAGCGTTGCTGAGCATCCAGGGGGTGATCCGCCAGGTCTGCCTGGGGTTCTATCACGACGGGAATTATGTACGTCGGGTCTGGATGCCGGGAATAGGATTGTATCCGGGAGATCGCCTGCACCGGATAAGTGGACACCCTATGTCGGATCATGCTGCGATCTTGCGGCAACAGCACAGCAGCGGAAGTCTGACCTTCGAAATCGAACGCCGGGGGCAAACACTCCAAATTCCTGTTACGCTTGAACAGCATACGGCAGAACGGCAGCAAGTCTGGATCTATGGGATCGGTGTATTTCTGCTTGTTGTGAGCCTGTTGATCATGATGCTGCCGTCCACTCAGCGTAGGCGATGGGCCATGTTGACGCTCAGTATGCTGTCCGCCGTGCTTTTTTGTGTCTATCTGATCACATCTCCCCGCCTTGCACCTCTCACAGTCCGTTTCCTTTTCTGGCTATTCGCTGTAACGCTGGGCCTGTTCACATATCTCAGCGTCCCAAAAACCGGTAAGAGGAAGTTCATCCGAACGGCAAACCTGCTCGTTGCCATTGCCATCGCAGTGACGACTACGGTAGAGCTTGTCTATCCCGTTCTGTGGCGCGGTTATGACGGTCTGGAGGCTCAATGGGACCCACAACTCGAAGAAGCCCTGGTGACCGATATAGCGACCTACGGGCTTACGAACGCACCGGGAGCCCTGGCAGGTCTGCGGGTTGGCGACCGTATTCTGGCAGTCAACGAACTCGTTCTGGAAACAGAATACAGTCTGGCCCATAAAGCCTGGTTACATAGGTTGGATCACCGAGGAGCGACCCATTATCAGCTTGAACGCAACGGCCGAACCCTGGAGATAACGGTTCAAAACTCAGCATTACCGGGCGTGATCAAGGCTGCACTTCTGTCCCGAATGGTAGCGGTCCTGGCCTTCTTGATAGTTGGGAGCTTCGTCATCTGGAAGATGCCGCTCGAACCATGCGCCCAGGTGTTTCTCGGTATGAGCTATGCGTTCGTTGCCCTGGTACGCTTGCTTGACAAGCCTCCCATGGCCTATTGGATCACGTCTCCTTATCTGGAGTTTTTTGATCATCCTCTGAAGTTGTGGTTACTGATCGCAGTCACCACAGGCTCTGCGATGTTTCTTCACTTCTTCTTGATATTTCCTGAACGCAAAGCCTGGCTTGACGAATATCCAGGGGTGATCTATATCATCTACGCGCCGGGCCTGTGGCTTGCAGTCGATTTTCTGTTGGATATCTATCAGTTTGGGCAAGCGACAGCAACGCATTGGCCACACTGGGTAACACTTCCCTACTTCTTGCTCGCACTTGCCAGTATGGGACAAAGCTATCGAGCTGCACGGCAGCGTCGTATCAAGAAGCAAGTCAAGTTCGTGTTACTGGCCATCTTATCGAGCACGATCCTGGTTGTTGGCGGCGGATTCTGGGCCTACAATCAGATAGGGCAGATCTGGGCGGGCAAAACATTCATCGCCGCGTGGGGACTCATCCCAGTCGCTTTCGGTTATGCTATTATCAAACACCGTGCGATGAATATCAACCTTATCATCCGTCGGAGTTTGATCTATACGACTATCTCGATACTTGTGGCCGCCGCGTGGATCATCATCTATTACGGTATCTTTCAATGGGCGTTCTCAGTCCGGCAAAACAAGGGAATGATCGCCCTGGGCATGGCACTGAGCGTCGGATTCCTGATGCCACGGATCGAGCGAAATGTCAGAGGCGTTATCGATAGGACCTTCTTCCGGGAGGATTACGACTATCAACAGACACTCCGGGAGTTCTCCCGTGCATTGGCTTCCGTCATCGACCTGGAGACGCTTTTGCACATGAGCGTGCGAGAGGTTTGCGAAGTGATGCATCTCTCTCGTGCATGTATTCTACTGCCGGATGACGATGGGCAACGATTCAACCCTGCGGCATGGCGAGGTGTTCAACGAGCAAGCCTTCCCCAGTTTGAGGTGGGCGGACTTTTTCCGAAGTTGTTGCAGATGCAAGGTCGCCCGATTACTATCGAGGAGATCGAGCGTTACCATCGTTCGGAACGAGTCACGACTCAGGAGTTAGAAAGTCTGCTCCGCTTTGATGCCGAACTATGCGTGCCGCTCCTCTATCAGGATATGCTGAAAGGCATCTTTTTGCTGGGCCCCAAGCTGTCTGAAGATGCTTATTCCAGAGAGGATATGGCACTCCTCTCGACCCTTGCGGATCAGGCTGCCATCACGCTTGAGAATACAAGGCTTTATGAGGCACAATGGGAGCAAGATCGTATCAAACAGGAGCTTGCGAATGCTCAACGTATCCAGCGTGCGATCCTGCCTGAGAAGGATCCCTCGCCAACCGGACTTGAACTCGCCAGCTTCTTCCAACCTGCTGCTGAAGTCGGAGGAGACTACTACGATTATGTGGAGTTGGACGAAGATCGATTTGCTGTGGCAACAGGCGATGTGAGCGGACACGGTCTCGATGCGGGGCTTCTCGTGAGCATGGCCAAGAGCTGTCTTTACACGACGACACGCACGATTTCCGATATCGAACAGATTATGCAGATGATGAACGACATGGTATGTGAGGTGCGTGATCGTCTGTTCATGACATTTGCGTTTGCGATTATCGACCGTAGCGAACACACCTTGACGCTTTCCAACGCGGGCCATCCCTTCCCCTATCATCTGCGAGCTTCCGGCCATCTCGAGAGCATCGAGGCCGGAGCCTATCCGCTGGGGGTGCGACGCGACATCGTTTATCCTCATCATCAGCGTTCTCTGGAACCCGGGGATCTGCTTGTGTTCTATTCAGATGGGATCATCGAAGCCGCAAACGAAGACGATGAGCAACTCGGGTTCGAGCGTTTTGAGGACATCCTGCGGAATGCCCCGCGTAACGCTGCCATCAGTTACCGGGATTACATTCTCAAGGAGTTGAGCGATTTCTGTCAGGAAGTTCCTTTTGTGGATGACGTGACATTGATCGTGGTACGCTACCGTGGGGATGAGATCGGAACCACTGTATGATAAGCTTGATACAACATGCAATACGCAATTCATGGATCCTCGCCCTTCTTACTGCTATTCTGATGTTGCTGGCGTTCCCCGGCTTCAACGTATTTCCCATTGCCTGGTTTTCTCTCGTTCCGTTGGTGTATGTCCTCTACGGCACTTCATCCAGACGCAACTTCTTGATGGGCTGGCTTTCGGGAACTGTTTTCTTCACGGGGCTTCTCTATTGGATCGCGCCGCTCTACCCATATACGCAATTGCCTCTGATTCCGGCTGTGTTGGTCACGGTTCTGGCGACGCTTGCTCTGGCTGCCTACCTGGGACTTTATTGGGGAGCCTTCGCCTCCCTTGTTGCACGCTGGAAAGGCCCTCTTTTGCTGCAACCGTTCTTTGCGGCCGCCTGTTGGACTGGCCTGGAATACATGCGTGCATGGGCACTGACGGGGATGCCCTGGGGAAGCCTGGGATACAGCCAGTGGAACAACTTGCCGGCCATTCAGATCGCAGATACCATAGGGGTGTACGGCATCAGCTTCGTCATCGTCGTGGTGAACGTTTACGTCGTGCAGATCTGGCAGCACCATGAGCAGTGGAAGCGTCTCATGGTGATCCCAGGTTTGCTGCTCATGGTAACCTTTGGCTATGGTCTATGGCGGCTGTCTCATGTCCCGGAGCCATCACGGAGCCTCGATGTCGCCCTGATCCCGGGCAACATCAAACAGATGGACAAATGGCAAGGTCAAAAGTTAGATGAGATCTTCAATCGCTACCTTCGCACGACAAAGCAACTGACCTCCGATCCCCCGGATGTTTTTGTATGGCCGGAGACCGCTGTACCGATGAACCTGTTAGCCCCGGGACGTGCACGTTATTTCAGCCGGCTGTATGACGTGTTACGCGAACTCGATCGGCCCATGTTGTTCGGGACACCCTACCTGACGGAACGTAAATCCTACAATGCGGTATTCTTGCTGGATGCATTTGGTCGACCGATCCAGCATTACTACAAAATCCATCTCGTTCCTTTCGGCGAATCGGTGCCTTTCAAGAAGTGGATCCCGCGCTCCATGCTCGACCGACTTGTCGGCCGTGGCGACTATGACCCCGGTAACGAGATCCGGCTGTTTGATCTCCCGAAGAGGGATGATGTGAAGCTGGGGGTGGTCATCTGCTTCGAGTCCGTTTTTCCCAGGCTCTTCCGCAAGTCCGTCAAGGAAGGAGCGAACATCATGGGGATACTGACCAACGATGCCTGGTTTGAGGGAACAGCAGCCCCGGAACAGCATGATGCCATGGCGCCTTTCCGTGCTGTCGAAAATCGAGTCCCCATTTTCCGTTGCGCGAATGGAGGCATATCCTGTATAATAGACTCGTTCGGTCGGATTCAACCATCGAAAATCGTTGCTCCGGAACGAGGGATCGTGCGAGGAAACCTTTCCCCGGGGCAACATATTACCCTCTATACCCGTTTTGGCAACTGGTTTCCGTTTCTTTGCTGGCTATTTACTCTGGGATACGTGCTTCGGTTATTCATACGGAAGCAGTGGAGGCGGAGATGCGAAACATAATCATCATCCTTACCGTGATGCTCCTGCTTGATGCGTCAATGGCCTTTGCTGAGTTGACCAAAGAGGATCTGCGCGAGATCGAATCCATTGTCCAGAGGAGTGAAGCGAGACTTGGGGCTCAACTTCGTGAATATGTGGATCTGAAATTTGCCGCTCAAAAAGCGGAGATGGGAGGGATTAAAACGGAGATAGAAGGACTTGACAAACGGTTACAGATGCTCACAGCTATCTTCATTGGGCTCATCGCACTTATCGGAGTCGCCGTGGGTGTCTCCCCCAGATCATCATGAGTTCCCGTGAACGGAAAGCTGAGTACTGGCAAAGACAGATCGAGTCTCTGCAAAAGGAGATCGAAGCACTTAAACAGGCCCGGATCATACAACCCTGAACGGCAGATTTGGAGCCATTCTATAAGGAGGAATCATTATCATGCAGATCGCGGAACTTGAAGAACTGATCGAGGAATTGCGGCGTCGAGTCACTGAGCTTAGGGGGCATCTTTGACCTTGCTGAGAAGGAGCCGGAACTTGAACGACTGAGGAAAGAAACCGAGAAGCCCGATTTCTGGAATAACGTGCAACGTGCTCAGGGCATCAATCAGCAGATCTCACGGCTCCGGGAAGATATAGATATCTGGGGAAGCATTCATCAGCAACTTGAAGATACAGCGGCGATGTTGGAGCTTGCCGTCGAAGAGGATGAATTCAATACATTCCAACCTGAGTTAGAGAAAGAATTACAGCTTCTCCTCCGGCAAGTGGAGAAGCTCGAATTTGCCATGATGCTCAATGGAGAACACGATGAAAACAATGCCATCGTGGAGATTCAGGCAGGAGCCGGGGGGATCGATGCCAGAGATTGGGCGAACTCTCTCCTGCGTATGTATCTGCGCTGGGCTGAGAAACGACGCTTCGAGACAGAAATCATTGAGATCAATACGGCAGAGGAAGCGGGTATCAACAGCGCCACGTTCCTGATCAAAGGCAAATATGCCTATGGCTATATGCGCGCTGAAGCTGGCGTGCATCGCCTGGTTCGACTCTCACCTTTTGATTTTAACCATCGCCGGCATACTTCGTTTGCCTCGGTTTCTGTCACACCGGAAATCAGCGATACGATTGAAGTGCAGATCAATCCCGATGATTTGCGGATTGACACGTATCGTTCGGGTGGTGCTGGTGGCCAACATGTGAACCGTACCGATTCCGCCGTGCGCATCACTCACATCCCCACGGGCATCACCGCTCAATGTCAGAATGAACGCTCACAGCATCGCAATCGTGATACGGCGATGAAAGTGTTACGTTCACGGTTGTACGAATATTACCGCAGTCAGCAGAATGAAGAATTGGCCAAACTCAAGGGTGAGAGGCAAGATATCTCCTTCGGCAGTCAGATCCGCTCCTATACATTCCATCCCTATCGCCTCGTCAAGGATCTCCGAACCAATGTTGAGACCGGAAACGTCGATGCTGTCATGGATGGCGACATCGATCCCTTCATCGAGGCATATCTCAAAATGCTTTGACCTTGTCTTTTGCATGCGATTTTGATACAATAACTCTAATTATGCCCCCGGCTTCTTGAGGCAAGTATGAACTGATATAAACCGGCCGGGTGCCAGGAGGATCCGTTTTCGTGGATGACGCAAATGCGTTGATGCAACAACGCTTAGAGAAATTAGAACAGTTACGAGAGATAGGCACGGATCCCTATGTCTATCGCTACCCAGTCGAACATAACGCTGCCGAGCTGCATGCCCGGTTCGAGGATGTGACCGACATCCCTGAGGACACTCATCGTGTCTGCGTTGCAGGCCGCTTGATGACACGACGTTCCATGGGGAAGATCATCTTCGCGCATCTCCAGGATGAGACCGGGCGAATCCAACTCTATATTTCCCGGCAGGAATTTGGCAAAGAAACCTTTGATACCTTCCGCAAAGTGCTGGATATCGGCGATATCATCGGTGTGCGGGGCGTTCTATTTCGCACACGTACCGGCGAGCTAACGATTCGGGTGACCCAGTTTGAACTGCTGAGCAAGGCTCTCCGTCCACTACCCGAAAAATGGCACGGCCTGCGTGATATTGAAACCCGCTATCGACAGCGGTATGTGGATCTCATCTTCAATCCGGAAGCGAAACTGGTTTTCATCAGGCGTTCTCACATCATTCAATCGATTCGGAACGCTCTCAATAGTCGAGGCTTCCTGGAGGTGGAAACTCCCATCCTCCAGCCCGTTTACGGTGGAGCCAATGCTCGCCCTTTCATCACCCATCACAATGCCCTCAATGTGGATCTGTACCTGCGCATTGCGGATGAGCTTTATCTGAAGCGGCTGATCGTTGGCGGCATGGATCGTGTTTATGAGTTTGCCAAGGACTTCCGGAACGAAGGTATCGATCGCAATCATAATCCCGAGTTCACACTACTGGAAATGTACCAGGCTTATGCTGATTATGAGGATATGATGATTCTGGCGGAAAGCCTGGTGTCCCAAGCGGCTCAGGATGTCCTGGGGAGTATGCAGATCACTTATCAGGGAGAAGAGATCGACCTGACTCCACCGTGGACGCGACTCACCATGATCGATGCGATCCAGAAATACCTGGGAATCGATGTGGAGAATATGTCCGATGATGAATTGGAAGCCTTCGCCCGTACCAAGAACATTGAGGTAGACGGTCTTGTTTCAAGAGGTAAACTGGTTGCAGAGTTAGCGGATGAGCTTGTTGAACCGCAGTTGGTTCAACCCACATTTATCATGGATTACCCCGTTGAGGTTTCACCACTGGCAAAGAAAAAGCGAGGTAATCCGAACCTGGTGGAGCGCTTTGAGATCTTCATTGCACGCATGGAAATTGGGAATGCTTTCAGTGAACTGAACGATCCCGTGGATCAACGACAACGGTTCCTGGAGCAGGCTAAAGAGCGGGAGGCCGGAGACACGGAGGCGCAAATGCTCGATGAAGATTATCTCCGCGCCCTGGAGTATGGCATGCCTCCGACGGGTGGTCTCGGCATCGGCATTGACCGTCTGACGATGCTACTCACAGATAGCACATCGATCCGTGATGTGATCCTGTTTCCCCAGATGCGTCCCGAAAAGAGTTCATGAGATACGAATGGTTCCTTGGATTTCGCTACCTGAAATCACGTCGTAAGACGGGTTTTATTTCGGTGATCAGCATCATCACCATTGCAGGTGTTACCCTCGGTGTTGCGATCGTGATCTTAGCCATCTCAGTGATGAATGGTTTCGAGTACACCATCAAGAACAAGTTTCTCAGCAACGAAGCGCATCTCATTGTCCGTACAGGTCTGTTTTTCAATAACTACGAACGTATTCTCGAAGAGATTCAGCAAATCCCCTCCGTTATCGCTGTTTCCCCTGTGATTTATAAGCCTGCGGCGATCCAGCCGGAAGGCCGGGGATCTCTGGTCGGGTTGATCATCAAAGGGATCGATCCAGGGCTGGAAGATCGAGTAACGGGTGTATCGCGTTTTGTGGAAGGGGGGATGAAATTCGACATCCCCCCTAAAGAAGAGATCCGCACCCTGGACCCGGACATCACCATCCGAGGCGGGATTGTCCTGGGAAAAAGCCTGGCAACACGACTACGCGTAGAGCGCGGAGATGTCATTGTTGTGCTTTCTGAACTCAGGCCGACACCGATGGGGCAGTTGATGCCGGTGATGCGTAATTTTGTGGTCACAGGATTTTACGAGTCCGGGATGTATCTCTATGACGATAACCTGGCATTCATATCACTGACCGATGCCCAGGCTTTGTACAACATATCTGCCAGCGTGAATCATATCCAGGTTCTCCTCGATAATCCTGACAAGGCAAATGTCGTCCGTGGTGAAATCATCGACAAGTTTGGATTCGATTTCCTGCCGACGAGAACCTGGATGGACATGCATGCTGACTTGTTCGATGCGATGAAGCTGGAGAAAAAGGTCACGTTTGTCATCGAGGCGCTGATCATTCTGGTCGCGGCCTTTAGCATTACCAGTACCTTGATCATGATGGTGATGGAAAAAACCCGAGATATTGGTATCCTGAAAGCGATGGGAGCAACATCGCGTAGTATCCGTCTGGTGTTCTCGATGGAAGGGATCGTGATCGGCATCCTGGGAGCCATACTTGGAACATCACTTGGCTTGTTCTTGTGTTGGTCGCTTCAGACGTGGCTGCGCATCCCAATCAACTCCACGGTCTACCAGATAAGTTCCCTGCCGGTCAAAATCAGTTGGATGTTTGTGATACTCGTGAATATCTTCGCGCTCTTGATCTGTTGGCTGGCGACGTTGCATCCAGCCCGTCAGGCGGCGAAACTGAATCCAGTAGAGGCGTTGCGATATGAATAAGCTGATCCGGGCAGAAAACGTGCATAAGTCCTTCCATGACGGAGCGGTAGAGCTTCTCGTTCTCAAGGGGATCGATCTCACTGTAAACTCCGGAGAGATCATCGTGATTATGGGGGCGTCCGGTGTTGGTAAAAGCACTCTCCTGCATATATTGGGTGCTCTGGATCGGCCTACCTCAGGTTCAGTCCTGTATGAAGGTGAAGATATCTTTGCCAAGAACGAGGAAGAACTCGCGCGGTTCCGAAATCAGCAGCTCGGTTTTGTGTTCCAATTTCATCACCTGCTGCCGGAATTTACCGCATTGGAGAACGTGGCAATGAGCGCCCTGATCGCACGTAAACCCAAATCGGAAGCCTTAGAGCGTGCGACGCAGTTGCTCAATCAGGTGGGGTTGGATGCCCGGTTGCATCACAAG
>JAJRTO010000049.1 GCA_024278235.1 Candidatus Poribacteria bacterium
CTCCATGGGGACTTGATGTTGCACTTCGCAAAACAGTGTTGGTATACCTTTTGGCGCCAGATCATATTTCGTCGCGTAGCGATAGAAAAGCTGGAGGCCCGAGATCTCTGCCTCGCCGAGGTCATACTGGATGTGATGTTTGAGGTAATGGATGCACCGTTCTTCAGATAAGTTGAGTTCCTGAGCCGATCTGTGTGCAATGTTTTCCAGGGCCCGCAGCCCTTGCTCTTTGGCAATTTTCAGTCGGCGAATCAGTTCCGCTGAACTGTTACCGTCTCCACGCACTACCCAGCAGGCATAAACAAAGGGTAATCCTGTGAATTCTTGCCATGCTCTACCGAGATCCCACGTTATGAACTCATCGGATGGCATCTGCAGAACTCGATCTCCGATGAGAAGAGTGGCGTCTGTGTCGGCCAAGCGTGGATCAACGCCGGGGTCGCAAGGGATGTATTCTGGCTGCAGGTGATACCGCTCTGCCAGCAAGATCCGTGACAGAGCGGACGATGTGCGCGAGCTTGTATCCAGACCAACGTTCCGGACCTTCGATATAGGTACTTTACTGAAGAGACACACACTTTGAACGGGTCCGTGTGATGCGATGGCGATGTCCGGGAGGATCTGATAGTTGCTGCCACGAAAATACTCGATGATCGGGATGAGAGCCACATCGTATTGACCGATACGCAGCCCTTCGGCCAGGCTGCTGGGAACATCGAGATGAAGATCGATGAGTGGATCGTCCGGCTCGATGCCTTCAATGAGCGGCCTGGTATTGAGATAGGCCACTGCGCCAACCCTTACGCGGCCTTGCGATACCATTTCCCATCCTTTCGGATGATTTCGTTGTAGAGCGTGTCTCTCTCCACAGGTTCCCGGCCGGCTTCTCGAATATACCGTACGATCTCTTCCACGGTCAACGCTTCGGGAGTCACCGCACCGGCGGCATGCGTGATTTTCTCTTCCGTTACCGTTCCGTCAATATCATCTGCACCAAAGCTGAGAGAAACCTGGGCCAGTTTGATGCCCAGCATGATCCAGTAGGCTTTGATATGGTCGAAGTTGTCCAGCATGAGACGCGACACAGCGATATTGCGCAGATCGGTCAGGCCCGTCGTCGGAGGGAGATGTGCCATGCGCGTGTTTTCGGGGTGGAAAGCGAGTGGAATGAACGTCACAAAACCACCGGTTTCATCCTGCAATTCACGCAGACGGATCAGATGATCAACGCTGTGCGGAGGCTTCTCGACATGGCCATAGAGCATCGTTGCATTCGTGGGGATGCCGAGTTCATGGGCCTGGCGCATCACGTCGAGCCATCCTTCTGCACTTAGTTTTCCAGGACAGATCTGTGCACGCACATCTTCGTGGAATATCTCGGCACCCCCGCCTGGGATGGAGTCGAGACCGGCCTCGCGCAATGCGATCAAGGTTTCACGGACCGAGAGTCCGGCCATCCGTGCCAGATGGTGAATCTCCACCGCTGTGAAGAATTTGAGATGGACTTGCGGCATCTCTCTCCTGAGGATACGCAGCAGTTCGAGATAGTATTCAAACGGCAGTTTCGGGTGTAAGCCTCCGACGCTGTGGATCTCGGTGCATCCATTCTCGAACGAGAATCGCGCCTTCTCAAGGAATTGCTCAGGGGTCAGTTCAAAGGCCCCATCCGTCTGTACGTTCTTTCGGGCGAATGCACAGAAATGGCAGCGTGCATGGAAGACGCACACATTGGAGTAGTCGATGTGCTGGTTGATGTTGTAGTATGCCCTGTTGCCATTTTTGCGCTCACGTATGATATTCGCCATACGGCCAACGGTGAGGATATCCGGTGTTTCGTAAAGCTGGATGCCTTCCTCAAAAGATACGCGTTCGCCGGCTTCTACTTTTTCGTAGATGGGCAACAGACTGCGGTCAGTGATGAGATGGTTCATGGGTCCCTTCTATCTGCTCCTCACTGACGTGAGGATAATCTCAGTACTTCACAATTTGGAGGAACACAGGTGCAGAGACAATCTCGACACCATATTCAAGCAAAGTTTTCCTTAGATTGGGATCCTCTGTGAGATCCTGATCATAAGACACCAGGAAATGCACCCGACCTAAGATCGCACAATCGATGAAGGGATCATCTCTGTAGCGTCACGACATAGATGCAGGGAAATCTGACAATGCGCTAGCTCAGTCATCTCCGTCATTGTTAAGCCTCCTCCCTTTGTCCACGTCTACCACAATACGTCCATAACCGTCAGCACCATCAGTCCCAGGCTTACCATCCCATTGAGCGTGAAGAAGGCGAGATTCACCCGCGAGAGATCATGCGGTTTCACAAGTGAGTGTTCGTAGAATAGCAGAACGGCGACCAACGCCACTCCTGCGAGATAGAATGCGTGCAATGGTACAAGCCACGGGAGTGCTAACAGGATCAACACCATCAACACATGGAACAACGATGAGATCTGTAACGCACGTCGGATGCCCAGATGCCTGGGAATAGAAAAAAGCCCCACGGCTTCATCGAATCCCTTATCTTGACATGCATAGATAATATCGAATCCAGCAGTCCAGAGCATCACGACCAGTGCAAGCACGATGGGAGGCCAGGCAAATGTCCCCTCAATGGCAATCCACGCCCCCACAGGAGCGATTGCCAACGCGAGGCCGAGCCACAGATGCGAGAGATTTGTGAACCGCTTGGAGTAGGAATACCCCATGACAACGGCCAACGCGACAGGCGAAAGCGCAAATGCCAATGGGTTCAGCATGTAGGCGGCCACCACCAACAATCCGGCCGACACGACGGTAAATACCCAAACAGCCCCTTTGGAGATCCGTCCTACCGGAATTGCGCGGTTCTGTGTCCGGGGATTCATCGCATCATAGCGGGCGTCGGCGATACGATTGAATGCCATTGCGCAACTCCGCGCCCCAACCATCGCAACCAGGATCCAGCCCAATTTATCCCACGGTGGCAATCCATTCGACGCAAGAAAAGCACTCATCACTGCGAATGGCAGGGCAAAGATGGTGTGCTCGAACTTGATCATCTCCAGTATGATGCGCAGTCTGCGAAACATCCGGGATCAACCTCCGCGCCACCGCTGAATCAACTGGTTGGAAATTCCGAAAAAGTCCAGCACTTTGGACACCATAAAATCGACCTGCCCCTGGATGTTCTGTGGTCGATGGTAGTATCCTGGCATCGCGGGCATGACACATACTCCCAGTTGGGAGAGCCGGAGCATGTTCTCCAGGTGGATCGTACTCAGAGGTGTTTCCCGTGGCACGATGACAAGGGGGCGCCGCTGCTTGATACACACATCAGCCGCTCGTTCGATGAGGTTATTTGCAAGTCCCATCGAAATGGCTGCGAGGGTCCCCATGCTGCAAGGGATGACAACCATACCCTCTGTTATATAGGAGCCACTACAGATAGATGCCGCGATGTCACCAATATGATGGTATTCGATATTGGAAGCGGCCCTTCCGATGAAATCCTCCATACGGAAGCGATCCAGATCCACATGAACGTCGGACTCCTCCTGCAATGTAACCTGGGCTGCCTCAGAGAGTGTCAGATGGATATGGTACTCTGTATCTGCAAGCACCTCAACGAGTCGCTTGCCATAGATGACACCACTGGCACCGGTGATGCTGATGATGAGACGGTTGAGATTCAAGAGGCTAACTCGTAGTCGTTACAGGGATGGCACAACTGTTATGATACTTTAGTGTCTAAATTCAGTTGTTTCTCCCCACGATGTAAATATGTACCCGTGTTTGATGAGCAGACCAAAAAAATCTGTATCGTTGATCTCTACTGGTGCTGATGTGTGTCTTATCCTTATGGCCTTATGCAAGGTTTTCAGAACTGGGTTTGTGTCGTCCAGAAGGATAATCCTTGACAACAAGAGCAGTTCCTGGGGTTCAAGCCATTCTCGGAGTTGCTCTGCTATGTAGTCCCAAGATTCTTTTTCATTTGTCTGTAACCAGGGTGCTGAGACAAGCAGATCCCATTTATCCTGAGAATCCTCCCGCAGAAGAAGTGCAAACAGTGTGAATTCACCTTTGTCAGCAGAAATTTGGCGTTCGAGGGCTGAAAGCTTGACCACCAACTGTTTCATGATAGTACCCTCAGCAATGACCGTGTTGATTCGATCATCAGTTCTACATCTTTTTTAGTCGTACTGCCAACGGGTCTGTATCGGACTTCAGGATCCCATGATGCAACAACCGACCACTCAGCAAGGAATTTTGTCTTTATCTTGGTTTCAAGCCCTGATAAGCTTAACAGCACATCCAAATCGTGTGTTCTAAAGCTTTGATATCTCTGGAACTCATTTCTCGTTGATGGGTAGCCAGACCAGCGCAATGTCTTGCAGATTCTTGCTTTGAGCTTCAGCTCAATAACATAACCACATAGATAGATAGCACCATCATACCTTCTGGCACTCATGAGAGCTTCGGCATCTCGAAGCCGAGAGCGCGCGATCTTTAGTAATTCAGTTCTCGTAAGCATGTGTTACACTCAAAAGAGCCTATCAAGCCCTCCATCCCACATGAATCGCCACAATGCCAAAGGTCCGAGTGTAGATGCGTACGTCCTGTAGGCCACAGGCTTCCATGATGCGCTTGAGTTCATTGCGATCTGGGAATTGCAGTACCGAGTCCGGCAGGTAACCATACGCATCGTGTGTGTTACCGGAGACTCGATTGCCGATCCACGGGAGGATCCGACGGAAGTACAGATAGTAGATCCATCGGAAGAGAGGACTCGACGGCCGGGTGAACTCCAGAATCACAACACGTCCCCCGGGGACAACGACACGTTGCATCTCCGAGAGCCCTTTTTCGAGGCTTGCAACGTTGCGGATGCCGAACCCGACGGACACGACATCAAAGCTACTATCATCAAATGGTAGAGCTAACGTATCCGCTTCGAGGAATACAACCGATTCGCCATGCTTATGACGACCCACATCCAGCATCTCCCAGCAGAAATCGGCACCGAAAACAGGTCGATTGAGTTCGTGAGCATATGCAACTGCGAGTTTCCCCGTACCTGTACACACATCCAGCACGCGCGCATCGGGTGTCAATCCACTCACCGATACGGTGAACTCGCGCCAGTGCTTATCACGCCGCAGGCTCAGCAGCGTGTTCAACAGATCGTATCGTCGTGCAACTGCAGAAAAAATCGTATGGACGTAGTTTCGCTTGATCGATGAGTCCATCAGAACCCATATTCCCGCCAACGCTTATCAACCAGCTCCTTCATCTCCAGGGACATCGCGATCTCATCAGGCCACTCGCGTTGGAATCCCTCCTCACGCCACTTCACTGTGGCGTCGATTCCCATCTTGGAGCCTGCCGCCATAAGGGGAGCCGCATGGTCCAGAACATCCACGGGTCCTTCCACTATCGTCACGTCGCGCCGGGGATCCACATTGCTGCCCATGCGGAAGAGCACTTCTTCGATGTTCTGCACATCCACATCCTTATCCACCACAATGATGAATTTGCTGAACATCATCTGTCCCAGTCCCCAGATGCTGTGCATCATCTTCTTGGCGTGGAAGGGATAGCGTTTATCAATCGAAATCAGCACGAAGTTATGAAACACACCGAACAACGGGAGATTTATGTCCACGACCTCCGGCAGTTGCATCTGAATGAGTGGCAGGAAGATACGTTCCGTGGCCTTGCCCATATAACAGTCTTCCATTGGAGGTTTCCCGACAATGGTCGTGGGATAGATGGGCTGCTTGCGCAGTGTGACACAGGTAATGTGGAACACTGGATACTCATCTGCCAGGGAATAATAACCGGTGTGATCGCCAAAAGGTCCTTCCGTACGGAGTTCATCCGGATCGACGTACCCCTCCAGGACAATATCTGCATCTGCTGGCACCTGCATGTCGATAGTCTCGCATTGGACAAGCTCAACATTCTTCTTGCGGAGGAAGCCGGCGAACAATAATTCATCGATTCCATCAGGGAGAGGAGCCGTTGCCGCATAGGTCATCGCAGGGTCACCACCGAGTACCACAGCAACCGGCATCCTCTCCCCAAGTTGACGGTATTCTCGGCAATGTGCGGCTCCTCCGTGGTGAATTTGCCAGTGCATACCGGTGGTACGTGCATCAAACAGTTGCATGCGGTACATCCCCACGTTGCGGTGGCCGCTTTTGGGACTCCGTGTAAAAACCTGCGGAAGCGTAATGTAGCGACCCCCATCCTGGGGCCAGCACTTGATGATCGGAATATCTTCTAGAGTTGCATCCTCTTCTTTCAGTACGACCTGTTGACAGGCCCCCTTGCGAACCATCTTGGGAGGGAATTTCGTCATACGTGAAAAAACGCTGAGGATCTTGATCTTGTCAATCAGCGAGTCCGGTGGCCCCAATTGCAGCATGCCCCGGATTTCAGCGACAATCTCATCGAGGCTCTCGACGCCCAGGGCTATTGCCATCCGCCGTTCTGAGCCAAAAGCATTGATCAGAAGGGGCATGCTCGCGCCCTCCACATTTTCGAAAAGCAGTGCAGGGCCATACTGTTTGCTGATCCGATCCGTGATCTCGGTAATCTCCAGATCCGGTGATACCTGTGTGCGGATGCGTTTCAGTTCACCCGCGTCATCGAGACGTTCCACAAACTGAGCTAAACTATCGTAAGCCATCGGGTTCCTGCATCCAGATACCATCTAAAGGTATTCCATAAACTCCAGGATTTCTCCGTTTGGACCCTCGAAAAATGCGATCTTGGCTTTCTGTGTACCTAATTGCACTTCACGCGGTTCCATGGTCACCTTTGCTTTCGCAGCGCGTACTCTCTCAGCAGCGGCATCGACATCCTCTACAAAGAAAGCCAGGTGCATCATCGTAGGATTCTGCACGGTTTCACCCGTATTGTCGCCTGGAGCAAATAGCTCGATGTGGCTCCCATCCCCCATATCGAGCA
>JAJRTO010000050.1 GCA_024278235.1 Candidatus Poribacteria bacterium
CGCATGCAGCAGGAACAGTCTGCCCAGAAGGACGTTTCCACCGCCGACGTTACCCCTACAGAAGTCAGAAAGGAGGAAGTCAGGAAGGAGGAAGAGACGGAACATGGAGGATGAATGATCCCTGGTGAGAGGAGCAAGTGTGACCTGCCCCAGAAAAACTGGACATATGGCTAAGCAAGTATTACACTCTGGATTGAGTCCAGTAGGAGGTAACCATGAAACGTCGTCGATTCAGCCCTGATTTCAAACTTCAATGCGTCCTCGATGTGCTCAGCGGACGTAAGACCCCGGTCCAGCTCTGCCGCCAACACAGTCTGAGTGAGACCTCCCTCAGTCGATGGAAACAGCAATTCAGCCAGGCTGCTCCAAAGATATTCGAGCAAGCCAGCCCTGTAGCCAGTGCAGAGTCTGCACGCATCGCCGAACTGGAACGACTCGTGGGACGATTGACGCTGGAGCTGGAGGCGTCAAAAAAAGTCTCCGAATACTTCCACTGTCCCTGAGCCGGAAGAGACAGGTCATCCAGCAACTGGCTCACGAATATGAGGTCAATATGCTCTGTGAACTGTTCGACCTGCCACGCAGCAGCTACTACTACGTGTCGCATAGAGACGATAGAAAAGGGCTCAAAGCAGCGGTTGAGCGACTCTGTCTGAAATATTCCCGCTATGGCTACCGACGCATCCACCAAATGCTGTGTCGGGAAGGCCATCACGTGGGACGGGAGCAGACACGTCTGCTCATGAAACAGATGAACCTGCAGGTGCGTACCAGGAGACGGCAGCATCCAACCACCAACAGCCTTCCGGACAGCCTACCCTATCCCAACCTGCTGAAGGGATTGGACATTAAGCGCCCCGAACAAGTCTGGTGTGGCGACATTACCGGGATCCTCTTGACCGATGGCTCTCGTCTATATCTGGCGTTGTTGATGGATGTTTTCACCCGCATGATCCGGGGTTGGGCTTTGAGACGAGACTATTCGGAACAGTTGGTGCTGGAAGCGTTGGCTCACGCGCTTGGAACAGGCTGTGTTCCGGAGATTCATCATTCGGATCAAGGTTCACAGTACAGCGCGAGGACCTACAGCAGTCGTCTTAAGGAGTTAGCTGTGCAACTGAGCATGGCAGGTCGTGGCAGAGAGCGTGGGAAAATCCCTTTGCAGAAAGCGTGATCGGACATCTGAAGGACGAGGAAGTGTGGCATCAGGAGTATGCGGATTTCGCCGATGCCTACTCGCAGTTGAGCCATTTCCTTGATGTGGTGTATAACCACGAGCGTATCCACTCTTCACTTGGTTATCAGACACCTGGTGAGTTCGAACAGCGATACTATCAGGAGCAGATGCATGTATGATCAGAAGCACACCGAAATCTTGCTTAACGAAGTCTTGCTTAACATCCGCGATCTCGTGTCCAGAAAAGTTGGGGCAGGTCAAACACACACCCCCCCCCACCGATCCTCCCCCTTCGCAAGGGGGAGGATCGGTGGGGGGCATTTTCAAAGGAGAGAATTCACAGAAGCGGGGGAGGCTATCGGGCTGGCGTATTGTGTTGTTCCAGAACATGTCTCTTTATCCATGCGACGTAATCAAACCTATACGTATCAGGACCTATATAGCCAGTGCCGATGGGGATATCGAGGATATGCGTCCTGGATTCTGGGAGCGGAAGATAGATGAGCCCAAAGCTCCCGGAGAGTTCCCGATAGGTTCGGCCTACCTTCAGGTCTATCAGGTCCGGGTTCGTAGTGCCATGTTCAGAGGGCGATACCCATTCATAGAAGTACTCTCCCTGCAAGTTTTGGTATGCCCGGATCCACACGAAGGTAAGCTCGAGCCAGCGAAGTGCTATGAGCGGCACCGTCTTGTTCAGTTCTGCTTTAGGAAGCTCGAAATCCGCTGTGACGTCTACCTCCACCTGTCGAGACATCTCCTGAGGAAAAGGAAATGGCTTGAACCAAAGGGGACGTGAGGTACCGGTGATGCGACCTATCCACTGTCCTTCATATCTATAGTAAGCTTCCAACTCAAGCAGCACTGCTGAACCCAGAAACTCCAGGGAGTCGGGGGAATCGCCCCGGTAGCGGAACTCCATACTCAGATGAAGTTTCCCCTCCTCATCGATTCGGACTTCCTGGATGAACCAGTCGGCCTTCGCCTCTTCGTTGGGACGATTGAGGACGTTGCCAGAGTCCGTCAGTCTGCCCAACGTTCCCACTGCATAGGGAAGAGTCTGAATCGTGCTGGGCTCTGAATCTTCCGGAGAAGAACATCCCCAACCCAGAAGCACGAGAAGGGGAACAACGATGAGAAGATGATACCAACGCGATATCATGATGAATGCCTGTTGCTTCAGTGCATCCATGCTCTGAAGCATCTGGGGGGCATCGGCTCGCACCAGAGCATGGATGAGTTCCCTTTGCCACACTATTTTCGCAGAACCAGGCTTCGGGTGGCAACAAAGTCGCCCGCCTTGATGTGATAGAAATACACGCCGCTGGCAAGGGCATCTCCGGCGGCATTCCTCCCATCGAAGTAGGCAGCGCCTGAGTCGAGCAGATACCAACCCGGGCTTTTATGGCCCAGCTTCAGTTCCCTCACCACTTCGCCCCGGACGTTGTAGATCTCAATCACCACGTCTGCGGCTTCTTTGAGCGTGTAAGGAATCCACGTCTCGGGATTGGAGGGATTCGGATAGTTGGGATGGAGAGATGACTCCAAGATATCCCCCTGATGCTTCCGAAGCGTCTCCTTTGCGAAATCGGGACGCGCCGGCGCAGGATTGGTAACTTGCGTAAATCCAGCAGGTGTTGCAAGCGTCACCCACTCGGTTCCTCCATTAACCCAATAGCCATGCACCTCAACCAGCACTTGCCCCGCAGGCCACCAGCTTGACATCTGTACCTGTTCGATGTTGTCGATATATGACTCGGACATGGTAATTAACTGGCCTTTGACATTGTTGGTGTAATCCCACAGCCTCAGGTCGATGTCGCTCAAGGCCAAATAGCCTGTTGGGTGGTTCGCTCCATTATACGACACATGGCTCTGCCACACAAGGGTGGCTCGATTCTTAGCGGCGTCGTTGGGATCCATCGTCCCCTTATACCAGACACTTTGCCCTTGGGATACCGAAAGGGTCCTCCAGTAGGAGCGATTCTGGTAAGCTCTCGTCAGGTTGATCGCTCCCCAACCGAAACCGCTATTCCACCCGGAACCTGCTGGTTGGTTTACCGTGTTGATCAGAATGGCTTTGAAGGTCTCTGCACTATTCCCTGCGCCCATGATGTAGTCCAGATACAACAGCATGGCTCCAGCGACGTGAGCACAGGAGTAGCTTGTCCCACCGTCCTCATGCCACCAACCGTTCAAATTGCTCGTTGAGGTAATGTCAAGCCCGGGCGCAACCACGTCTGGCTTCTTCCGTCCACTAGGCGTAGGTCCTCTGCTGCTCTGACCATCGAGCTGGTTGCCGGAATCATTGCTGTTCCCGACGACAAAGGCGTTATAGGAAGTATGTTCCAATGTATACTCACTCGGACCATACTTACCTGAGGGCTACCTTGGGATGGTTACCGAGGTTTTCGAGTTCATCGGAAGCAATGGAGACTGCCAAGGCATTCACAAGGACGATACGATGGCTGACCTTTCCCCCGAGATTCTGCTCAATGAATTGCTGTAGAGCATTTTGCTCAGGTGCTATCTGATTCTGAATGTCCCGATAGATCTCTCGCCTCATATCCTGAATTGCTTACTTCGCATAATATGACAATAGAGGCTTCATCCGCACTGTGACGCTCGGTGTCACGGACGTGCCGCTTTTTACCGATGGGCTGTCGCTCGGCGCCGGGGTGTTTATCAGGGAAGGTTCATACGTCGCCGTGGCTGGCGCAAGCCAGGTGAGCTTCCGAGGAAAGTGTATTAGTGAGCCAAGTGGGCTGCTCGCAGTGGAGATTACAGCAGACGCGTAGGGCTTAGAGAACTGCCTTCATCCGGCCCCACATCGTTGTGAGTTTTCCTCCTGGTTCAACCGGGGCGGGGCCGATTGGTGCACCCTCCACCCACGCGGCCTTTCCGATACGCTCCCCTGTGTTCTCATTACCGGAGGCATCCTCAATCTCATCTCCCTTGCCTTCGTTGAAATGCCACAGTAGACGCGTGTTTTCGTCAGGCGCAAACTCGCTTGTAGGAACCTTAAAATCCCCTGTATAGCGAACGACATCTGAAATTCGGACTTCATCAATGATCCCTTTGAACGGGGTTCCACCGCAGCACACACGCCGCCCAACCTGAAAAGGGCTATCCACGTCTTGGGGTACGATAGGACCAGAATTGATGTTAGAGGCGCCCGGTGCTGCAACACCATCAATCCATCCCTGGGTGATCTTGCCATCGTAGGTAACGGCGACATGATGCCATTCTTGCATCGTCGGTTTACCTCCCCCCCACCAGTCCCATGCTCCTGCCCGTACCGCAAACATCAATTGATCGCCGGCACGGATGGCACATTCGTAGGAGTTTTCTTTGTTGATAATGATGCCATCACCATTCTGAGGGCCTGTCGTGAAGATCCATGCCTCCATCGTCAATTCTTTGCCATCGATATCGAGGCTGTCGCTATCGGGAGCCATAGCGCTGTCACCAGAATCGGCGAAGAACTCGATCGCGAAATTTTGTGCCGTCGCGGTATGGTTGATCCAGAGCACCACGGCAATGACACTAATAATGAGCATCAATGTTCTCATAAAGTGAAATCTCCTTTCTCACGATAGTCAGTGAAGCAACCGGCACTGAAACGCTAAACTCCGAACACCTCCAGATCTCAATCATTGTGGTGTTCCTGCAGCAATATCGGGGTGCACACTTAGACAAGCGAAACCGGTTGGTGTGAGCTTATCTTATCATGAAACAGAATTTTACACAAGCATTATTTTTCCAAGAAAAACCCACTATTCGCAGGAGGTGGCGTCACGAAAGGCTACTTTGGACGGGACTATTGAGGTGGTAAAGGTGGTTTGCTACGCGGCCACGTCTGGTCGATATTGGTATTGTCGGTAGGTTCCTTTGCTTCGGGTGAACCGCTGCTGAGTAACAAGGCTGCCACACCTCCACCGATGGCGGCAATCGCACCGCCGACGAGGTACAATACTTTATGACCGCCTCCTTGCTTGGGAAGGACAATCGTCTCCGATTGAGTCGCCGGATTTTGCCAACTATCCCAGGCCGAGACACGTAGCGCGAGTTCACCTGTCTTACCAGCGACATCACCGGGTATTTCACCCGACCACTGGTTATTGGCTCTCTGCGTCATATCCCCGACAACGACCTCCTCTGCGCCCGGCAATTGGTAGGCCAATTCCACACGCGCTATCGGAGAAGCATCGGATATTTCAACGGTCACCTGAATCGGTTGATCGCGCTGAACCTCCCGGCGCGATAGGATCGTTATCTGTGGTGGGATTCGATCAACACGTGCCAGGGCATCGTTGTAGATGGTCTCAAAATCAGTTCCAATGAGTGTTTCCGGCAGGGCAAAATCAGATTTTTTCTGGAACACCTTTACCATATAGTCTTTCGCTTCCTGGATATCGCCTTGCGCACGAGCGATGACCGCAAGATACCAGTAGGCTTCAACTTGCCTATCCGTGTCCAGCTCCACACGTAAGGCATCCAGGGCCTCCTTCAGCTTGACGACGGCCGCTTCCCATTCCATCTGATTATAAAGATCCAGCGCTTCTTCCATCAAAATCTGCCCCTTTGATTTTGTGGGAGCCACAACCGCTTTGTCGCCTGATGGATTCGCTTGGCCTCGGGCCGGAGAGATGGATGCTCCCACCATGCACACGATGAGAAGCCACACAAACCAATCGTGTGTTTGCCTGATATGCCGATACATCGATTCCCCTTTCCTGTTTCACCTCACCACGTATATGGGAGCTTTGTTCTCTCGCCATCGCGGATCGCCACGGCTGTTTCGTAGGGAGGCTTCCCTGCGAGTTCAAGACGTATGCGTCTCTGCCCCGCTGGCACATCCTTGATGACTATCGGAGCATGACCACGGAAATTTCCATCGATATAGATGGCTGCCCCCATCGGCTCCGTGCGAACGATCAGGGTGCCCCTTCCGGTCATCTGCTGTATCAGCTTCGCTTGGACGGACGTGGTCTTGCCTGCTACGACTTCCACTTCCTTCGTTTCGGGAACAAAGTCATCCCTACTGATCTCGATGGTGTACGAACCGACGGGCTGTTCATGGAACGTGCGGGGTGTGGTTCCCGAATACTGCCCATTGATGAAGA
>JAJRTO010000051.1 GCA_024278235.1 Candidatus Poribacteria bacterium
AGAATGTCCAATTCTACGCGCCCACGCTTGCAGGGACTGAACTGCTCGTTATGGATGAAACCCGCAGTATCAAAGTGGATGCGTTTGGTTATTTCTCAGACACATTCGGACCCCATCAGATCCACACGTATCTCGGAGGGTTTTCGCCAGAGGAATTCGCTCGACGGCGTGCAGACGTGAACATGGATGGAGTGGTAGACATCGTCGATCTGGTCCTGGTTGGGGCTCATTTTGGTGAGCAAATCCCCGCAACCCCGGCTGGTGAAGCCAATCCTGACGTCAACCGCGACGGTGTCGTAGATATTCTCGATCTGACCCAGATCGGTAGAGAATTCGGCACTGATTTCACACAGGCGGCACCTCAGAGGCTATCAGCCACACAGAATCTGAGGTTAAGGCACACACGGCAGGGAATCGAGTTCATCACAACGCAGGCGATACGCGGCTTTGAGATCATCATCAATCTACCAGTAGAATTGGAACCTGTGTCGCCCACGGATGGCCTGCCGCCCTATGTGTTGCGCATCCCTCTTGCCCAGAGTAAGCGGAGTTGGCATATGGCTGCGGTTGCTATGGGTAACCGAACCATCCCGGCGGGAACTGTGTTGGCCCGCTTTCCCGTTCAGAGCATCCCATCGGTTCAGATTCAGGGAGGGGCGATCGTGAATCTCCAGGGAGAGCGTGAGCCACTCTCACTTTCACCGCCAGAGAACTTATCCGAGGAGTCCTGGCTCGGTGCGAACTATCCTAATCCTTTCAATCCTGAGACATGGATTCCCTATATTCTCGCATCAGATGCCAGAGTGCAGGTAGATATCTTCTCAGTGACGGGACAGAGAGTGCGCAGTTTTGAGCTAGGGCATCAACAGGCCGGGGAATACCAGATCCCTGACCGCGCACTTTACTGGGATGGTCGGAATGAAGCGGGAGAACGGGTTGCGTCCGGCACTTACTTCTATAGGATCAGGGCGGGAGACTTTACCGCAATCCGCAAGATGACCGTGATCAAATAGTGTCATAGGCCCCCCATGAGGATGGACTGGGAGGAAAGATGAACGCATTTGACCGTAAAACGATGGCGATTGAGGCTCCCGGCGATGAGCCGGCAGAACTCCACATCATCGCACCGACAGTCGTAAGGCCCGGCGATGCCTTCTCCCTGAAGGTCGCCGTCGCCGACGCGATGGGCTACCCTTCCGTGAAATGCCGGGAACAGGGGACGATCCATGGTGACTTCGCTTACCCTACAGAGTGGAGAACGGATTTCGGGGAGGGAAATCCGGCGGTCGCGCAGATCGACGGAATCACGATCCCCACGGAGGGGTTCTATCGGTTTCGCGGTGAGATCGCGATCCGTGGGCAAAAGCGGGTTTTCTGGAGCAATCCCGTCTGCTGCAAATCCGATGGTCCGTTCATCTACTGGGGCGATCCGCACGTCCACACGGTCCTGAGCGACTGCCACCCCGGGAGATGCCGCTCGCTGAACTTCTGCTACGTCGCCGCCCGGTGGTTCGCCGGCCTGGACTGGGTCTCGGCTGCCGACCACGTCTCCAACGGTCGCTGCACGCCGGGGAAGTGGCGTGAGCAAATCGCCCTCAGTGAAGCCTTCAACGATCCCCCAAACTTCGTGACGCTGCCCGCTTACGAAGCCTCGTTCAAAGGAGGAGCCGGTGGAGATGCGAACGTCTACATGCGCCGCTGGCCTGACCTTTTCGTCGAGGATTACGACCGGGGAACGATCCAGACAATGTGCCGGGGGCTGGCAGAAAAGTTGACCCCTTCCGAGGAGTTCTTCGTCGTGCCACATCACACGACGCGCACGGGAAAGCACGGGGAGATCGGACCGGACATCTACCCCGGCGAGGCGTTGATGCCCGTGGTCGAGATCCACTCCAAATGGGGGACGAGCGAGTACCGGGGAAATCCCAACCCCTTGCACCAGATCCATCCCGGCCCATCTTACGCGGTGGATCTATTGAATCGAGGCTTGAAGCTGGGCTTTATCGGGGGGACAGATACCCATTCCACGATGCCCGCCGGTTTCGGAGACGAACACCTGGATCGCCTGCCGGGACTGACGGCGGTCTTCGCCGACGAACTGACCCGCCATGCGATTTACGATGGCATCCGCACCCGGAATTGCTACGCCACGAGTCTGGAACGACTCTACCTGGATGTGTGTATCGCCGACGTCGGGCCGGGGAGCACCATCAAGTGGTCCAACCCGAACGCACCGAGGTACATCCGTGTCGTCGCTGCGGCTCGAAGCGAGATTGTGTCGCTGGAAGTCGTCCGCAATGGACGAACGATCGAGACCCAATCTCCCAACAACTGGCAAGGCACGTTGGAATGCATCGATGAGGCGGATCTCAATGCAGAGAGCCTGATTTCGGAACCCCCCGGCAGGTTCGCGTATTACTACGTCCGCGTGACGTGCGCCTCCGGTGCTCAGGCATGGTCCAGCCCGATCTGGCTGCTCCTCTGATCTTCACGGATCGCACTCATTCCCGCCCATCCTTCAAAGCTTTCTACAGATTGCTTGTATAGCGGAGGCAACGCTGGAGCAGTTCGCCCACAGCGCGAAAGTAGACCTCAGAGGGCAGCCCCTCCACCGCGAGATCCACGTCCGAATCGGTGCGAAACTCACCCCGCGCAAGGGAGCCGAACAGAAGGACCTTCCGCGCCCCCAGCCCGGTCAGGAAATCCACGCAGTCGGGGAGGCGCTCGCGAAGGTCCCGGACGAGCGCATCGGCCTGACGCTGCTGGGCTTCCCTCCGCTTGATGAGATGTTGGGCCGTGGTCGCCGGATGCATCGGCATCACCTCCTTCAGCCAGCTCTTGACGGGTTCCTCTTCTCGCACACCAAGCCACACTCATCGTTGCTTCCACAACAGGCGGGCATGGGGTTAGAGAATACTGGAACTCGCCGGCTGAAATGCATTCCATTGTAACATACGGGTCAACGAAAGGCAATGGTCCCACCTTTGCGCTTGACCACTCCCCATCCTTTCTGCCATAATAGATCCATCTCATTCAATTCCGGAACAACCCAATGCGGACGTGACAGCCCTGGCAATACGTCTGTTGTGGTTGATAATTCTGAGTGTGTCCGTAGCGCGTGCGACGAACTGTGTGCTCTCGCTGGGGGTGGTTGGTCACTGTGAGGCAGGTGGATGGTGATGCAAGAATATGTGAATCGGGCGAGACTGGATTGGCGGGTGCTGTCGCTGTGTGTGTTTCTGAGCATCGTACATCTGACCGTCGCCGATCAAGCAACAGCGATTGGTAGAGAGGCGGGTTGGCAGACCTACCAATACATCGACGGTCTGGCGAACAACCAGGTGATGACAGCCATCCAGGTAGATGGGCAGATGTACGGCGATTCGGGCAGATTAGAGGGCGTGTTAGCAGGAAACGTTGAACGTTTCCGCCGAAGCGATGGTAGACGCAGTGATACAGGATGCCACCGACTTCTGCAGCGGAAAACGTGAGGATGACATGACCGTCGTCGTCGCCAAAATCGGGTGATGGTGGAAGGCAGAGCATACGCCATTCGCCATCAGCATGCGACACGATGCGCCGAGATGGTATCATAGGCGCGGACGAAGGGAGAATGACAATGCCACGTGTGTTCAATACCGCAGGACCGTGTCGAGCAGAAGAACACTACATGATTCCAGCCACCAGACGCCTGTCTCAAATCCGGGCGCTCATCGATGGCAAACACTACTTCGTGATGCACGCTCCTCGGCAGACGGGCAAGACCACACTGCTCAACAATCTCGCATGGGAACTCACCGCCGAGGGACACTATGCTGCCACTGTACACTCACTTGAGGACTTGCTTCATGCAGATGTACAG
>JAJRTO010000007.1 GCA_024278235.1 Candidatus Poribacteria bacterium
TGAACGCTGGAAGTGAATGGCAAAGAGATAAGCATCCGAAAGATGACGATGCTGAAGTGACAAAAGCAACGTATGTACCCTCCCTGATGAATGCGCCACTATCGAACTCAAGCCCGTCGGTTTCGAGCGGCACGTCCGTGACACCGAGCGTCACAGTGCGGACGAACTTTGGCTGACTCGCGCTGGGACTCTGTGTGCCTTACCTGACGACGAGCACACCGTCGGTCGTCTCTTCGATCTCCATAACCGTATCCTTCGACGAATCCCTATCGCTCGTGGCATAGAGCAGGTTCGCGATGCGGATGCGCTCACCGGCTTTGAGTTGTGCTATTTTTGTTTGCTTCAGCACAATGACACTTTGGTTGTTATAGTTTGAAAAACGGCGATATCCGTAGTCCGGATAGATTTCGGGCGCGATGCCCCCGGTGTTGACGATGTGCAGAGTCGCGATGCTATGAACGCTGAGGGTACTATCATCAGGGTGCAGAACGGGTTCGTCCAGTTCCTGACTCACGCAGAAATGCTCCCCATCCAGCGCCACGTCGCCAAGAGTTTGCCAGTGGACAGAGACCTCGAAAAGCCCATCCTCCTGTGCTACAAAGTCATCAACGATCACAAAGAAGCGACCGCGCATCCAGAGGATGTTGCGGGTCCAGTCCATTCCGCCGTAGTTCGCCAGCCGGGAGCGCACGATGCCGGAGCGTTTGAAATTCCCAAATGCCTCAAGCGTCGCCAGCGGCGGGATGTCGGTCTGGAAGGGCACCTCGCGGAGTGCCGCCGCTTCCTCGGCGGAGGGAAGGGGCGATGCTGCCTGTACTGCGCCGGTGGCATCAGATCCCGGCGATCCCTGAACAGAAGGGGCATCGATTTTCTTCACCACTGCGCAGTTGTGCATCGACGGCGGTATGGCTCTGAAATAGATCGATCCATCGTGCTGACTATCCACGAGGAAGTTGCAGCTTTTCCAGGTAAGACCGAGAATCGCATTGGTGTCAGCGTCGCGGTGGACTCCGACTTTTGCCCAGTAGCCGTCGAGACAGAGATATTCGGACTGGGGATCGAAGCTGTCGCGGAAGCTGATCTTGTCGAAGTAGGGGAGACCGGGCTCCCCGCCTTGTACTTTTGCGAAGTATTCGGGCAGCGGCACGGCGAAGACGCCGGTGTAACGCTCCGGCGGCTCCGGCTCGATGTCGGAGGCGTAGAGACCGTCAGTGAGCATCATGATCCAATGAGTCCAACCGGGTGGAAACTCTGTTCCATCGGTACCGGCGTTGGCCCAAAGCTCCGGTTCGCCAAGCCAATGCTCCAACCACTTCAGTTGCGCATCTTGGAGAAATCTGGCGCCGTAGCGGAGGGCATTGTTGAGCAGTAGCCTGTCACCATATCTTGTCTCGCCGTAGCCACATTCGTGGCCGAGGTTGTCAAGGACGGCGACAGCTCTGTCTGAGCAACCTCTAAGAAATCCGGTCTGGATCATTCGCTTTGCGCCTGTGTGTGCGTCGTAGCCGAGGCAGTGGCCGACGCCGGGCCAGTAGTAATAACCGCCACAGTCATCCAGGTTGACGGATGAGCGAAAGCACATCTCGAAGAAGTTGTCCACACATGGGAACAGTTCGTCAAACTCAGTCATACCGTAATATTTCTTGAAGTACCTGGCCCCCCAATAGAACGTCAGCGCTGCATGGCTGGCGTGGTTTTGCATCAGCCGATCTTCTAGGCAAGGCTCATGACAGTGCCAGCCGTGGTGCTCCTGGCTGGCGTGACGGGTGAGCGTGAGGAGCAGATTCGTAATGGCGAGTCGGTCATCGTCCGTGAAAACATCTCCTTCTTCGATCAGATCCCAAAAGAGAAGTATGATCTTCCCACGGAAGAAGAAATCGTGGCCGTTGCAGTCCGCGTAGATATCTTCCATGCGGGCGTAAAGCGATGCCCTGGCGATCTCACCTTGTCGGCGATCATCTGTGAAGAAGTAGGCAGCCATCGGCTGACCAATATTAGCAGCGTTGCTCACATCACCGTTGAACTCGAAGAAAGGTCTGTGACCTGAATCAGTTTCATGAATCCGTGGCAACCAATACTGCCCACGCTCGAGTTTCTGGACAATATCAATCAGTTTATCAGCCGCTCTCGCCGTTCCCTCACTATCACTTCCTGCGACGATGACAGCATTGGTACCGGTCGCATAGGGATTATGCACCGTATGAACGTGGTAGCGGCCCTTGCCAGGGAGGTAGCCATCGACCCACGTGTACCGCTGTCGGTAGAGTTCATCGGTCAAGGCGTTACGCAGAGAGTTGCCCACGAGAATGACGTTCCGCTCACGTAGGATTTCTTTGCTGACGGATGCACTGTCCATAACCTCAAGTTCCTCACCGTGTGTTTGGCAAGGTGAAAATACACAGTTCGGCGGCCTAAAAGTGCAGAGTCTTGCCAGCAGTTCTACATCCCGTGTCTCACGTTGAAGCGGGACGCTCTCCTGAAGGTTGATGAACTGTGAGCGTTACATGCTGACTCCTTTCCATCGCCTGACGCAGTCTCAGGCTCTCGCCCGTGAAAGCCAGGATGTGAGCGTGATGAACCAGACGGTCAATCAGGGCGGCTGTCAAACGATTGTTTCCGAAAACCTGGTTCCACTGACCGAACTCAAGATTCGATGTCACCACCACACTCCGCTGTTCATAACAGTCGGCCACCACATTGAACAAAAGCTCCGAACCATCCGGGTGAAACGGAACATGGGTGAAACGGAACAAACCCCACTTCGTCCAGGCTCAGTAAGGCACACTTGTGCAGTTCGCGCAGAAAACGCCCCAGCGTTCCCGCTTGATGCTTCTCTAACAAGGTGTTGACCAGGTCCACCGCACGGAAGAAGCGCACTTCCTTGGCTGCGGTACACGCCTGCACGCCTAACGCGCACGCCAAATGGGTCTTCCCAGTACCCACGGTACCCAGCATCAATACATTCTCCCGAGCTTCCAGGAACGACAAGTCCAGTATCGCTTCCTTGCTCGCAGCGGAGGGCCAGGTGATGGGCTCCCACAGATAGTCGTCCAGCGTCTTGATGCTGGGGAATCCTGCCTTCTTCAGCAACCGTGCCACGCGAGTATCCCGTCGGGGAAGCCACCTCGCACGCCAACAACTCCGTCAGGTATTGCTCCTTGCTCTCGTAGGGTACGTCCTCATACACCTCTGACAGCGTTTTCAATTTCAACTGCTTGCAGTAATCGCGCAAAACCGCTTCCATCCGCTCACCTCCCCACTGAAATCGGTACTGATTTCAGTTGATCATACTGACTCAAGTCCGGAGCATAACCTTGCAGACACGGAGGAGTGTAGGCTTCCAAGAGGGGAATCAACCGCTCAGGACTCGTCAGAGCATATAGCGCATGACGGATCGCACCCTCGTCGGGTACTCCCGTTTCCCCCGCCTGGGTGATCGCCTTAGCCAGTGTGCTCAAGTCGTGTCGCTTTGCGAGTTGGCTTAGGAGTTGGAGTCTTTGCTTGAGCAGTTGGCTATCGTCGGTGTCGAGATAGCGTTTGATGGTTTCTGGGAGCCATTCAAAGTGCACCGAGTGTTTCAGAGCACGCGGCTTCCTGCTGAGGAGCTTGAAGAGTTCCTGCCAGTTGACAGCTTCCTGCTTGTGTGGGTAGGTGCGTGGGAACTGAGCCAGTGTCTGCTGCTCCTTGGTGAGCACCTTCACGACATTCCAGGATGCCTGAACCAAAACTCGCTCCCCTGGCGAAGCGGGAATTCCATGGTAATGGTGCCCATCGAACTTGATGCGTCCATACTTGTCCACCGTCGCGCTCTCGTGACGCACCACCTCAAAGGCAAACCTCGGCAGGGATAGCAACTCGCCTTGCTCCTGCACAAACAGGGTCTCAATACGTTCCGACTTGGCATAGTGAGTCCGTTGCAGATCCTCATGCGCCACCTGAAGCAGGTGCTCATTGAAACTCCCCACATCCTCAATGGTCGGCACCGGCACGAACCAGTTACGGCGACTGTATCCCACCTTGTTCTCAACATGACCTTTCTCATTACCACGACCCACGGTACAGAACTCACACTCGAAACCATAGTGAAGCCGGAAGCGAGCAAAGCGAGCCGTGAGTGTTCGCTCTGCTCCAGTGAGGACGTCGACGACGGCAGCAGCGAGATTGTCGAAGCGAATCTTGACAGGGACGCCACCCAGATGCTCAAACAGCCACTTGAGTCCTTCCAGCAGGCACTCCGTGTTCTCGCCAGGGAACACCTGAGCGAATCCTGCATTGCTGTAGGGGAAGCTCAGCACCAGCGATTGGAGGGTTATCAAACGTCCCTTCTGAAAGGCTTGGAAGGCACCGAAGTCCACCTGGGCATGGGCAGGCGGGTGTGCCAACTGCACGAACACTTCACGCTCGTGACCAAGTCGAGTACGCATCTTGGCTACACACTCTCGGACGGTCCTCTCAGCGCCCTGGAACCCATGCTCGCTCACCAGCCGGTCGTAGACGCGCTTGGCCGTGTGCCGCTGCTTACGTGGCAGCTTCTGGTCGTCTCGCAACCAGCACTCTACAATCGGTTCGACCGCCTCCATGATGGGGCGTGCCCGTTGTCGGCGCGCTGGGAGGAGGGCATTGAAGTCCTCACAATCCGCGTAACGCTTCGCGGTCCGCCAGTTGAGCCCAAGAAGGTGAGCGATAGCTTGTATACTCTTACCTTCCTTCTGGCGCAGGTGTTTGATGTATTGTATCTGTTCCATTGCTAGCATCCTTTGTCTGCCTCCTGTTAGCTTGAGCGATTCGCCTAAAACTAACCAGAGGATAAGGTTAAAACCTTCTGCCAGCAAGCTCTTTTATCTCTCAGGGGTTGTCTCTCAGAAACTCTGCACTTTTAGAGTGCCGTTCTCTGCACTTCTAGTATGCCATACACACTCTGGCTCACCTATCGGGTCGAGAGCAGCTTACGTGCCAAGAGAAGCGAGTATCTGACCCATCATCAAACCTGTCAGAAGGTTGCCAAATGGCTCAAACCTATGAAACCCGGGGAGTGTCGATTCCTACGAGACTGCCAA
>JAJRTO010000052.1 GCA_024278235.1 Candidatus Poribacteria bacterium
ATCCAAGTCCGCCAGATTCGTCTGGATATCCGCTCCGGCTTCTGCCTCTTGCAGAAGGATACGCCGCGATAGACTGCCCGAGAGATCGAACCAGCGCGCCGGTTGAACGCTGACACCGAAAGTGCCGGTGCGGGCAAGGCTCGTTCGCTTCCACGGCCCAAAACCGAGTGGCACCCCATCCACGGGAAAGAGATCCTCACGCGTATATGAGAACTCCCTGGACAGCTCCGTATTGATCTGCAGTTTGCTTCCTTCAAGCAATTCCACCCGGGTTCCCTGTCGACGTCGGTTACGATTTCTGTTGAACATGTCTTTAAGATTGAGGTCCTGTGCAATGGTATCCTCCTGAAATACGCTCCACTGACGTCCTCCGATACGATAAGACAGTTCCCATGTTTGTCGAGACTTCTCGAAATCCATCTCATCACCCGAGATGGTTCTGTTCTCGTATCGTTGATATTGAAGCCTCGGCCAATGAAGTGGCTGGACATCAACCCCCAGACGCCAGTGCCGGCGCGTCCTATCTGTCACATCCGCCATTGTATCATAGCGTTCCGATGTCTGTCCTCCCCCGGCATCAAGTCGAATCCATTGCACCGGTGTGAGTTGCAGACTCAAATCGTAGTTATCTTCGGTTGGCGACGAAGATCCCGGCTGAACCATGAGGAAGGGATCTTCAAATTGTTCCTGCACGTACTGTCGCTCATAGCGAAAGCGATCCCGGTTCACCAGCGTCGCGCCTACCGGAGCGAAGAGAGCATCTTGATGGCGCCAATCGGCGTTCAACTGCACCCAGGTTTGTTCCGAACGCAAAGCCAGGTTCCAGGCCCGGTGTTGAGCAATGGTATCCTTCTGCGAGAAGCGGTTCGCATCCACACTGCTCAGGGCCCACTCACCTTGCACGTAGGTTTTCTGGCCCAATTCGTATCGTCCGTCGACCCCGAAGACAGCATGTTTCTGGGGGGTGGGCAGGGCACGTCCTTCCAGCTCCGGCACGTTCCCTCTAAGGCGTTCGATCTCCTCATCACTTAAGATAATGTAAGGAGTACTCGCATCATCGGCTTCCACGGCGTAGGACACCCCCAGCGATCCTCTCGCATCCGGAAAATTGATCTGCCCGTTGAATCCATAGAGCGACTGGCGATAGTTGAGATCCTCGGGGATATACTCGAAGTCCACTCGTATCACATCGTTACTGGTAATCAGATGCTTTGACGTGAACTCAATGATGGGATCCCCATAGTCGCGGATCACATAATCATTGCTCTCCCCACGTCGCATCCGCTCGCCATTCAGCCAAACGACATCGGTACCAGCCTTCATGACGATATATTGTCCGTTGACATCCACCCGATAGCTACCTTGTCCCTCGATCCCCTGAAATGTCTTGCTACTCGACTGCCCTTCCGGGATCGCGCTCGGAATCACGCTCAGATGCCCCCAGGGAGCTTTGATGTCCACCTGTACTCCCTGCAACGGTCTCGGAAAGGAGACGAGTTCGCTGGTCCCGAGTCTTGCCTCAAAATCCCCTAGCGTCGCAATGAAATTCGGGGATTCAATGCGTATGAGTTTCTGATCGATGTCCTGAATAGATTCAGTCGTTCCTTCGTCCTGAAAGGGCAAATCCTGATCGGAGAGGATGGCCATGACACGCGTGTTTTCCGATATCTGGCCGCTGACGTTCAAGCGGAGCGTCTGGTTAGGGGTCAGCGAACGCTGACTGCCGAGACCTATTGAGAATGTCTTGGTACCTGTTACCTCAAGCTCAGGTGGAGTTACCGGGATCTCCGCTACAACGCCTGTTTGCTCCGCTTCAACGGGTTCTGACATCGCCTTTGTCCCAAAGAGATCCCTGTGATAGATACGCTCGATCGAGAAAGGCAAAATATCATACTGTACCTTTAGATCTCCTGTCAGATTCGTGTTCTTTAGGATCAGCATCGCATGCTGATCATCGATCTCGTAATCTTGTCCACGCACAAGCCTCAGCCCTGTATCCTTGAGCATCACTTGTTCGCTTCCCTGTAGAATGGGCCAGTACTGGAGCCGATAGCTGGTCTCTCCTGCGACAATCGTGATATCTTCTTGCTTACGGAATAGAGATCGCATTGAAAGCGAACGAGATTCCACGAGGTCAGGATACGTACAAAGCAATCCTATGAGCAGACACCATCCTACGAATTGGATTTTCATGGAATGTGCTCGACCATCAGAAGTCTATCTCGAAAAGGGGGGCTGAGGAGTTTCGGAGGAACCTCGATAGACACTCTGGAAGACTTTGATATTCCCTGCTTCTGCATCGCTCACGTAAATGGTGCCATCCCGGCCTACAACGATGCCGGAGGGCGAGATCAGCGATGGATGGATTCCTTGCGTCAAAAAATTACCGTCGGTGTCAAAGACCTGGATACGTCGGTTTCCGGCGTCAACCACATACACTCTCTGCCAGCGGTCCAATGCAAGCGATGTAGGGTGCTTGAATTCACCCGGCCCTTCTCCTCGCATTCCCCATGCGCGGAGAAAACTGCCGCTGAAATCAAATTTCTGGATGCGATGGTTCTGTGAATCAACCACAAAAATATGGTGTTCGGCATCCAATATGATATCCGTCGGATATTGGAACTCCTCCTGCTGCCAACCAAAAGCACCTAAACGAAACTGCAGATGACCATCCACATTGAGTTTCATCCATCGATGATGTTCCGTATCAGCAATATAGATCGCACCCGCAGCATCCACAGCGACGCCATGAGGTGTATCAAGGGCTGCATCTGCATCCGCATCGGCCCCAGCGACAACACGGAAATTCCAGTCTGTCAGGAAACATGCCTGGATCCGATTGTTCCCAGCATCCGCAATATAGAGCGATGCATCCTGGATAGCGACATCCATCGGCGTGTCGAACTGCCCCGGACGCCAGCCTTGATTTCCATATTCCGCTACGAAGCCCCCATCCCGCGACAGTACCTGCAAGCGATGATTCCCAGCATCTGCGACGTAAAGCCGTTCCTGCACATCGATCGCCAACCCCGCCGGAGCCAAAAACTCAAGAGGAGCCGTTCCCGGAGTACCGATAGTATGGGAGTAGTTGATACCGACAAGAACAGGGGTTTGTTGCTCTGTAGGACGGACTATTCTAGGAGGAGCAGGGGCATGGGTTGGTATGCAGCCTCCCAATGCCCACATCAGCATCAGAAGGCAATAACATCGTATAAGAGTACCTGGAAGCGGATGATCGGGCCCTTCCGCCATCGGTCACCCCTTAACAACCTCGAATTTGAATACAACCGTGGTTTCCTCTTGGGTAACCTCGTTTCGCACATGAGGTACGATAAGGCGAAGGGTCGACAGGCGGTCGTAAGGCAGTTTGAAGTAGAGATAAACCTGTGCCCGGCGACCGGGCATCACAGCGATACGGTTGAGGTCTTCACGAGGCAAAACGCCCTGGCCACTACGGACTTTGCGCCCACGTCGCCATCGAAACAGTTCTGTTCCCAATGGTTGGGGCAATTCCGGCTTGTACCCTTTCGGCAGATACAGTTTCCGTTGTTTCTCCGTCAATGGCGTGTAAGTCTTACCCGAGTGATCCAGCAAGAAACAATCCATATCCCGGAATGAGATCCAGTGTTCCGTTTCATTCATCAGTACCAATACGAACACGTTTACTTGCCTCACATCGTTAAGCGGAGCAGCAACGGCGACGATGCCATTCTTCGTCTGCGCCACAGCTCCCGACTGGGGAAGAATCATCGCGGTCTGATCCAACGATGCGACGATGCGAGTTGTGCTAAAACTACCGCATGACGTCAATATACTGATGGTTGCCAACGTAACGGCAATACAGACAATCACCAGAGATCTAGGATATCTGATGATGCTCAACATCTCTTTGCTCATCCCTATTTACCCTCGTTTGGGGATTCACCTGTGTTCTTTCCATTTTCCGCCCATCCTTCGATTCGGTCCGATACGCTCTGCTTCCCTTCAAGTGGAACTGACGCTTGCACCATCTGCAATCTGACAGATATACACTTCAGGCTGAATCCCTGTCTCCTGTGGATATCGCTTCTGGATTTCAGCTTCAATTGCTGATACGGACGACTCCCGCACCAGATTCACCGTGCATCCACCGAAGCCAGCCCCCGTCATCCTCGCCCCCAATACACCGTCCACCCCGGAAGCTATCTCAACCATCAGATCAAGTTCCAGGCAACTGACTTCATAGTCATCGCGCAGCCCTCTGTGGGAAGCGAACATCAATTCCCCGAATCGCTCATAGTCCCTTGCTCGCAGAGCTGCCACACTAGCCAGAACTCGTTCGTTCTCATCGATCACATACCTGCACCGTTTTTGTGTGAGTGGGGGCAACTCTGCTTCATATTTCTTGAACTGTTGCGAGTCTACATCCCGAAGCGCGTGAATATCCGGGAGCCACTCTTTCAACATCTCGACGCCACGCTCACATTCTGCCCGTCGCTCATTGTATTCCGAGCCCGTGAGTTTGCGTTTTACCCTCGTATTGCAGACCACAACGCGCATATCCTCCATAGGAATAGGGACCCGATCATACTCCAGGCTCCGACAGTCGAGGAGTAGCGCGTGGTCCTTTTTTCCCATCAGAGAGATAAACTGATCCATGATCCCACAGTGAACACCCACAAATTGGTTTTCAGCGCGCTGGCAGAGCAACGCCAATGAAGATTTGTCCATAACCACATCTGCCAGAGTGGTAAACATGAGTGCGGACGCCACTTCAACCGCAGCAGATGAACTAAGGCCCGCTCCCAGAGGGATATTCCCTGTGATGACAGCGTTCCCCCCTGTGAGTTCATGCCCCCCCTTCTGGAGAAAATAAGCGACACCTTTCGGATAGTTGCACCAGGAATCGTCGACATGCCGGATATCATCCAGCATGAAGGATTCGGTCGCATCGAAATCGGGAGAGAAGATCACGACCTTCCTGTCAGAACGACGTGTCGCCATGATCTCGATCTGCCTGTCAATCGCAATGGGGAAGACAAATCCATCGTTGTAATCCGTGTGTTCTCCTATCAGATTCACTCGGCCGGGAGCGCGTACATAGATCTCAGGTGCCGTGCCAAAATGCTGTCTGAAGGTCTGTCGAAGCTCATCCATCATCAGACAATGACCTCCCCCTTCTCCGCATCGAAGAAGTGGCAACGCGCCATATTGAAGCCGATAGGCAGAACGCTGTTTGGCTCCGGGTGTACTGTGGCATCCACCTTACCTACCAGGGATTGTTCCCCAATCATCAGATAGAGGATAACCTCACTACCAAGAGGTTCGACGACTTCGGCTCGTGCTTCGACGGCACTTCCTTCAGGGATGTCTTTGGCCATGATATCTTCAGGACGAATACCGAATGTCACTTCGACGGCATCATGGTCCTCCAATGGAGCCCACATCTCCTCAGGCACCACCAATGAGAAATGCTCATTCTTGAACAGGAGGACACCGGATTCCCGATGCAGCGTTCCTTCGACGAAGTTCATGGGAGGACTCCCGATGAAACCTGCAACGAAGCGATTCACCGGTGAGTGATAGAGTGACAGTGGATCATCGATCTGTTGGATCACGCCCTCATGCATGACAACAATCCGATCTCCCATCGTCATCGCCTCGATTTGATCATGGGTGACGTAAATCATGGTCGCTTGAAGGCGGAGATGCAGCTTGCTGATCTCAGCGCGCATCTGCACGCGCAGTTTGGCATCTAGATTACTCAGCGGCTCATCGAAAAGGAACACCTTCGGATGCCTGACAATCGCTCGCCCGACAGCAACTCGTTGACGTTCCCCCCCGGAAAGTGCCTTCGGTTTGCGAGCAAGTAGTTGTGTAATCCCGAGTATTTCGGCAGCATCCTTGACCCGTTTTTCGATCTCGCTTTTTGGATACTTGCGCAGTTTCAACCCAAAGGCCATGTTCTTGTAGACGGTCATGTGAGGATAAAGCGCGTAGTTCTGAAAAACCATCGCGATATCCCGGTCTTTAGGAGGAACATCATTCACACGTTGGTCATCGATATAGATATCGCCGGAGGTCGCATCTTCGAGACCGGCGATCATGCGCAAGGTAGTCGATTTACCACAACCTGAAGGGCCGACCAGTACCACGAACTCCCTGTCGACCACTTCAAGTGTCGCATCATCTACTGCAACGACATCCCCTGGATAGACCTTGGTGACATCCTTGAGAACGACATTCGCCATCGTATTGTATCCATCAAGTTTGGAATTCGTGACTTGGCATTCGTCATCGGATGTGCCAACATCCGTGAACAATCACTCATTCCGACGACCTATCGAAAAAGGCGACGAGTGTCTGCAAAATATCGGCACACTCTTTTCTCTCCACGAATCTGTCAATCATCACGCCTTCGGCGGTGTCTGACTCACGAACAGTTCTGTTCAGGCTCGCAGTTGCTTTCTTGCTTCCCGTCTGGCCAATCAACGGTTCGGCCAGAATGACATCTCCCAGTGGAAAGCTCGTAAGATATCCAAACTGCGGCGATGGCTCTGTCAGTAACACGATATAAGGGATCGCACCTGTACTGAGCTTCTGGATATGATAGATCCAGTTCCAATCCACAGCCTGTTTCACATCCGAACTCCGGTAAACACCGATGAACGGACAGCGATGTCCCAATGCCTGTTTGACCGCATACAGGAAGCATTCAGGATCTGCCGGAGTTGCTTCACGAGAGATAAAGATAACAGCCGGTCGCTTCCCAATAGCTGCAATGCCGGCATTGACTTCAACGGGAGCAGCCACAGCGAATGATTCAAAAGCGAATGATTCAAAGCTGTTCGTATCGACGAGCAGATTGAGACGTTCTTGCACCGAGAGGGGAAAATAGTAGCTACATTTAGGACAGATACGCAGGTTTTGCTCAAGTTCCTTGTTGAAAAGCATCTCGGAGCAACTTGGACAGCGACTCCAGAGATTATCCGGGATGGATCGGCGCCGCTCGGCTGGAAGCAAACCAACAGGACGCTCAACAGGCTTCATGACATAGCGCGTATGGAAAGGCGCAACCTCCTCTCTTGAGTGCCTTACGGAATTCAGAGGCAAGAACTCAGTTGTACAACTCCAGGTACGATCATGGATAGCGCGCCGGGAAGATAGGGAGAGTGGAAGATCCTTTCAAAAAATCCCCCATCTCCCTACTCTTCAAACGTAGGTCTATTTGTTCATTGCCGCAATCGCTTCATCTTCACTATTATATCGCTCAAAGATAGTAATGAGCTTGGCCATGACAATAAGGCTATTGATGCTCTTGCCTAGATTGAGCAGACCGATACGCCCTTTTTTGCGCTGGACCGAAGTATAGGCAGCGACCACAACACCGAGGCCGGAACTATCCATCATGGGTACTTTCGCCAGATTGAGTAGGAGTTTGGCCTCACCTTCCGCGCTTGAAGCTATCTGTTCATCAATAATACGCTTGAGATCCAGACTATCGGAACCGATAATCTTGCCCTGGATGTCCAGAATGGTAACCCCATCGCGTTCCCTGATATTAACGTTCATGAAATACCTCCCATATTGAAAGGCCCTCTGAGGCCCTTACTTGTATTTTACCATGGTCAGTTTACGACCATGGTCACTAAATGTCACCTCATCCATCGAGACTCGAATCAGGAAAATGCCTCTGCCGCCGGTACTCAGCAGATTTTCAGGATCGAGCGGGTCTGCCACATCATCTGGATCAAACCCCTCTCCCTCATCTCGGACAACGATTGTGAGGCACTCGTTTGAAACATGGAATTCAAAATAGGCACGCTTATGGAGATTGTTTTTATTGCCATGTCGAATTGCATTGGTTCCTGCTTCGATAACAGCAAGATTGACCTGTTCAGCAGCATCTTCCTCAAACTGCATTTCCTTGACGATCTCGGCAACTACTGAATCGAGGACGTAGATGAGCTGCATTTCGCTGGGGAGTTCCAGCTTGATCACGAATTCCTCAGGCACGGCCACCTTCCTTTTTTACCCCCTTCTCAATCTTCAACACGACTATTGTCAGGTCATCGGCACGTTGCTCTTTGCCGCTAAAATCCACTAGATCTTCTTCTACCTTAGCACAGATCTGATCGGCTGTCAAGTCAACATTCTCCCTCAGAAAATCGACAAGTCTTTCCTCACCGTACATATCGTCATGTGGGGACTCGGTCTCCGTCAGTCCATCCGTATAGAAGAAGATCATATCACCCTGTTCCAGGAAAATCGTATCGGACTCGAACTCTGCAAAATCAAAAATACCGAGCAACATTCCTCCTTTGTCTAAGTAAGACACTTCTGCCGTTCCTCCATGAAGCTTCACAGGATAACAGTGCCCGGCATTGGAGTAGGTGAATGTGAGTGACTCCGTATTGAAAACACCATAAACAATGGTTGCAAACAGCTCAGGAGATGTATCGATCGCAAGGATATCATTGATCCGTTTAAGCACGCGCGCTGGAGAAGTCTCTTCACGGCACACAAGCCGCAGAGCTGTCCGTACCATCACCATGAGTAGCGCGGCCCCCACCCCTTTGCCACGAATATCGGCAATGGCAATCCCAATGTTCTCCTCATCAAGAGGAATAAAATCGTAGAAA
>JAJRTO010000001.1 GCA_024278235.1 Candidatus Poribacteria bacterium
AGCCATCTCAAGAGCGTACTGAATAGCCTCTGCTCGATCCAGAATCACCGTATAGGATTGATCTCGATGCAGGTCACCCCTATCCTGTTCAATGCCAGTGAGTATGTCCTGCACAATGGCTTCGGGTGGCTCTGTTCGGGGGTTGTCTGAGGTGATAACAACGTAATCTGACAATGATATCGCTATCTGCCCCATACGGGGGCGTTTTTTCCGATCTCTGTCGCCACCACAGCCAAAAACACAGATAAGACGCTTTTGAGTGAACTTGCGTGATTCCACGAGAAGACGTTCCAGAGCATCGGGAGTGTGGGCATAATCAACCACTACGATGAAGTCCTGACCACACCGAATCATCTCAAAACGTCCTGGAACAACCGTTGTGGCCAATCCTTCCTGAACGGCATCCTGAGAACAATCCCATAGGGTAGCAAGCGCGATGGCTGCAAGCGCATTGCTCATGTTATATTCTCCGAGCATCGGCAAATCCACAGGGAATACGCCCTGGGGTGAATGGACTCGGAAGTGGAGGCCAGAAACATCCATCCGTATATCAGAAGCGGTGAAATCCGCAGAACTCTTTATGCCATACGACACGGATTCTGCCGGTATCGACTGTCGGATGTATTCACTGGCAGGATCATCAGCATTCAGGATAGCTTGTCCTGATGTTGGCTTTAGTTGTTGAAAGAGGCGCACCTTCGTATCCAGATAATGCTGCATATCGCTGTGATAATCAAGGTGATCCTGAGTTAGATTCGTGAATACAGCCAAATCGAACTGCATCCCGCTCACACGTTCTTGAGCAAGCGCGTGTGAAGTCACCTCCATTATCACGGAATCCACCTGATGGTGATTCATATCATGCAAAATGGACTGGAGATGAAGCGCATCTGGTGTGGTTGCGGATGCCGTTTCCCATGTGTCTCCATAGCCGTAGCGTACTGTCCCGATCAGGCCGGAGTTGCATCCGGCAGCTCGCAGGATGTTATGTGCCAGATACGTCGTCGAGGTTTTCCCATTTGTCCCTGTGATTCCTGCCAAGCGCATCTTGCTCGCGGGTTGACCATAGAGATTGGCTGCCATGATGGCAAGTGCATGTCGACCATCAGGGACCTGAACAACGGTCAGTCCATGATCAAATGTTTCATTCAACGGACGTTCGGCAACAATTGCCACAGCTCCACGCTCAATTGCATCGCGGATATATGCATGGCCATCCTGGATTACTCCCTGGTAGCAAACGAAAGCGTCTCCCGGAGCGACACAGCGCGAATCAGCAACGACTCGCTGGATGGATGCATCCGGATTCCCCGCTATCAAACGATATTCGATGCCTTCCAGGAGGGTTTTGAGGATCATCATTTTCCTTGTTTAGCGTCCACCATGTTCTACTGAGAAAGAGATTCATTACCAGAACGAGAATAGGCCAGTTGGGAACTGACGGTCAACAACTCGATGGTACGCACAGCGATTTGCTGGAACACAGGCGCTGCCACCTTGCGTCCGAGGTGCTCACCTTGCGGTTCATCGATGACAACGATCACTGAGATCTTCGGGTTATCCGCCGGCAGAAAACCGATGAAAGAGCTGACATATTTCTCGTCTGAGTATCCTCCTGCGTCTGCCTTCTGAGCCGTGCCTGTCTTACCAGCAACCTTGAACCCCGGGACCTGGGCTTCTTTGTTGCCACCATCCTGCACCGCTTTCACCAGCATGCGGACAACCTGCTCCGCTGTGTTCACTGACAGCACTCGGCGCACTTCAGTCGGCTGCATCCTCTGAAGAACGCGTCCTTCTCCATCGCGCACTTCCAGAGCGACGTAGGGTTTCATAAGTATGCCTTTATTTGCGATAGCATTCATCGCTGTCAGCATCTGAAGGGGGGTCACGGTAATGCCATGTCCAAAACCGATAAAGCCAGCCCCTTCATCGCTCCATCGTTTGAGAGCGGATATATTGCCCCGACGTTCATAGGGTAGGTCAATCCCCGTAGATGCTCCGAATCCAAACGCTTGCAGATAATCTCCAAGCCGTTGAATTCCAAGTTTTTCAGAGATCTTGGCGATACCTATATTGCTTGAGCGAACAAGGATGTCTGTCGCAGAGATAACTCCACTGGGATGGGTGTCACGGATGATATCCCCGTGATAGTTATACCGACCATTTTCACAATTGATGAGGGTTTCCGGTGTGACCACATTCTCACTGAGAGCCGCTGCCATCGTGAACGCCTTAAAGCCTGAGCCTGGCTCATAGGCGAACCAGATAGCTCGATTCCGTTTCTTGAATTCCTGGGTACGGCCGTAATCGTTCAGATCCAAACTTGGGTAATTTGCCATGGCCAATACCTCACCCGTTTTTGGATTCATCACGATCGCACTCCCCGACCGCGCCTGCCACTTTTCGCACGCCTGGGTCAGTGCAACATCGGCGGCATATTGTATCATTTCATCAATCGTGAGAACAACGCTGTTGCTGAAGTCGGGGCCATTATCCTTGATATCGCGAGGATCCGTGGGTCGAGAAAGACCATCTTGATGGACATATGTGACTTTCTCGTAGGACATCATCAGATCGTCGTAACTTCGTTCGATGCCATCGATACCCTTGTTGTCATAGTTGGCAAATCCGATAACATGCGGCACAAGATCGCCATTTGGATAAAACCGCTTCTGTTCGCGCTTAAAGCGGATACCTCTAACTTTTTCCTTGCGAAGCGCCGTCTTGAGTGGCTCAAGTTGGGCATAGTCCATCTTGCGCTTCAACCACACAAAACCGCGATCCTTGGACAAAAGCCCCAGAATCTCCTCCGGAGCCATATCAAGCAGCGGTGCTAACACTTGTGCTGCCCGGGCGCGGCGCGCAGGAGAAAATTGCTGTGGATCTGCCCATACAGACAACATATCCCGATTACTGGCAAGCTCATAGTAGTGACGACCATAGATGTTGCCCCGCTTCACCCAGGTCCATAGCGGTTCGACAAGGGGTTGGTCTTCCTTATTAGAATTCAGACATTGGATCTGGAACAGATGAATGAGTACAGCCAGGAACCCGAGTTCCAGCGAAACCAACAGGAGGATTGCTCTCAAGCGTTGGGATTTTGTTGACATCTATTTATCAGCCTTGATCTCAATAAAGTTGTTACGTAATAGTTCCATTCCGAGTTCTTCTGCGATTGCACTGATACGAGATGGGGCTCTTAGTTCTTCAAGCTGCACGGTCAATTTGTGAATTTCATTATCCAGAGCGATGCGTTCCTTATCAACCTTGCCGAGCTTGAATGCGTACTTCGTCGTTTCTTCCTTAAGCCACACGTTAGTGAGGGCAACACAGAAAGAAACTATAAGTAGCCCATACGCGATCCAATGGATAAACCTGTACGGATTATCGGGTCGCTTCGTACTTAGTAACTGGCTCGGATGACTCATAGCCCTACACCCCTAGAGAGCTATTGCAGCGCGTAATTTTGCGCTGCGAGCACGCGGGTTTTGCTGGATTTCCTCAGGACGTGGAGTAATAGGGCGCTTCGTAAGAATTCTAATCAATGGTTGATGCTCACATATGCATATAGGTGACTTTGGTGGACAGGTACAGGAACTCGCGAAATAACGCAAGGTTTGCTTGACCAACCTGTCTTCGAGAGAATGAAAAGATATGACACAGATTCTCGCATCGGTCTTGAGAACCTGAATCGCTTTCTTTAGCCCAACTTTGAGGTTTTCCAGTTCATGATTGACATAGATTCGGAATGCCTGAAACGTCCGGGTTGCGGGATCAATGCGCGTCGTTTTGGGAACGACCTGCCGAATCAGATCCGCGAGTTCAAGGGTAGTACGGATCGTACGACGCCTGCGAGTCGCCACAATCACCTGCGCGATTCGAGTTGCCCAACGTTCCTCACCATACTCACGGATGATCCTGGCAAGTTCTGCTTCAGGCAACGAATGGATCACTTCATAGGCTGAAGGATGGGCTGTAAGATCCATTCTCATGTCAACGGGACCTTTGTGCTGAAAGCTGAACCCTCGGGTTGCTGAGTCAAGTTGGAAGGAAGAAACTCCCAAATCCATCAGGATCCCATCCACCTTCTCATCTATCCATTGGTCCAGGTGAACAAAATTTGAATGAATGAGGGAGCACTGACGACTATAAGCCTTCAACCGTTCGGCCGCGAGTTCCAAAACCTCTGCATCGCAGTCCAGCCCGATCAGTTTTCCCCGTGGGCTGATAGATTCTAGAATCGCTGCTGCATGGCCACCTGTCCCAACAGTACAGTCCAAATACACTCCACCGTCTTTTAGTGCCAGAAAATGCAGCACTTCAGATAAAAGAACGGGTGTATGCATGACTTCCTTGGAACATTAGAAATGCAGATTGTCTATACGGTCAGCTAATTCTTCCAGAGATTCTTCAAATTGAGATCGCTCGAATTCTTGATCATAGGACTCGAGTATCTCATGACTCCAGATCTCAATGCGATTGTGACAGCCCGTAATGGTAACATCCTTTTGGATACCGACGGCTTGACGGTGTTTGGGTGGTATCAAGATACGTCCCTGGCCATCCAGCCGGGACTCAAGTGCGTTACGATAGAATTGACGTTGCATCCATCGGGCATTGCGTGTATATATGGGAAGCTTTTGCTTAAAAGCAACAGCAACTCTTTGCCATTCCTCATAGGGGTAAAGGGCTAAACACTGGTCCAGGCCATGTGTCAGAATCAGCAAATCATCCTGGTACTCGCTACTGAGAACCTCTCGCATACGGACCGGGATAACAACCCGTCCTTTAGAGTCGAGAGTGGTTTCAAATTCACCGATGAACATGGGCTGACTCTTACATTAGGCTTGCTAATTTGCCACATCCTACCACCTATTTCCACTTTGTGCCACTATTATAACATAAGCCAACGTCATGTCAAGCGCAAAATCGCAATAAAATCCACTATTTCTCTTGCTTTTCCATGTCGTGGATGATAATCTACGAATGAGGGATGCCGGAAGTTCCCCACACACCTCCGAAAGGATGCCAAAATGCCTTTCTGTCCTCGCTGCAAAGCAGAATACTTGGATTCGGTTGAGACGTGTCCTGACTGCCAGGTTGACCTTGTGCCAGTGCTCCCGATTGAACAGGTTGAAATGATCGACTGGGTACCTGTGTATCAGGCTCCTACAGAGATTGCGGCCAATATGGTTCAGGGGATCCTCAACAGCAGAAACCTTCAATCATCTATACGACGTAATGTCGTGCCTGGTTACGTAATTCCTGCTTCTTGGTACGATGCCTACTGGGGTGAAATCCTGGTACCGCAAGAAGTAGCAGAACAAGCGAAGGAGATCGTGCAGGAGTACCTGGATGGCTTGCCCTATGATGAAAACGATCAGAACTCCCAGACCTCGGAGCCATCTTAAATATCTATTCCTCGGATGGATATTACTGGGGTGCATCGCGTGGCATGCAGAAGCCACCTACCAGTTCCGGGTTGGAGACCGGTTGCAAATCCTTGTGATGGAACATCCGGATTATTCAGCCACGATGGAAGTCGAGCCGGATGGACATATTACCTACTACTTCGGTGAAGTGACGGCGGCAGGAAGATCTCCTGAGCAGCTTGCGGAGGTCATCAGGGAACAGCTCACGTCCTATATCTCACAACCGGTGGTCGCGGTCATACCACGTATTCGCAACGATGGGTTCTTTGTCTTGGGCGCCGTCGGCCAGCCAGGCGACTACCCGTTACCGGCCGACGGAGAAATATCCCTGATTCAAGCACTTGCAATATCAGGAGGCCTCCAGGCAGAATCAGCCAATACTTCCCGGATAGAGATACTGCGCCCAAAAGAAGGCGAGTCCAAAATCTATGATCTGAGTACCCCTCAAGTCCGGGAAGTCACTATCCATGCCGGTGACGTTGTCTGGGTGCAAAGATTAGGACAAATTCATGTTTCGGGACAAGTCCAGACCCCGGGTTCCTTTTTCATCCGTCAGCCTGTGAATGTTGCACGAGCCCTGGCTCTCGCAGGAGGACCTCTTTATGACATCGCGGATACAAGCAAAATATCGATTTACGGTGCTGATGGAAGCGATGTCATCCTCGACAGCCAGAAAGAGAACCCGAACAAATACATCCTCAAGAACGGGGATGTCGTCTATGTTCCACATGCATATCAAGAAACCAAGCTGTTCGTGCTTGGATATGTCCATAATCCGGGTTCTCACGAAGTTAAACGACCGGTGACGCCTCTCGAAGCCGTTGCGCTGGGAGGTGGTGTTATCGAAGCTGTTGCGGACCTAAAGAATGCACGTTTAATTCGCGCTAACGGAACTGTCGAAACACTGAATCTCTTAGATTTCTTCGAGGGGCAGATGACGGAACCCACCTTGCTGTATCCCGGGGATACGCTACAGGTACCACGAAAACGTCAGATCAACTGGTCCCTTGTGCTCTCATTGCTATCTGTCGTGTCAGTAACAGTGAGTATCCTGCGTCGATAAGGAAAACACTATGAGCAAACGTTGGATTGCGCTTAGCATTGTCATCACATTGTTGGGATTGAGTTACCTCGCTTCTGCGGAGGATGATATTGTCATCCGGCAGGATGTCAAGGTTCCCATGCGCGATGGTGTGCAACTTTCTACAAATATTTTTCTACCGGATGCAGAGGGAAAATTTCCAACAATTCTAGTACGTAGTCCTTATGATAAAGGAGATGAGAAGAACGGTGCCGCGCATCGCTATGCTCAAGCTGGCTATGCTTATGTCATTCAGGACACTCGCGGACGATTTGATTCAGAAGGCAGATTCGATCCTTTCTTGACAGAAGCAGAGGACGGATATGATACTCAGGAGTGGGTTCGCCAACAGCCCTGGAGTAATGGAGAGATCGGCACTGCCGGAGGATCTTATGTCGGGTTTACTCAATGGTCGCCTGCACCACTGCAACCGCCTGCTCTCAAGGCAATGTGTCCGATAGTGACCTTCGCTGATTTTCATGATGATGTGGTGTATGTCGGGGGCGCATTTCAACTAGCTCTTGGCCTGGGTTGGGGAGCGATGGTCACGGCACAGCCTGGAGAAAACATCATTGGCAAGGATTGGCCAAGCATTCTCCGAGCATTACCACTCACCGATTATGCGACACTTCTCGGCCGTGAGATCCCATTTTACAACGACTGGCTTGCACATCCGAATGATGATGAATACTGGCGTTCGGCAACGATCACCGACAAGTACGACCGGATCCAGGTACCAGTCTACAATATCGGTGGTTGGTATGACATCTTTGCTCAGGCTACGGCCGAAAACTTTCGCCGTATGCGGGAATCGGCATCCACTGAGGAAATTCGCCGGGCGCAGAGATTGTTGATGGGCCCCTGGGCTCATGGTGGTGGCGGGAACAAAGTCGGAAATAGAGAGTTCGGAGATGTCGCCAAAGTGGACATTGGAGCCATTGAAAGAAGATGGTTTGACTACTGGCTCAAAGGCATCGACAACGGGATCATGGATGAAGCACCGGTGCGGATCTTCGCCATGGGGATCAACGAGTGGCGGAATGAACAGGAATGGCCTCTGGCACGTACGCGCTACACGAAGTATTATCTGCATAGCGAAGGGAATGCAAATTCACTTCATGGAGATGGACTGTTGACAGTGGTCTCCCCTGAGGAAGAGGCCACCGATCATTACAGCTATGATCCCAATGACCCCGTTCCAACGACTGGCGGAGCCAATCTCGCGCTGGCGCCAATTGGCCCTTACGATCAGCGCGAAGTAGAGGCACGAAAGGATGTCCTTGTTTACACGACCGAGCCGTTGAAAGAACCTGTCGAGGTAACCGGTCCGGTTCGTATGGTACTTTACGCATCCAGCAGTGCTCGGGACACGGACTTTACAGCTAAGCTGGTCGATGTTTCCCCTGATGGCCTCGCGTGGAATCTGACAGATGGTATCGTGAGAGCACGCTACCGAAATTCGGATATAGAACCGGAACTGATCGAACCGAATCGCGTGTATCGATACCTTATCGATCTGTGGGTCACAAGCAACGTCTTCCTCGAGGGACATCGCATCCGGGTCGAAATATCCAGTAGCAATTTCCCCCGTTTTGATCGAAACCCCAACACGGGGAAACCGTTTGGTCAAGATGCAGAAGTTATCACGGCAGCACAGACGATCTATCACAATGCGGATTACCCTTCCCACCTGCTTCTTCCGGTGATTCCCTCACACCCATGACCTGAGTTTTTCCCAACAGTTCCCGACGGATGGATCCATCCGTCGGGAGGATCTGACGAGGCTCTTTTTCCTTGATCGGGATGTCATCATCGTGTAAAGTGGAAGCATTGGAACAAGCACAATAACTTGACACTACCAACAGGGAATGGAACAAATGGCTGAAACAAACAAGATTCGTGTTGGATTCATCGGTTGTGGTGGGAATGCGCGAGGGCATGGGCGGCAGATCGCAGCCCAACCCGATGCCGAGATCGTGGCTCTGGTCGATGTGAACGAAAAAGCTATTGAGGCTTTTCGTGATGCGACGGCTTTGAGTAAGGATGTGCCTACCTTCACAGATCATCGTGAGATGCTCAAGGTCGTTAAGCCCGACGCCGTTGAGATCAGTACCCCTCATACACTGCACTTTGAGCAGATCATGGATTCACTGGATGCCGGCTGTCATGTGCTGACCGAAAAGCCGATGGTGTGCACCGTCGAACACGCGGAAAAGGTGATTGCCAAAGCGGAGGAAACCGGCAAGCATTTGATGATCGGTTATCAGAGACATTTCCAGCCTGCCTATATGTACTGCCGGGAGGTCGTCCAGGACGGAGAACTGGGCAAAGCCCTCTTTATCTCAGCCTGGCAATGCCAGAACTGGTACCGTGGCCAGCAGGGCAGGTGGCGTCTGGATCCTGCTTTGAGCGGTGGCGGGCAATTGAATGACTCCGGAAGCCATCTTCTCGATATTTTGCTCTGGATCCTGGAGGCGAGCCCTCGTGAGGTTTCCGCGCTCATGGACTACCTCGACACGCAGGTAGACATCCTCACGGCGATGAGCATCCGATTCGACACCAATGCTCTATGCAACATCAGTGTCGTCGGTCATGCCGCCGGTCAAATGCGGGAAAGCTTCACGATTTGGCTGGAAAAAGGGACGCTGTTTGTCTATGATGGAAAGATATATCGAGAAGAACAGGGCGTCGAGCGGTTTGAGGTGTCAAACGAGCAACTTCCGCAGGGCGGAAACAAAGATCGCGCCTTCCTGGATCTCATCCTGGGTAAAGCGGAAAACCGGGTCGATGCGCTGAACGGTCTACGGGTCATTCAGCTTACAGAAGCCGCCTGGGAATCGGCAGAGACAGGACGGCTGGTAAAGGTCGAATAGCGCGGTTCTCCCGACTTCTGTCTATTCTTTAATTTGTCCTGCTGCTGCAAGTGCTCTGGCACTCACACCGAGCACCTGAAGGAATCCTTCTGAGTCCGCATGGTTGAAATCACCGATGGCCTCCATCGAGGCCGTTTCTTCGGAATAGAGGCTATGCGGTGCGCCACCCGCGGCAACAAAAGAGATATTCCCCTTGTGCAATGAGACGGCAATCGTACCGGTAGCGAGTTCGGTGGTGCGTTCTATGGCCTGTAGCGCCATCTGCGTCGCCAGATCGAACCAATAGCCTTGATAGATCTGTTTCGCAACAAGGCATGACAGGGTTTCAAACACCTCCCGGGCTCGCCGATCTAGGATCAGTTGCAGCAGCATTTCATAACACGTGCCGAGCAGCTCCATGCCGGGGCTTTCATAAACGCCTCGTGATTTAATGCCGACAAATCGGTTTTCTACGGTATGAATTCCGATGCCTATCCCGTGTCGTCCCCCGATCGCATTGGCATAGAGAAAAGCATCCAGCACTGTGATGGGCTGACCATTGATCTGAACGGGCCGACCTCGTTCGAAACGAACGATGAACTCCTCTGGTTCGTCCGGCGCGCTCAACTCATGACGACCCATGCCAGGTTCAATGAAATGCGCTGGTGTTTTGAGTGATTCAAGGATCCCGGCCTCATGGGTTAGACCAAGCAGGTTCGCATCCGTCGAATAGGGTTTCTCCCTGCTTGCGGTGATCGGTAACCCTCTCTCCTCACAGAAATCGATCATCTCGCCGCGCCCGCTGAAACGATTCAGAAATGCTTCATCTCGCCAGGGTGCGTACACTTCAAATTCTGGTGCCAGCATGTTGGTCGCCAATTGGAAACGTACCTGGTCGTTGCCTCGCCCCGTCGCACCATGACTCAGGATTTGGATCCCCTTCTCCTTCATCTCCGGAATCAGCGCGGCGACAGTCACATATCTGGCAATTCCCGTTGTATTCCAGTAGCGTCCTTCGTAATAAGCCTGTGCTTGAATAACGCGAAGCCCTGCTTCCGCTAACGATTCGCGTGCATCCACCAGCACAAAGTCTTCTGCTCCGCACGCAAGCATCCGGTGGCGGATGTCATCTATATTCTTCTCATCCGGTTGCGCAAGATCGGCTGTAAAGCAGACGACCTTTACGCCCTCGTCTGTAAGCCAGCGCGTGATGGTACAGCTATCGAGTCCTCCGGAAACCGCTGTACCGACTGTTTTCCCTTTCAGATCGTGAATATCCACACGTACCCTCCTTCTACAGTGTTTCGCACCGAGGAGTATACTCCCAGAGATAAATGCTGTCAAGGGCTGAACAGGTCTCCGCGTTGAAAATCTGGATGGAGTTCACATTGCGTCACATAGGGTCGTCGCTCATGATGCTGACAGTACGACGTGGGGAAGATGGGAGGGGGAGAAAGTGAGAAAGTGAGAAAGTGAGAAAGTGAGAGGGGGAGAGGGTGAAAAAGCGCAGATCCCGCCTTCCCACCTTCCCGCCTTCCCGCCTTCCCACCTTCCCGTCCCCGCCATTTCCCTGGCGACGCAAGCCTGTCATTCCAAACTACATTTGTGGTGTATTTGCCGATTCCTGAAGCCTGAGAGCTGAAGCCTGATGCCCCCTTCTGAACGCGCAAGCTACGACTTTCATTGGAACCTGCTTAGTGATGAGTTTGTGTCGTGAGCTTTAACAGCCAGCGTCCGCCGGTGAAAAGAAGGCTGGGTAAGGTCTGGCGGAGGGAGATGTCCTGGCGGATTGCCTTGAAAGACTTGTGCCCCGAAACGCAATGGAATAGCCCGGTGCGAACATGTGGATGTCCCCGTGCGAGTTCGATAACGACATCCAACCAACCGATGTTAGCACTGGAAACTGCGAGCTGTCGAATGAGTCGCCCATACCACATATCTTGTGTTACGTCATCGCACAGACGATAGTAGGAGCGAAATGCCTTGCGTGAGATGCCGAGCTTCAAGATCGTCTCTGCTGCTCGTATTCCCGTAAGGCAGCCTGAGTTGATTCCCTTTCCTTTGAAAGGGCGGAGAAGCCCGGATGCATCCCCTAACGTCACGTACCGATCCCCATACAGATGTTTCGCTGGGCGGATGGGGAAACGTCCCTTGAAATACTGTAATTCCAGACTCGCCGGGAGGAAATTAGCGGGGAGCACGGATCGGACTGCCGGGAGCCTCAGGAATGCATCCATATCCTCGGCTGTGACCTGAGCACCTGCAATGTTGATCGTAAGATGATCTTTCTTGGGGGTTATGGCGCCGAACTCAATGCGTCGTAGACCGGGTAAGAAGGCGTGGATGGAGGAATCAAAACGCTTCATGAAATCCACGGGGGGGTAGATTCGGGTTACGATGGAAGCCAATGCCTGTGGTGGCTGGTAGGACGTTGCTCGCTGAAAAAGTTCGCACCCGCCGCCATCCAGACCAAAAGCACCCACGACGACATCCGCCCGTAGATTCTCATTATCGCTGTATACCATGATCCCATGGGGAGCAAACTCCAGATCCGTCACGCGGCCTTGCACGACGCGAATCCCCTGCCGTTCCGCTTGCTTCAGAAGATAGGCATCAAACTTCACACGATGCACGGCAAACGAAGGTTGTCCCTCGCCCTCTAGCAGGATGGTTTCACGATCTGAATGCAATACATAATTGTAGATTTCGCGCTGGACTAAATGCCACGGGAAAGATATTTTCAGGCCATCTTCCAGAATCTCCATAATTGGTGGAGACAACACACCCACGCACTGGTTGAAGTGACGTTCACCTTCAAACTGTTTGGGCTCGAAGAGGACAATACGGATATCTCGATGTAACTGTTTTGCAAGCTGCTGCATTCGGATGGCACAACTCGCACCACTTGGGCCACCACCTACGACAACTGCGACCTTCCCTCCATCAAGAGGTCCTAAACCGGGAAAGTTAGGACTCATGAGTGACTCCTGAGGATGCTTCGCCACTGTATCACAAGCCACTGTCGGGTGGCTTCCCAGCACACCTGGGCTGTACTAAGGAAGAGATGAAACTGCAAATCGGGCTGTAGACATGCCCAGAAGATTTGGCTGTACGGTAGATCGCCGGTAGACATATTCCAGAGGATCCCGTGCAAACGACGGGATGCCGTACGGGATACCGGCCACTGGGCAATACGCATATGGATCTTCCTCAGAAGATCGTATCGGGAGATAAAATAGTCTATCTTGAAAAGAAACCGCCCATAGCGATTATCCCGGATGAGGGTTCGCCGGAGAGCCCTTCCATAGCCACGCCGGAAGGCTTGTTGTGAAACCCCACGAGTTAAGGCCGTTTCTGCGGCATAACGCGCTGTGATATAAGCGGATTCAATCCCGTTCTTGAAATAACGTGCACAACATGCATCTCCAATGATCACGATGCGGTCAGCATAAGGTTGCGCGGCTGCTACCAAGGGGACGCGCGGATAGCAGAAGCACATATGATCCGGCAGTTTCCATCCCGGGGGAAGCCATTGGCGCACGATAGGATGATTCAACACAGTGAAAAGGTCTTTTCTCGTTGCATCATGTGTGCAGACCACCGTAACCGTTACGTGAGTCGCTTTGGGAACCCAAATGGCGAAGTGGATTCCTTCCAGCCCCAGATCAAAGGTGAAAATTCGGTTCTTCAGCTTTTGCTGGATGTGTTCAGGAGGAAGTGGGAGTTCGGCCTGGCAAAGTTGGAGCAGGCGCGGCGGACGATACCCAAAACCGAAGGCTTTGAAAGTGCGCATCAATCGGGTATTGACACCGAAGGCGCCTACGATAAGATCCGCCTCCAACGTTGATTCCTGATCCGAAGGACCGTAAGTGAGACGTATCGGATCCTGTCGGTCCGGAGGCAACAGGACTTTCCGCACAGGTTGATGAATCACCTGACAGCCTTTTGCGACCACCTGCTCCAAGAGAAAGTCATCAAAACTGATGACCCCTTCGACTTCAGAGAAACGTGGGCCATTTCCGCGATAGACTGTTGTGATACGGTTGCGTTGTCCGGGTGGGATGATGTCGAGTTCTTCATCCCGGGTCTGGAGATGATAACCGGATATCTCTCGCTGCACGCGAGAATCGGGGAGCCGAATCCCCTCGGCATCCAGATACCGTAACAGAGAGGCTGAGAGAACCCCCGCACACATGTTGCATCCTGCTGGTCCTGATTTCTTGAAATCTTTGCCATCAAACAGCGTGATATGAATCGACTTTCCCACGCGGGATGCCAGTTGCAGCGCAGTATGGGCAAAGAAACAGCCTGCTGGTCCTGCACCGATCACCGCGATCCGCGCTTGATCTTCTAAGACTAACACATGACATCACTCTTTCTCTGCCTTAGCTTTGGATGGCGGTCAGAAAATCACCGCAACAGTTTCTCTATACGTACTGCACATACTTTCGTCTCTGGAATCTTGGCCACAGGATCAAGCGCAGGACTTGTGAGAACGTTCGTCGGGCTCTCGAAGAAATGGAACGTCATCGAGACGACCCCTACGGGACAAATATCGGTCACTTTTGTCTTGACCATGACATCTCCCCGCCGGGAGAGAACGTGTACGGTCTCACCATCGACGATCCCAAGCTCAGAAGCATCCTGGGGGTTGATCTTCAACAATTCATGGCTATCCAGTTGCTCAAGTCCTATTGCTTTTCGCGTCATCGTGCTCGTATGGTAGTGGTACAGACTACGATCCGTCGTTAAAAGCAGAGGGTATTCATCATCCGGTAACTCAGCGGAAGGTTTGTATTCCAGGGGCATGAACTTCCCCTTGCCGTTCTGGGTTGCGAACCGTCCCGCATGGAGGAATGGTGTGCCGGGGTGCTCCTGTGAGGTGCAAGGCCACTGTAGCCCACCATTTTCCAGACGATCGTAGGATATACCGTGGTAACTGGGCGTGAGAGCAGCTATCTCCTCCATGATCTCCCTGGAATTCGAGAAGTCGAAGCCTTCACCTCCCAATCTCTTGGCAATCTGACAGGTGATCCACCAGTCAGGCTTCGTATCGCCAATAGGTTCTATCGCTTTACGCACCCGCTGGACCCGTCGTTCCGTATTGGTAAAGGTCCCATCCTTCTCCGCAAAGGAGGCGGCAGGCAAAATGACATCGGCAAATTCCGCTGTCTCTGAGAGGAAG